>JBBDRX010000026.1:0-9632 GCA_040905245.1 Balneolaceae bacterium | reverse complement strand
GGGTGGGTTTTAACTCCCCGCCAAACTTTTCAAGTAATGCCAGTATGACTTTTCTTCGGTAGTACATGGGTGATTTTTAAGGCAAACATTTAATTTTTACTCTGATTAAATGTACCCAAAATTGTGGTGTATTGTGAACTTTTGCTTACCTCTTCGGCGGCGTTCTCCTGTGCGGTTTCACCGGCACGGTTTTTGGGCCCGGCTTTGGGGTGTTAGGATTTTTCCTTGGCTTGGGAGATGGAGTTGATCGCCTCCGGACGTTACCAGGCTTCGTTCTCCGGCAGCGGAATCTCTGGCCGAATCGAAAATGAATCATCTGTCGGGAAATCCTCAGGAACCGGATACTCGCCCTCATCTCCGGCAAGCCATCGTACAGCCCGTACCAGCAGCGTCTGCACCCCTGCACAGCGCATGCGTTCCGGCTGGGTATCATCATGCCAGACATGTCCATACGAAGCGGTGTAAACACGCCCGGCACCATAGGTTGTGGTCCACTCGATGGGCCAATACATCTCACTCTGCAGATCATATGTGTAGGAGAGCACCTCCACATTTTCAGCCGGACCGCGGGCATAGTAGTAGACCTCGATATCAGGCGTCATCCACTGCCGGGGCAGCCCCTCGTGAATCGGGTGGTTACCGAGGCGGGTTATCATCGCATCCACGCGCGGGCCGTGCCCCGTGCCTCTCCCCTCTCCGGATGGGATACGGATTACCTCACCCTCCTCCGTTACCGTCAGCGCATCACCCTGATCAACCCTGCGCCAGCCCAGGCCAATGATATGATTGTAGGCATCCCAGTCAGAGAAGGCGTTGTTCGCAGAGTGGTAAATAAATACCCCTCCTCCACCTCTTACGTACTCCTCAAAATCCTCCTTCACCTCTTCGGGCCAGGAGGGCCCTCCGTTGATATCGTTGTAGGTCTGAATCACCACATCATAGGCTGAAAAATCGGGACGCCATGCATCCCACCCGGTTGTGTCCGACCGGGTGGGCGAGGTTGACACGGTGATATCAAACAGTCCCTCCGGTTCCAGGATCCCCCGGATGAGTGCTGTGTTCAGCTCCCAGTTGTGGTTGCTCACCCCATCCAGAATCAGAACCCGGACAGGCTCATCCATGTCCGTTGATGTAGAACCGTAAACCGGGGCATATAGAGCAAAAAATGAAATCAGAAGAAATTTGGCAAAAACATGGGTATTCATAAAGTAGACATCGAGTGAGAGAATACAGTGATCACGATGGATAGAATGTAATAAAATCGATCCTATTACAGAAAAAGATCGGTATGGTGATTCGAAAGTAGGCTCATTACGATTGATCCGAAGCCTACTCCCCAAACACCCGGCTGTCGGGATTGACACCCAGTTCTTTCAGGTATCCCATCATCGACTCATTAAACGGCCCGGCCTACTCTTCCCTGTTTTTTGAGTTCATCTTTAGGTAATCTCTGAGCTGATCTTGATGAAATGTTAACATGATATCCTTCTTCAGGAATTTGATCATTCCGCCAGAGCTTTCAAGACGTCTTTGTAGTCTGTGTTGCCAAAAAGCGCATGCCGCTATACACCCTCTCTTCAATATCGTGCAATTTTCCTTTTTTAAATCTGTTTTACTTTTATAAGTTCTAGACAGACTAGATGAATTGGAGGTATTTATGTTCACAAAAGAAAAAAAATGGCAGTTGCAGGATGCTAAAAACCGGTTCAGCGAACTGGTACGAAAAGCATCCGAGGAAGGGCCGCAAACCGTTACCAAACATGGGAAAGATAGTGTGGTAGTCTTGTCGGCTGAGGATTATCGAAAATTGGAAAAGCCTCAAACTTCGTTGGTGAATTTTTTCCGAAGCTCACCCCTTACAGGCATTGACCTTGATACAGAACGAGATCAATCGCCCACACGTGATATTGAGTTATGAGCTATCTGATTGATACGTGCTGTATTTCTGAGTTGGTAAAAAGAAAACCCAATCCGAGGGTTGTCAAATGGTTCGAGGATGTAGATGAACTCACAATGTATGTAAGTGTGATTACTTTCGGAGAATTGAGGAAAGGGATTGAAAAGTTACCGGATTCTGAAATGAAGGAGGTATTACATCGGTGGGTGAAAGAAGATTTATCAAACCGGTTTAAAAACCGGATACTCTATGTTACACTGAAGGAAGTCAATGAATGGGGAAAGGTACTTGCCAAAGCTGAAAAAAATGGGACCCCTGTTCCAGCCATTGATGCACTGATAGCCGCCACAGCCAAGGTTCACGACCTTAGAGTTGTAACAAGGAATACAAAGGACATGAAAAACTGTGACGTGACATTGGTCAATCCCTGGACATACGAACCTGACGCATAAGCGAGCAGATGGCTCTACACAGGTTTTGCACCTGGTTCATACCTCCGGCTGTTCAGCCCCAAACGTTTGTCAACTAGTGTCGTGTCAACCATCCTCTCTTTTCGTTGCCTGGCCGGTGTTGCCAAAACTTGCTAAATGTAGTACTTTAGTATCACTATGAAAACGGAACTTGTTACAACATTGAAACGTCAGGCAACAAAGCTCTTGAAAGAACTTCGAGAGAAAAAAGAACCTGTCTTGATCACGGAACACGGAAAACCATCCGCCTATCTTGTCGATGTAGATCATTTCGAACAGATTCAAAAAAAATTAAAACTACTGGAAGGCCTGGCCAGAGGTGAAAAAGCCATTCTTGAAGATCGGGTTGTCTCTCATGCTGATGCCAAAAAGCGCATGGCGCGATGGCTCGAATAATCTGGACTGAACCAGCTCTCCGGGAGTTGGATGAAATTGCCGACTATATTTCATTGGATCATCCGGAAGCCGCCAAACGATTGGTTCGAAAGGCGTTCCATCGGGTTGAGCAATTCACTGACCATCCCAAAAGTGGGAAATCTGTTGAGGAACTGGAAGGATCGGTTTACAGAGAGTTGGTGTTGCCTCCCTGTCGATTATTTTATCGGGAAGAAGACGATATCGTATACATCATTCATATGATCAGAGAAGAACAGTACCTGCATCTGGATATTCTTACATCCCGGTAGAAATGTAAGTCGTTGATAGGATGCTCTTCAAATCAAATACTCCATGACCCATTATAAAACCCCCCTCCTCCTCATTACCCTGTTCCTGATGGGTTTCCATCAGGCTTCCGCCCAATTTACCATTACGGACCAGGGTGGCATCGTATCCATTGTCTACGACAGTGAACGTGCTGCATTGGACTCCATTGCTGCACATCTGCTGGCTCAGGATATCGAGGCTGTAACCGGCCGGCGGCCGCAGGTGTATACCAGCCTCGGGAACGTTGAGGGGAATGCCATCATACTCGGCGATATCACCTCAGGACTGATCAGCGGCCATATCGATACCACCCGACTCTCGGGCCAATGGGAAGCCTGGGCACGGATATTCAAAACCGCTCCCGCCGCGGGCATCGGTCAGGCGATGTTTATCGCCGGAAGCGACCCCAGGGGTATGGCTTATGGGGTCTTCGGCCTGTCCGAAGAGATTGGCGTGTCACCCTGGTACTGGTGGGCGGATGTGCCGGTTCAGAAGCAGAGCTCGTTGTCCGTGAGCAACCAGGACACCTACTCCTCCTCTCCGTCCGTCCGATACCGGGGAATCTTTCTGAATGACGAAGGGTGGGGCCTTGAGCCCTGGGCGTCCAAAACGTTTGAACCGTCCGTTGGCAATATCGGCCCCAAAACATATGCCAAAGTATTTGAGCTGATGCTCCGCCTGAAAGCCAATATGATCTGGCCGGCGATGCACCCGAACACGGTGCCGTTTTTCCAGGTCCCGGGCAATCCGGAGACCGCCCGGGATTGGGAAATCGTGGTCGGAACGTCTCATGCCGAACCGATGCTTCGAAACAACGTGGGAGAGTGGGATCACGACACGCGGGGGAGTTTTAACTATCAGAGCAATGCCTCTTCCGTCTACGAGTACTGGGAGGAGCGTGTACGAGAGAGCCGGGGGCTGAACGCCTTCTATACGGTTGGCATACGGGGTATCCATGACTCTGGCATGGTGGGAGCCGGCTCCATGGAGGAGAGGGTTCGTCTGCTCGGAACGGTCATTGAAGATCAGCGGGAACTACTCGGCCAGTATATCCAGGACGATGTGTCCGGCGTTCCACAGTCGTTCACCCCGTATAAGGAAGTGCTCGACATCTACGAAAGCGGGTTGGACGTACCGGAGGACATCACCATCATATGGCCCGAAGACAACCACGGACATATCCGGCGCTTCTCTAATGAAGAGGAGCAACAACGCCCTGGCGGTGCGGGAGTCTATTATCACCTCTCCTATCTCGGGGCGCCTCATCCCTATATCTGGCTCTCGCCGACTTCGCCCTCTCTGGTCTGGCGTGAAATGACCCGCGCCTGGCTGCAGAACATGGATCACGTCTGGATCGCCAACGTGGGTGATCTGAAACGCCGCGAGTGGGAGACTGAATTTTTCATGGACCTGGCCTGGGAGATCGACTCCTGGACACCGGATAACCTGCGGAACTATTTTGAAACGGTTGCTTCGCGCGATATTTCCCCGCAACACGGCAAAGAGATCTCCGACATGATGTGGGAGTACTACCGGCTTGCCACCGAGCGGAAACCTGAATTCATGGGCTTCAATGACCCACAGTGGGCCGGGTATCCGCCCGTTCAGGACCCGCTGTACAGCCTGTGGCACTACGGAGATGAGGCTGAGCAGCGGATGCGCAGCTACCAGGATCTGCAAACCCGTGCAGAAGAACTCTCGGAGGAGCTCCCCGAGGAGGCCTCGGACGCCTACTTTCAGCTGGTCTACTACCCCATTGCAGGCGCCGCCGCCATGAACGAGAAGTGGTTGTATGCCTACAAAAGCAGGGAGTACGCCAAACAGGGCCGGGCGTCAGCAAACCGGATGAGCGATTCGGCGTTTGCAGCATTCGGCCGGATTCAACAGCTGACCGATCAGTATAACCAGGAGATTGCCGGCGGCAAATGGGAGCATATGGCCGATTACCGTCCCGGATACCAGGAAGGGTCCACGGTATTTTTTGAACCGATTACGGCCCGCCTTGAAACAAACGACCTTCGCGGAGTGGGTGTCGCCATTGAAGGGCAGCCGCAACCGTTACAGCCGCTGGAAGGTTCTCTGCCGGAGATCTCGACCAGAGGCTCGAAGATCTCGTTTAACGCTTCTGAGGCCACCCTGCACGGAGAGCTTGAGGCCGGGGAGGATTCGGATGGCTCCTATCTGATCTGGCCGGGGGACGGAAGCAATCACACCCTTCCCAACCCGCTTGCCTGGGATACGATTCCCTATATTGTGGAGAGCCCAACAAAAGCCGTCTTTGAATTCTATGTTGAGGAGGAGCCCGGCGGGGTTCATACCCTCACTCTCTCGGTCGATCACCCGGATCAGGAGAGCTCCTCCTGGTGGGTTACTCTCAATGACCATAAATCGGTCAGCGTAAACGGTGGCCCCGGCCGGACCCGGCAGCTCAGGGCCGACGAGGTTGTACTGACGCCGGGCTGGAACAGGCTGATAGTTCATCCCCGCACAGACGGAGCAAAGCTCTACGGGGTGGAGTTCCTGCAGGAAGCCCGGCAACTGGCCCCCACATTTACGGAGGACAATCGCCTGCCCGCCTTTCACCGTTACTCACAGGAGCGCCATTTTATCGATATTTTCACCCGTGGGCAGGAACCGGAAGAGTGGTCGGCTGCAACCAGTGCCCCCTGGATTGAACTGAGTGAAACAGGCGGTGTGGTTCGCGATCAATCCCGCATCTGGGTATCGGCCAACTACAGGGAAGCGCCTGCAGGCCGGGAGATCAACGGCCACATAGACATTACAAGCGGGGAGCAGCGATACCGTGTTGCTGTCTCTGCATATAACGAGGAACTCTCTGCCCCGTCCGGCGCCTTCATAGAGACAAATGGCGTTATTTCCATGGAGGCAAGCCGGTACAGCAATAAACAGAGGGGAAAGACTGCCTCCTGGCGTCCGGTACACGGCCTGGGGCGAAGTGGTTCGGCCATGCTGCTGGAACCGATGCAAGGGTGGTACATCGAAGAGTTGTCACAGGTTCGCCGGAATTCTCCAGTCCTGGACTATGAAATCGTTGTCCTCGAAGGCGGAACAGCCGAGGTGATCGTAGAGGCTGTCCCGGCTTATCCTCTGGAGACATCCCGGCCCTTGCGATGCGCCATCAGCATTGGCGATGAGGATCCCCGCTGGATTACCTTTGAGATGGGTGAACCGGACACGCAGCCGTGGGAGGATAATGTACTGGAGAGCCGCATGATCGGGACCGGGGAGTTAAATCTTGACCCGGGCACCTACCGGTTCAGGTTGTGGGGAACCGATCCTTCCGTCTCTGTTGACCGGATCACAATGGACTTTGGCGGCCTGAAACCGTCGTATGTCGGGCCGCCACAGACAGACACAGACGGGGGCCGGGAAGAGTAGAGTTTCACGATTCTATTGTTCTACAGACCAGTATGTTACAGATATTAGTTGCTAACTTTTTTACCCCATACAGAACGTCCGGACGGCGTCAACCCTGCATAGGTGATCGTCGTACGCCTGGGGCTCGCTTCCCAATCCCAGGCACTGTCCACTATCAGTTCCACACCTTTGATGGTGAGCGTTTGCGAATCTTCATCAAACAACCATGACCCGCTTATCTGCCCGGTGACGGTTTGATCATCGTGCAGCTCAATTGAGTACGAGCGCTGTATCTCCTGGTATTGATACCTCCTGCACCGGGCGGCAGCCGTCCCTGTGAGGAGTAGAACCAACTGCCCGTGTCCGGGTCCTGGAAAACAGAACCGTGTGCGAAACCTACCCACCCGAAGTGGCCGTTAAACTGATAGGGATGCGTGATGAGGGGATACGCCTCCGCTCCTTGCGTAACATTGCCCCCATCTATCCCCAGATAGGGCCCGGTAATGGTTTCAGATCGGGCGACCCGTGTATTATAAGCTTGGGGCAGTTCATCGTACGCTACAAACAGATAGTAGTACCCGGTCTCCTCATGATAGATGATTTCAGGTGCCTCAAGCCCCTGCCATCGGTTTGCAGTCACATCTCCCAAAACAGGATTGGTCACCACAACACTGTAGTACAGCCTGTATCTATCTCCCACTTTGGTGATGTGGGGTGCCCAAAATCCATAGTCCGGGTCTTCGATCGGAGGTAACGGGGGCTCCATTCGTGCCCGAAGGCTATTGAGTGAATCCTTCACCCAGGCAGGCTCTTCCTCAAACACGGAGCCCATATGCTCCCAGCTTACAAGGTCGGCAGAGCGGCGTACCGGGTAGTGGCCCCCTGCCTCATGGACATTCCCGTACGAAGCATCGGTCTGGTACATATAAAAATAGTCGCCATCCTTGACGACGGTCGGGTCGTGAACATTGGCCAGGTTCCATGAGGAGCGATCTGCCCAAGATGCAATAGAGGTGTAATCATCCGAATAGATCGGGCCGCTGAAATCTTCAAACAGCCCGGTATACGGTTCATCCATGTTTTCGTCGTCCGTTCCCGTGCTGTTGTCCCCACAACCTGCCAGAAGGGCGGCAATCAAACCGAGAATAAAGGCTTGTTGATGAACTCTAAACATGTTCAATATGCGTATGTAGTTCGAATTATGATCTCTTGAAGATTGAACCACTACGACGTCAACATCAATGAGACGAGTGTTGTTTTCATTTTATCCTGCACTATAGGAGACGAAATTTTGATAAACGTAATTATTACACTTATTACATGCAAAAGTCCGTCTACTGCCGCCCGCAGAGAGGCCTCGGGTCGTACCATCTGTATTTTCAAAAATCATCAATCTTGTATATTATTAAACGACCTGATTCGTAAATAATATATGATACTAAGACTTTTCATACTGCTGTTTGCTGTGATGATCCCTCAAAGCGGACTCTGTCAGCCGGAAACTCGTTCTCAATCTTCGGAGATGTGGTCGGATATTGATACGCATGTCCTCCATACACCGGCTTATCTCGAACAGGATACAGATAGCCTGGCAACATATTTTTTATCGGTTGCAGAGACGGATGCCGAAAAAGCCAGGGCTATTTACCGCTGGATGACCGACAGGATCTCATTTGACCTGGATGCCTTTTTCCAGGGCTCCCCGCGATACACAACACCCGAATCGGTACTTCAGTCGAAAAAGGCTGTCTGTACGGGCTATGTGATTCTATTTGAAGAGCTGGCCCGAAAAATGGATCTCAATATTGAATTCATCGACGGACTCGCCAAGGGGTTCGGTTTTGACCCCGAGGATTCATCCGAAACCATCGAGAACCACTCCTGGATCGCAGTCCGGATCGATGATGAGTGGAAACTGATAGACCCGACCTGGGGTTCAGGGTTCATTTTAGAGAATACACCGGGGTTCGTAAAAAATTTTACTGAATTCTTCTTCTTTGCCGACCCCGACCGATTGATCTATACCCATCTCCCATCGGATCAACCATGGCAACTTCGCTCCGAAACGGCCTCTCCTGAAGAGTTTCTGTCGTATCCCATTGTAACGCCCCATTTCTACAAGTATGACCTCCGTTTTGGAGAAGAACTCAAAATGTTTACTGATACCAATGGGTCATTTTCAACCCATTTTATAGTACCGGATAATATTGATATCCGGCCGGCGCTAACCTATGACGGCCAGAAGAAGGAGAAAAACCTTCTAATGACGTTTGACGGAAACCGCATAGAGATTTCAGCGTTGCTCAACCGGACGGGTCCGTACAAACTGGAACTGTATGGCCGTAAAAGTGGCACGGATCAGGAAGAGTATTACCTGATGACATACATCTACCTGAACAATCAGAGCCCGGCAGTACAACAACACTATCCCATTCTGAAGGAATCGTATGGGATTATCCGCGCCACTCTTGCCTCGCCGCTTCAGTATGAGCTCACCCATACGGAGGCGTACGATTTTGATATTATGATCCCCGGAGCGGAAGAGGTTCGCCTGGCCAGTGATGACTGGTCCTGGTCGCATTCCCTCGAACAGGATAGCAGCCGGTTTTTCGGCAGCATCGTACCCGTTGCAGGAACCTTGCATCTGATCGCCAGGTTTCCGGATGATGATTTTTTTGTGCTGGTAACAGAATTTAAAGGGGTGGAATAACGTGTTATGTTGCGATATTATGAGTCAATGATATCCAACGGTTTAGCAGATCGTTCAGGAAACGAGTGAAGAATCTGCTTGTCCATGGTTATCAGTTTGATATCCAGGTCTTCTGCAAGACTGATAAATTCACAGTCGTAGGAAGAACAATCAGACTTATCTGCCAGATTATAAACCTGAACTGAGTTCACATGAAACTCTCGTTCTTTCATCTGATTTTCTGCTTTTTCAGTTATTTGTATGGCTTCCGGCAGATCAATAAGTTTTTTCCTCAAGTATAGAATGACAACGTTCCTGAACTCACTTTTCCACAAAACAGGAGCAACCCATTCCGGATCCCGCTGAAACAATTGCTCACAAAGTTCAGTGTGATCGGATGGTAACCAAAAGTAGGCAAGGATGTTTGTATCAACAACAATCATGGCCTGCCTTGATCAATGGCATCTTGAATCTCTTCAGCAGATAAGCTTCC
>JBBDRX010000025.1:0-9744 GCA_040905245.1 Balneolaceae bacterium | reverse complement strand
GTTCTCAGGTGATAACGAAGCGAAGAAGAATCCGGGCCAAAAAACTCATAGGATTTGGCCAGTGCCATAGGAGACTCTTCAGCGGTCTGGTAGATCAGCCGGCCCTCCTCCCAGACGGGTGCCAACAGTGACCGGTACATGATCCCCTGCAACTCATTGTCCAGGGAAGATTCCGAAATCAGCGGCATCGGCTTCTCCATATCCGCAAGCTCCACAACCACTGCCGTGCTGGAACGGTGGGCCCGTGAGTCACCGGTACAGGAGGCCCACAACCCCGCCATCAATCCAAGAAACACCCAAACTGCCAATCTGTTTATGTTCATGCCGCCATTCTCCTCCATTTCACGCTCATCCAGTTACCAATTGTTTCTGTTTGACCTTCGCCTTCGGGAAACGTACGACGAACGTCGCCCCCTTTCTCAACGGCATTCGTCCGATTCCTCTTTTTGGGGGCGTACCGGGCGCTTGCTCTCCATTCGATCGGTAATGAGCCGAACCCCCCGTTGAAACGTAAAATAGTACCAGATCCACTCTACAAACACACGAACCTTGTTGTGAAACTGCATCAAAAACAGAATGTGCACAAACGACCAGAGAAACCATGCTGTAAATCCACTCAATTTTAACCCTTTGATCTGTGCCACGGCTTTGGCTCGGCCAATCGTCGCCATCGATCCCTTGTCCTTGTATCGGAAAGCCGGAACTTCTTCTCCCATGCGTCCATTCAAAACCCGGTCAGCCACGTACGCTCCCTGTTGCAGAGCCACCGGTGCTACAGCCGGTAGTGGATCCCCATTTTCGTCCGAAACCACAGCCGCATCCCCGATCACATAGACCTCCGGCCGGCCCGGCACAGACAGATCCGGTTCCACCCGGACCCGGCCGGACCGGTCCTGTTCCGCTCCGAGTGAATTTACCAGGGGAGATGCCGCCACCCCGGCTGCCCAGATAATATTCGGAGTCTGAATCGTACCGCTTTTGAACTGGACACGCTCCTTTCGAATGCTGGTCACCGGCGTATTCAGCAGTACCCGGACCCCCATATTTTCCAGCATCAGCCGTGCTTTTTCCGAGAGGTCGGACGAATAACCCTGAAGAATTCCCGAAGCCGCCTCTACCAGGAAGACGCGAACTTCATTGGCCGAAATATTTCGATAGTTCCGGATCATCTGGCGCTTGGCAATCTCGGCAATCGCCCCGGCCATCTCCACCCCCGTCGGACCGCCGCCGATAATCACATACGTCAGATACGGTTCCCGCAGTTTGGGATCCTCGATCTGCTCAGCCTCTTCCAGCGACAAGAGAATCCGTTCCCGGATATCGAGCGCATCGGCAATCGACTTGAGCCCGGGGGCGTGACGCTCCCAATCCCGGTTCCCGAAGTAGTTGTAGCGGGCACCGGGTGCCAGGATCAACCGGTCATAGCCAACCTCACGGCCATCGCCCAGAACAATCACCTGTCTGTCGGGCTGAACCTGTTCGGCCTCTGCCATCAACACCCGGACGTTGCGGGTATCCTTGAACAGCTCGCGAATCGGCGTGGCGATATCCCCGGGGGAGAGAGCTGCCGTAGCGACCTGATAGAGCAGCGGTTGAAACAGGTGATGATTAGAGCGGTCGATCAACGTTACGTCAATATTCTGCTGGTTTTTGAGCTTTTTTGCGGCAGCAATCCCGCCAAACCCGCCACCGATAATTACGACATGCTTTCGTTTGTCTCCTGTTGGCATCATCCTCTTTTCGAAGTTCAACTGCCTCCCTGGCTGCTACCCATCAATTACCGGCTCAGATACCATTTAATCAAGTAGCAATCCACCTTTCAAAACCCTCTTCCTGTTAGGATCCTGTCACTTTTCTGCCACACTGCAGCTGCCTTTCCAACATAGCCGGCCTGGTCGCCTGTTTCCATTTGAATCCGAAAAAAGATAGATTCATGTGACCAAACCCGGTAACAACAGATCAGATCAGGGATTATGAACACCAGTGCAAAAACAACGATCACAATTCTTTTATTTTTTATTCTGTCGGGACCGGTAGCTGCCCAGCAAAGTGGCAATACGGCCACTACCCTTCAGCTGGAGATGGAAGGGCTGGAGAAGCCGGCGGAGATCCGGGTCGATGCCTGGGGCGTCTCCCATATCTATGCCGAGACCGAACGGGATCTCTTCTTTGCGCAGGGCTACAACGCCGCGCGCGACCGGCTTTTTCAACTGGAAATCTGGCGCAGACAGGCGACCGGCACCATGGCCAAACTGCTGGGCGAGCGAATGGTCGATCACGACATCGGTGCCCGGCTCATGACGTTCCGGGGAGACATGCAGCGGGAGATGAAACACTACCACGATCGGGGGGACGTGATCATTCCGGCCTTCACCGAGGGAATCAATGCCTATATCCGTGAAGTACGGGAAAACCCGGAAATGCTGCCGATCGAGTTTCAGCTCCTC
The DNA here is from genome assembly GCA_040905245.1 of Balneolaceae bacterium. Taxonomy (GTDB): domain Bacteria; phylum Bacteroidota; class Rhodothermia; order Balneolales; family Balneolaceae; genus JBBDRX01. The sequence goes on along the minus strand of JBBDRX010000025.1, from coordinate 7,297 downwards.
GATTTTGAGCCGGACTACTGGACACCCGAAATTGTCATCTCCCGTCATCAGGGCCTGGTCGGAAACGTCGGACAGGAGCTGAATCTCGCCCGGGCCGTCAACACTCTCGGCCCGGAAAAGGTCAAGGAACTGATCTGGTTCCACCCGGGAGAACCCGAACTGAAACTGAACGAATCGATTGACGGTGATCTACTGTTCGAGAATATTCTCCACCTGTATAGGGAGGCTCGATCCCAGATCCGGTTCGAGCCGGAAGATTTGCCCTCCGAATACCGGGCACAGGTTCAACCCGCGGATACTGAGGCTATGACAGTGGACCACTTTGCCGAGATTGCCACTGATGTACTGGGCAGAGATTACGATATCGGAAGCAACAACTGGGTGGTCAACAGTTCCCTGAGTGAGAGTGGGTATCCAATGATGGCCAACGACCCGCACCGGACGCTTCAGGCGCCGGCACTGCGCTACTTTGTCCATCTGAACGGCCCGGGCTGGAATGTAGCGGGCGGTGGGGAACCTTCCCTGCCCGGTATTTCCATTGGCCACAATGGATTTGGCGCCTGGGGATTGACGGTTTTCAGGCTGGACAGTGAAGATCTCTACGTCTATGAAACCCATCCCGACAATCCCAATCTCTACCGATATAACGGAGAGTGGGAAGAGATGCGAACCGAAGAGACTGTAATCGAAGTCAAGGATGAGGAACCACGAAACATCACGCTCAAATTTACCCGGCACGGCCCGGTCATTTACGAAAAAAAGGAGGCCAACACCGCATTTGCCCTTCGACTGGGCTGGCTGGAGATCGGAAATGCTCCCTACCTTGCCAGCCTCCGGATGAACCAGTCGCGAAGCTGGGAGGAATTCCGGGAGGCATCTACCTACAATCGCCTGCCGGGCGAAAACATGATCTGGGCCGACCGGAACGGAAACATCGGGCTTCAGTCTGCCGGGCTCACACCGCTGCGCCCCAACTGGCGCGGGCTGCTGCCGGTTCCGGGAGATGGAAGCCATGAATGGGACGGGTTTCTTCCGATTCGCGAACTGCCCGTGTTCGCCAACCCGCCGGAAGGATATCTCAATACCGCCAACGAAAACCTGGTCGGGCCGGACTACCCTTACATCCAGAACATCGGACACACCTGGACAGATCCCTATCGGTCCAGCCGAATCAAGGAGTTTCTGGAACAACGACGAAACTTCAACCTCCAGGATATGGCCTCTCTGCAGAATGATGTACTCTCTATCCCGGCCCGAACGGTCGTTCCGCTTTTGAACTCCCTGACCCACCCCGACGACCGGGTGCAGAGCGCCATGGATCGGCTTCTGAACTGGGATTTCCGAATGAATGGAGAATCAGTCGCCGCCGGGATCTATATGGAGTGGGAGCGTCAATACCGCGAGCGGGTTACGAATCTCTTTGTCCCGGAAGAGGGACGCCGCTGGATTCGTCAGCTTCAGTTGAAGCCAACGATTGACCGGTTGCTCTCCCCGGATGGCCGGTTCGGGGAAAACCCGACCGAAGGGCGTGACCAACTGTTACTGGATGCCCTCGAAGAGGCGGTTGCAGAACTTTCCGGCCGTTTTGGCAATACCATGAACAACTGGCAGTATGCCCAGCTGGACTACAAACACGTCCGGATGAGGCACCCCATGAGCGATGCCGTATCGGACGAACTCCGGCACGACCTGGAAGTCGGGCCGCTGCCACGGGATGGTTACAGCTATAACGTCAAGAATACGGGATACGGAGACAACCAGAGCAGTGGAGGAACGTTCCGGATTCTGGTCGATACAGAAAATTTTGACCGGACGCTGGCGACCAACAGCCCCGGGCAGTCGGGTGACCCTTACAGCCCGTATTACGACAATCTGTTCGAGGACTGGGTGGACGGCCGCTATTTCCCGCTCTTCTACAGCCGGGACAAGGTGGAATCGGTCACACAGAAGATTATCCGGCTGGAACCAGTGGACTAAAATTTGGCCTGGAGCGATATCGCACAGTGCCGCCGGCAATGGTCCGTTTCATGCAGTGGCTCACTCTTTGATTGGATAGCTAAATAACTATATTTGCATTAAATATAACAAACCCACCCAGTATGGCTGCCAAAGATATTCTGATTGTGGAAGACGAGAAGATGACAGCCCGTCTGCTCGACTACCGGCTCAAATCTCTGGGCCACTCCGTTACCCATATCGCCAATGGCGTTGAAGCGCTGGAGCATATCCACAAAAAACTTCCGGATGTGGTTATTCTGGATGTGATGCTGCCCGGGATGAACGGGTTCGAAATTCTGGAAAATCTGAATGAAATGAAGGATGTGGACCTCTCCAGGCTCAAGGTGATCATGCTGACCACCAAAAATCGCCCGGACGACATCTCCAGAGGGTTCAATCTCGGAGCTGTCGAGTATGTCTCCAAACCATTCAAGATGGAAGAGTTTCTCCTTCGCCTGAACCGCCTGATCAGCGACTAACCTCTGCTCTTTTGACTCAACCTCTGCACAACTGGGACGTGGTTCTCCTCACCGCTATTCTCTCTTTGTTGATAGCCGCTACCCTGTTGACCATACTCGTTACACTGCTAACCCGCTGGCGTATCGATTATGTCGAAAGGCGAAAGCGGGTACTTCGCGAGAGCATCGGAGACCTGATCATCCAATACACCAGCGGAGACCTGGAGAGAGGCGAAGTCGAGGAGCACCTAACGGAGAAAATCGATTACATCGTGCTTCTTGAACTTGTAAACCAGCTTGAACAGTCACTGGAAGGAGCGGAGAGAAAACGCCTTCAGGAGCTTATGGAGGTTCAAAGCACGTTCGACCACTTTCTGAATCGATTCGAAACCGGCACACCCATCGAAAAAGCGAAAGCCTGCCTATACTACGCCCGCATTCGGAAAATTGACCCGAACCACTTGCCGGTGCTGAAAGCCCTGACCCGATCTCCGGAACCCTACCTCTGCTACAGTGCAGCATCGGCGTTGATGGTCCATGGTAGTCTGGCCCTAAAAAGGGACGCCTTCGCAACCATTCTTCAAAATCCCTCCATTTCCAGCATGGCAGTTACCGACCTGATTGTTAATTTTACCCGGTTTGGAGGCGAATATCACGATGCCGAGGCGACGATCCTGACAGAATTCATCCAGAAAGAGAGTATTTCTGCAGAACGGCGCTCACTACTGATCTACAGTCTGGAGCAGCTGGGGTACATCCAGGCCATGGAAACACTGTATCGCTACTACCGACAGCTGGATAAACAGCAAGCCCCACCGGACCTTCTGGAAGCACTGATCCGGGTCCTTGCCCGCTTCGGCATGGCGGAAATACTGCCTGATCTATATCGTTTTTTCAGCAACTCTCCTCACGCGATACTACGGGAAGCTGCCGCGGATGCCTATGGGTTGTTGAAAGCTCCGGAGTCGATCCCCCATCTGCACTGGCTCATCAACGACCCTGACTTTCATGTTCGTCATCAGGCTGCCCTGTCTCTGGCAACGTTCCCCGGGGAGGATCTTGACCGCGTCCCCTCCCTTATGCTCGATCCCGATGAGTGGGAAGAGCTGAAAGATGAAGTCCAACCCCAGACGAAATCTTCTCCATAATGATTTTTGAACAACTTCCGACTCTGTTGATTTGGATCAATATCCTGATAATCCTTTACTTTCTGTATGTCAACGGAACCTACATTACGTTGATTCTACTCTCCTACCGGCAGGTTCGCCAGTCCCGAAAAAAGGAGAATCTTTATCAACTCTCCGGGCTTTTCAACACAAACCTCTACCGTTCCGCCACCATCCTGGCACCGGCCTACAATGAGGAGCTCTCTGTGGTTGCCTCCACACGAGCGCTACTGAACCTGGACTACCCCGACTACGAAGTAATTGTCGTCAACGACGGCAGCAAGGACCAGACCCTGGAGAGGCTGATTCGTGCCTTTCGGCTCCGGGAGGTGGACCGCCATATTCCCGCCCTGATCCCATCCAAGCCGATCCGGCGAATTTTCGGATCCGAAAAGTATCCCAACCTGCTGGTCGTTGACAAAGAGAATGGCGGGAAGGCCGATGCCCTCAACGCAGGAATCAACGTCTCCAGAAAGGATCTCATCTTCTCAGTAGATGCCGACTCGCTACTGGAGTCGGACGCTCTCAAGAAGATGCTACTGGCATTTACCGAAGATGACCGCACCATCGCCGTCGGTGGGGTCGTTCGGGTGGCCAACGGCTGCACCTTCCGACACGGCGCGGTCGAAAACGTCTATGTACCCGGGAGCTGGTTGACTCGCAACCAGGCCGTGGAGTATCTCCGATCTTTTCTTTTTGGCCGGATTGGCTGGGACTACCTCGACAGCCTTCTGATTATCTCCGGAGCGTTCGGGGTCTTTGACCGACAAGCGGTCATAGATGTAGGCGGGTACATGCGTGATACGGTCGGTGAAGACATGGAGTTGGTCGTCCGTCTCCACAGGTACCATCTGGAGAAGAATATTCCATACCGCATTCGTTTTTTACCTGAACCCGTCTGCTGGACCGAAATTCCCGAGCAGATCGGCTCCCTGGCCCGCCAGAGAAACCGCTGGCAACGCGGACTGGCAGACACGCTCTACCGTCACCGTACCATGCTGCTGAACCCCAAATATGGGCGCCTGGGTATGCTCGCCATGCCATTCTTCCTGCTTGTTGAACTGCTTTCGCCCGTGATTGAAATAGCCGGATTTCTATTTACCATCGTTGCTTTTGCTTCCGGAGCCATTAACTGGACCGTGTTTCTCCTGTTTTTTGCTGTGACTCTGCTTCTGGGATCCCTGATGTCTATTCTCTCCATACTGCTGGAGGAGCTCACGATGAAACGGTACGAACGGATACGGGATATACTGACCCTGGTTCTCTACGCGTTTATTGAGAACTTCGGGTACCGGCAACTTCACCTCTGGTGGCGTTTCAAAGGAATTGTTGACCACCTCAGGGGAATCAAAAAGTGGGGAAATATGACACGTACTGCCACGTTCGGAGGGAAAACCCGCTCATGACCAACACTTCCCCTGCATGTTGACAACAAGCAACACCCGCCGAAGATCGGTCTGCCTGATCCGGGGCCACAGAGTTTCGGGAGGTTCTGTCATGTACCCGCCAATAAGAAGAGTTTTAAAAAAGGCAACAAATTGATATGTTAATTGCTTATTGAGTACAGTTCAGCGGCTCTCTAAGGCCCTTAAAAAAACCATCTGCACTGCAACATCCCACGATTTTCCTGACAATCCGGAATGGAAGAAAAAAAGAAAGTTTTTATTGTAGAAGATGACCTGATTCTGAATCTCCTGTACGAGAGTTATATGGAGAAACTCGGATTTGAAACCACAGGAGAGCTGGTTTATGGTAAAACAGCTGTCGAAATGGCCCGAAAAAACAAGCCGGACCTGATTCTGATGGATATTGCGCTTGAGGGAGAAATGGATGGAATCGAGGCGATGCGAGAAATTCGAAGTTTCTCGGATGTCCCGGTGATCTACATTACCGGAAACTCCGATGCGAGACACCGCGATCGGGCAGATGCTACCGGCTACCTCGACTATCTGATTAAACCGATTGAGTATGAGGATCTGAAAGAGTCCATCGAGACCCATTTTTCCAACGAGAAGAACCCCTCCTGACCAACCAATACGTACCTGTATGTTTTTAACTCGACACCTGCCAGGCCTGCGGTTTGCAGGATCCGTTGCCATTCTGCTACTGTTTACGTTTTGCACCCCGTCCGAAACACTCATGGAAGAGGAAGAGGCCCGGGTGGTTCAACCCGAACGCCCCCTTCCCTATCCGGTAACACACTCCAACAACTATGCATACGCGCTGGATGGGGGAGGCCGTACCGACAGTGGTGCGCCGGGTGAGGCCTATTGGCAAAACCGGGCCGAGTACGATCTCCGCGCCGAACTCCTGCCGGAGGAGAACCGGCTGAACGGCCAGGCTTCGATTCGCTACATCAATGAATCCCCCGACCACCTCGACCGGCTCATTCTGGAGCTGGTGCAGAATCTGCACAAGGCGGGGACCATGAAGAAAGAGAATACGGAAATCACCGGTGGGGTCGAACTTCACTCCATCCGGGTACGGGGAGAGGAAGTGGAGGAGTTTCCGAAAAACGGGCAGCCCCTTCAGAACCAGGGATATCTGGTAGATGCCACCCGCATGCTCATTCTTCTGGATGAACCCATTGCTCCGGGAAACTCTGTTGAACTGGAATTCGAATGGAGTTTCCAGGTCCCTGAAGAGGGAGCGGGAAACCGTATGGGACGCAGCCAGGACAATCTGTTTTTCATCTCCTACTGGTACCCGCATGTCATGGTCTACGATAACGTAAACGGCTGGTTTACCGATCCGTTTCTCGGAAATGCCGAGTTCTACCACGACTTTGCCGACTATACCCTGGAGGTGACGCTTCCCGACAACTGGCTCGTCATGGGGACGGGGGAATTTTTGAACCCGGAAGAGGTACTGACACCGCCGGTTCTGGAGCGGTACCGCGAATCGGTCGAAAGCGACGAAGTAATCTCTATCGTGACCGAATCGGATCTGGGAGCGGCCACCCACCGAAGTGAAGAGGGAACGCTCACCTGGCGGTTCCGGGCAGAGCAGGTCCGGGACGTCGCGTTTTCCGCCACGAAAGAGTCGGTCTGGGACGGAGCCCGAGCTCCTGTCGGGGATCTGGACGGGGATGGCTCCGTAGATTATACAGAAGTTCACAGCTTCTACCGTCTGAACGCCCCTCTATGGGAAGATCAGGCCGAATACGCCCAGCACTCCATCTCCTTTCTTTCCGACTATCTGAACCATCCCTATCCCTGGCCACACATGACCTCTGTGGAAGGAGCCGGCATTATCCGGGGCGGCATGGAGTATCCCATGATCACGGTCATGGGAAGTTACAACGAAGCGGGTCCCCAGGACCTTCACGGTGTCACGGCCCACGAGTTTGCTCATATGTGGGTACCAATGATTGTTAACAGCAATGAACGGCGCTTCACCTGGATGGACGAAGGCTTCACGACCTTCAACACGCATCAGGCAATGGTCGACCGCTACCCCGAAGAAAACGACAATTTTGAACTCTTCCGGTCGTATTTGGGAATCGCCGGGACCGATATGGAGGGGCCCATCATGCGGCGGTCGGACTACCACTACCCCGGCCCCGCCTACGGCATTGCGTCCTACCCCAAACCTGCTTCGATTCTGCAGGCGCTGAAAACCCTTCTGGGAGAAGAGGTTTTTATGGAATACTATCTCACCATTATCGAAGAGTGG
>JBBDRX010000024.1:0-9903 GCA_040905245.1 Balneolaceae bacterium | reverse complement strand
GTGTGCCTCCTCCAATGCTCGTTCCCACCAGGGTACAGCAGGGTTCAGAACAGCAAAGGGAATCACCCGGTCCTCAAATTGCGGATTGGCCTGAATCGCTTCATGCAACTCTCGATTCGCGATATCGGGGGCCTTATAAAAGATCCCGTTCAGATTGGAGACAACAGATTTGTCCACGCTGAACCGGTTCATCCGTGTGATCAAACCAGACAACGTATTGTGTCGCAACTTTCGAAATGGCCAGTGGCCGACGTATGCATTAATATCAATTAACATTGTTCCCCGCCGGTTTTAAAAGGTTATTAAAGTTATCGAAGAAGATTTTTTTACGCTCTTCATCGGTAAGGTCGGCATCCATGATCTTTCCAACAGAGTTCTCATAGTTAACATCCGTTGAATACATCACACGATCCGCACCCAGATACTCAACCGCCATATCGATCATACGATCATCACAGACGCTACCGCTGGTTCCCATATAAATGGTCGGTGCTTCGCGCAGCATACTGATCATATGCTCCCAGTCACCGCCGCCGCCAACGTGCCCGCAAATAACCATTGCTTCCGGATAACGCTCGCTCACATCGATGAAGTCCTCTCCGTTGGATGTCGACATAGGATTGTCTCCATGTCTCCAGAATTGGGGCCTCCAGTTTCCAATTGTCGCTGCCGCATGCATCATCAACGGAACCTTACGGTCAATGCACTTTTCAATGATCGGATAGTAGACCGGGTCGTTGATCTTGTAGCTGTGGTACTGTTCGCCGACCATCACCATCCCCTGATCGACACACCGATCGATCTCTTCCAGCGACTCCTTCATGAAGCCCGGATTTACATAACAGGATCCCAAAATCCGGTTTGGATACTGGCGCATCGCGTCAAGAACGACATCGTTATGCTCACGCATCTGTTCCGGGGTACGGCCACGCAGGTTGGAGCAGGCCGTCCAGTTGATTCCGAGACGCTCACAACTCTCATCAATCAACGCCGCAGACCGGCTGGATTCATTAATGTGGTTATGGAGATCGATTTTTCGATAGGTGAACGATTCGCGAATCATGTCCATATGATTCCCGCGCTGTTCATTATCGATCTCCTCTGTTCCGGAGAGTGCCGCAACCGACCCTTCTCCCTTCATGCCGGGCATCACCGATCCTGCCAGAGCAGCAGCACCGTAGCCAAGAAATCGTTTTCGATCCATAGCAGAGTTTTTTTGAAATTTAAAAAATAAATACGAGTCAGATACCGTTGCCCAAAAAGGGCCTTTTCAACGACTGTCCTTCATTTAATTTCACACATCAGCCACGACATCAACTCGAGAATCCGTCTTGTAGTGTGCGTATGCATCTATTTAAATAGTAAACCGCCGTATCAACGCTGATGAAATCGCTTTCAAAAAACAAGAAATCGAGCGCAAAAAACGGAATCTATTACAAGAGTAACAAGATATCGGTGTAATCGAAATATGCAACTATTATCCGTACGATGAGGTAAAAAAATGTATACGCAACCGGCCTGTCGTTCAGATATAAACAGGAAGAGCTGTCCAAACAAGACCGCAATATATTGTGTGGCAAGAGTCAAATGAACCGGACACAACTCTGTACGCATTCCTGTCAATTAACATTATTTCCCGCCGGTTTTAGAAGATTATTAAAGTTGTCGAAGAAGATCATTTTGCGCTCTTCGTCCGTAAGGTCCGCATCCATGATTTTTCCGACGGAATTCTCATAGTTTACGTCCGTCGAATACAGCACTCGGTCCGCACCCAGATACTCAACCGCCATATCGATCATTCGGTCGTCACAGACACTGCCGCTGGTTCCCATGTAAATGGTTGGTGCTTCCCGCAACATACTAATCATATGCTCCCAGTCGCCACCGCCACCAACATGCCCACAAATAATCATCGCTTCCGGATAACGCTCACTCACATCGATAAAATCCTCTGCATTGGACGTCGACATAGGATTGTCTCCATGCCTCCAGAAATCGGGCCTCCAGTTTCCAAGTGTCCCAACCGCATGCATCATCATCGGTACATTCAGGTCAATACACTTTTCAATGATCGGATAGTACACCGGGTCGTTAATCTTGTAGCTGTCGTATTGCTCCCCGACCATTACCATCCCCTGATCCACACACCGCTCAATCTCTTCCAGTGACTCCTTTGTCAATCCGGGGTTGACAAAACAGGAACCCAGAATTCGATCCGGATATTGACGCATGCCGTCCAGTACTACGTCATTCAGACCCCGCATCTCTTCCCGCGTATTGCCAAACAGCTGATCCGAAGTATCCCCTCGCAGGTTGGAACAAGCTGTCCAGTCAATGCCCAAACGCTCACAACTCTCGTCAATCATCGATGCGGTACGATTGGTCGTATTAATATGATTATGGAGATCGATTTTTCGAAAGGTGAATGATTCGCGGATCATGTCCAGGTGACTTCCGCGCTGTTCATTCTCCATCTCCTCTGTTCCGTTGAGTCCTGCGGCCGACCCTTCTCCCTTTATACCAGGCATCATCGATCCTGCCAGCGTAGCGGCACCGTAACCAATAAATCGTTTTCGATCCATAGCAGAGTTTTCTTTAGAGGTTGATTTGTAGAGTCAGATACCACAAGCCGAAAGTGCTGTATTCAACAATCACCCCGCATGCTACCGTACAATTCGGCTATGCTGACAACACAAAAAATAAAGATATTGGTGTAATTGTACGTTGCAAATGCTATAATTTCAATACTGAAAGCAGATCCCCAAAACTGACCCTTCCAACCTGTCATGAAGCAACTGATACCTTCCCTTTTGGCTATTTTCCTTATCACAGGCACGGAACTCGTTTACAGCCAGCAAGTCAACACCACAACCTACCTCATTGTACGCCACGCCGAACGCGCAGATGACGGAGGTGAAAGCGTTGAAGATCCATATCTCTCCACCGAAGGGCTTCATAGAGCTGTTAACCTGGTAAAAGCATTGCAGGCACAACCCGTGGACGCTGTCTTCAGCACAGACGTCAACCGAACCCGAATGACCGTTGCGCTTGTAGCGGCAGCCAACGGAGTCCATGTGGAGTATTACGACTGGAAAGAACAGAACGCTTTTCTGGAACAGATTTCCGAAACCCATCGGGGGAAAACCATCCTGATTGCCGGACACTCCAATACCGTAGACACGGCGACAAATACCCTTCTTGGATACAACTACTTTACCGAAAAGCTCAGGCATGACGACTACGACAACCTTCTTATCATCACATCCTCCACGTTTGGATCAGGAACACTCATCCATCTGAAATACTAAACTCCGACTCCGTTCCATTACGGGTTGAACCGATCCATCCAAAGCCATAACACCGGCCATCCCGGCTCATAACAGGCGACCGGGCGAATTGGGATATTTGATTTTCGGCATCCTCTCTAAATCTATACGCAAACGGACATCGCAAGTACCTCGTCAAACAGAAAAAGCCACTGAATATGGATTTCTCCATCTCCAGTGGCTTTCCAATACCGGCCTTTTTGTATCCGAACCATTCCAGTCGATCGTCGGGCCAACACTCAACTGGATGAAGCTGCCCATCAATAAGGCACTACTTAGTCCGGCCGTACTTCATGCTCGTGAATATCCACAACCGGCGGGTTGTTGTATTTCAGCGTCTCATTCCGAACATACTCGACAAAATCTTCTTCATTATCGATCATGCCGTCTTCGGCAAGGCTCCAGGCTCCAAAAATCTTGTACTCAAACGTCTTCTCTTCATTCACATCCAGCATGAAGACATGGTTCTCAAGATAGTTTTCAATCGAATAGTATTCCGGATTGTAAACATTTTTAATCGCCAGTGCCGTCGCTTGCCACGGTACTTCCAGCGCTTCATCGCCGATATCCTCATCGGGAATCCGGGCCTCAATATCATGCCCCATACTGATGATAAAGCCATCCTCGATAATCGCCTCGTACTCTTCGGAACCGGTAATTCCCACTTTTCGAATCCCGGCACCAAACTTCACGTTGTCGTGCGGCGGGAGAAATTTGGTGAATTTCACCTCGACGTTACTCCAGTTCTTGTGAGCGACCGCCGTATAACGCTGCTCCAATTCATAGAAACCACCCATCTCTGTATTCCAGTGCATGGTACGTACTACCAGACGACTTCTGAGCGGCCCGTTGAAGTCCACATCGTAAGCAAAACGAGCATCTTTGTAAGGTCCCTGATCCTTGTAGGGACCGTGGTAGGCTCTGGAGGGGTTCTCCGGATCGCTCGGATCCTCAAAAATCGCCATGCCGCCGGCGCCGAACGAACTGCGTACCTGCATGATATCCGTTCCATACACCCAGTCCATGTAATACCCGGACCGGTTGGTCGTATACTCCTGATACGCTGTCAACCGCCGGTCAACCTTCGCATGAAGATCAACATCATGCTTGTACCAGAGCTTCCAACCCATGGTTTCCGACTCCCAGAAAGGGACCGTCATCCGGCCGTAGTTCCCGATCCCGGCATGTGTACGGTGCTCCAGAATGCCGCGCTCATAAAAGCCAACATAAATATAGAAATCTTTCGTCTCTCCCGGCTCCAGATCCACCAGGAAGAAAATCTCGTCCCAGACGCCGTCCTTGTCCAGGTCGTCAAGCTGCTGGTCTATATTATATCCGTGCTGCTCTTCCCGATAGAGGTAGCCGCCAAAATCTTCCAGCTCCTCAAGAGTCGGATTTTCCCGCGGAGTTCGGTTGGGATCCACGATGTTCACCCAGCGCTCCGGGATATTTTGGACGGGCAGGTCTTCCCGCTTGATCACAACCGGGTGATTCTCCAGTGGAATATCCAGTGGATTGGTTACGGTAAACCGGATCCGTTCTTCCGGGCTGTTGTCTTCACCTTCCGAGTACCATCCATACTCAGGCTGCCCCTGAGCGGTCATCTGTGCCGGTGTACAAGCGGCGAGAAAACCAAAACTGGCAATCGCCAATAGTAAATTTTTATACATGAAATCGGTCCTTTTTGTTAGGGTAATATTGTTATCAAGTCAAAAAACGGTTGCATTCACTGCGATCGCTCAAGGCCGGTTATCTTACTCAGATTTCGTCTAAAAAGCAATCTGAGAGGGGCTTGACGGACTTGATCGCATCATGGCTTCTCCCCTCTGAATGGCCGGGCCGGTTCTACGGGTGCAAGCCCCTCCATCGCCGACCCATAAATCGCATTAAACAGAAACTTGAATGAAACTCTTGGCTGGGCTCGCAGTTGTGGCCGAAATCCGAGAAGGACCACTTCTCCCTCTCCGGCAGCCACCCGAACAGCAGCTGGCCGGCCGGCGAGCCAACGATCTTCCCCGAGCGCCCATCCACTCAATAGGATATTCTCTTCAGCAAACCGGGCGATCACCTCTACAGCCGGCTCCTCTCCCCGAACTCCTTCCACTTCGGCCGGCTCAACAATTGAAAAGGATCGGCTCTGGCTTCCGCCGCGCGTTACAAAAAAGACTCCTGCTTCTGGTTGCACTCCATACGCCATCGGATGTTGGTTGTCTACATCCACCTGTACGAGGGAACCGGGAATAAAGAACTCTTCCCTGGAAGTGTTTCGAAGATGGCTGCGAACCGGCAACCCAAAATGGTTCATGACAAAATCTGTTGCCCCGTCCCAGGCCAGGATCATACCACCGGACTCGGTATAGCGTTTCAGATGATATGCCCCCTCTGCACCCAACCCGCCTGTATACTTCTCCGGCATGGTACCGGGCTCGTTCCCCTTCAACATCGACTCCGGTGATTGTGCGGGAAGAATGATCACATCGTAGGAGGAGAGGTCTCCTTTCCGGATATCCTCGTCACGCAGCGTCGTGTAGTCAAATCCGTAGTTGTCAAAGATCCATCGGGTCCAGCCTTCATCTATGTTCGAAGTCCAGGACTGGTACATCCCCACCTTCGGCGGTTCCAGCCGATTCAGAGGCACAGAAGGCCGCTCGAACAGAGATTGGACAGAAAGTCCGTATTCACGGCTCAGCTCTTCGATCTCCCGGCCGGCGCTGCGTGACGCTTCAACAAAAAATCCGCCGGCGGAAATGGCCTCTCCCTCCAGATTCAATGAATCCTCTGCACGAAAGACTCTCTCTCCTCCGGCAAGAAGCCGGTTCACCAGAATGGCAGACATATTGGATTTGGACGGGATCAACCAGCCCTCTGAGTTTCGTGTGATCGGTTCTGCATCAAACGGCTCCACGGCCGAGACTCTTCTTGCAGAAAGATCCACCGGTTTATCCATCCGAATCACATCCACCCCCATCTGTATCGGCAGGGTCCAGCCCGCCATGTCATACGGCGGTTCGGGCGGCCCGTCCGGATAGAGACGGCGATCCGGATAGGATTGCGGTTCCATCATATCGATCAGATGCGGGCGGAAAGCCTGCCCCGCATAGATCAGGTAACTCCCCTCCGGGTACAGCGCCCCATTCCACTCGAATGGTTGCGTCAGCCTGTGAATTTCGATCCCTCCACGTTCGAGTACCCGCAACATTTCAATCGATTCGGGGCCGTCCCACTGATCCGGAGGTACCAAGTAGGCGTAGGGAGCACCTTCTTCACCGGCCCGGATCGCGTCCCGCCCCATTTGATAGATATTATAGAGCCAATCATCCTTTCTCTTCATGGCAATATCCATCACCCCGAGTGACGCGGTCAGATGATACTCCACCATCTGTCCGATGGACGACCAGCCCCCTTCCCAGGGGTCCGGATAGAAAACACTCGGATCCTTCATGGAGATCTCCTTGCTGCCCCGCACGATCGTTTCAGGGATATCTTCCTTTTCCCAGAACCGGGGGACCGGTGAACTGTGGGTAGATTCCGTCAGAATGCCCACCATGTTGTGAAAGTAGGGAGCTGTACGCATCCCCCCGTTCCACCACATGTTAAAACTGATTCCCTGAATAATCCCCGATTTCTGCTCGGCAGCAAACCGGTTGGCCATGTGCTCACCCACCAGGTTGGTCCCCCGAACCGCCAGTGCCGGAATATTCGGATTCACCGGATCATCGAACGGAGGGATGAACATTCTGGGGGGCATCTGCCCCATCTGATGATGATTCAGGACAATCTGTGGATACCACTCGTTGTAGAGTACCTGTCCAACCGCCTTTGACTCATTCTGGAGCAGCATATACCAGTCGCGGTTATTGTCGTGCCCGATATATTCGTGATAGACGACCGGCAACCCACTCTGTTCAAACTCCGTCCCCTGATGAGTCCGGTACCAGTCGACCACCCGTTCATGGCCGTCCGGATTCATCAACGGCATATTGAGCAGGATCACCTCCTCTCTCATTCGCCGCGTCTCTTCCGACTCATCCGTCGTCATGTGGTACACAAAGTGGGGGTTGTGCTGGCTGTGTGCCAGTTCGGAGGAGTGCAGCCCGCTGTCGATCCAAACCACCGCCTTCCCCTCACGTGCCAGCTCTTTCGCCTGATCATCATCAAGCCCTCGGGCTCGCGCCAATCGCTCACTGATTTCTCGATACTGCTCCAGATTCGCAAGATTCTCTTCACTCGAGATGATCAACATCAACAAGGGACGTCCGTGGTGCGTCCGTCCGATCTCCTGAAGCAGAACCCGGTCGCTGGCCTGTGCAACCGCCCGATAGTACGACTCCAGCTGTTCATAGTCGGCCAGTTTGTAGTTTTCGCCCGGCTCAAAGCCGATATGCGCCTCCGGTTCCGGTACGCTCTGCGCCTGCACCAGTTGCGGAGTGAACAGCAGTAGAAAAAGGAGGCTCAGGTATTTTGTTCTCATAACGCCGGTGTGTCAATCGGTTTGCAAATTTCGGATCCAAAACCGAAAAATAGCAAAAGAGCTCCTCTAATTCGCATGCAATGACTGGCAGTGAAGGCACTCGTCATAAAATACGGCAAGACAGCGATCATTTCGGGTTGAACCGGTACGATGGGAAGCGTCCGGAATAACCGTTTCCCGGCCGGACGGTTCAGCCCGTCAATCTCCTGACAACCGGATCAGAGCTGTAACTGAAGGGTCAGATACCAGGTTCGAGGTGCCGAAGGTAAAATGCCGGGGCCGGGATAACCGGTGGCACGCCGGGTGAAATAGGCTTGGTTCAGCAGGTTGTCGATTCCACTCTCCAGCGTCAGGGCCCGGTACGTCCAGTTCAGGGAGAGATCCAGTACATCGTAGGCTGGCACAGTGCCCCGGATTCCGCTCTGGTTATCCCGCCGGTTCTGTTTAGCGTTGGACGCATCCGTATACTGCCTGGAGAGATAGGTATACTGCAGGCGGCCGGTCCAGTTTTCATATCCGAAACGCAGTCCCGATTTCACGTTTAATTTGGGGATAAACTCCACCTGGTTTCCTTCCACGCCGGGGACCTCGGATTCTAGATAGCGTGAGTGTGTAATGGAAGTATTGACAAAGAGAGAGAGCCGGGTTTCCGACCCGGTTCGAAGCCATTCGGCAAGGTTCAGGTCTACAAGGCTTTCGAAGCCAGACATGGTGGCTGTTCCGATATTCCCACGAAACCGGACAATCCGGCCGGTATTCACCTCTTCCCCCTGGGCATTCCGGCGAGTTTCGGCCCGAAGTACCTCGCCGAGGCGCCGGTCGTACAACAGTGCAAATCCGTTCATATCGTATTGCAACAGATCTCCCAGGCGGCCGCGAAGGCCCACGTCGGCGGTAAATCCGCGTTCGTCTGTGATCTCCGGATCTACCTGAAATGTCGGATTCACGACCCGAATGTCGTTGAACGTGACGGAACGGTAGTTCTGGGAGACATTTCCATACAACTCGAGATGTGGTTTGGGAAGGTAGCTGACTCCAACCCCGCCCAACAACAGGGTCCGGTCGAACGTGCGATCGTCTTCCAGAGTAAGCTGCTGAATTGGATTTCCGGCCAGATCGTAGCTGATCCGCTCATAGGTCCCTTCGCTTTGCGTCCGGATGTATTCGAACCGGAAGCCCGGCGTCACGGAAAGATTATCCCTCAGATAGAAAATATTCTCGCCAAAAAGGGCAACATTCAGGTTCGGAAAATCAAATTCGGACTGATATGGGTAAGCCGGAAACTGTTCGGTTGCGAGGTTGAAGTCCGGTTCGTCTCCGTCCGGGCCCGGGCCCTGAATGGCCTGGTTGGACGACTGGTAATACTTGGCTCCAACCAGAAAGACCGAAGATCGGGATCCGATCTGATACCGCTGCAAGTATCGGCCCTCTGCCCCCCAGTTTACAAATCGTCCTATCAGTAGATCTCTCGGCTCGGCCGGATCGTCCACCTGGGAGACCCGGTTTGTCCGGAACCCCAGCGCTTCACGGGTCGCGTCCAGTCCAAACAGGGTGAGGGTGATATCACTCATGGAGCCGGGCTCGTGCTCCAGCTTCAGAGCAGCCAGCCGCCAGTCTACCCGAAACCAGTTCCGCTCCCGGTTGCTCTGGTAGGGATTCTCGTAGAACATCACGTCGGTGAGCCCGCCTGGCTGTTGTGCCAGATAGTTCAAATAGGTCAGCTCAAGCGCAAGGGTGGTCCGGTCGGAGAGGGCAAAATCGGTATACGTGTAGGCATTCCAGGAGTCAAACTCAGAGTTGGGACGGAACCCGTCTCCCCGTTTGTAGTGCAGGTATCCGTAATAGCCAACCGGGCCAGCCTGGCCGGAGACACTGTTGAACGAGGTGTAGAGTGCGTCCGAGCCGACCGATTGGCGGGTTGTCAGTGTAAACGGAGTGGTTCGGTCCGGTTTTTTCAGAATAAAATTGACGAGGCCGCCAAACTGGGTGCCATACTGCAGGGATGCGGCCCCCCGAACCATCTGAATCCGGGAAAGAGCCTCGGCCGGAGGGGTATAGTAACTCTCCGGATACCCCAGGACATCGGCGCTGATATCGTATCCGTTC
>JBBDRX010000023.1:0-10007 GCA_040905245.1 Balneolaceae bacterium | reverse complement strand
GGAAGATGAAGAGGTAGATTTTTCACTGGACGGGCTGGTACTTATAGACGGTAACCAGATCGCTGATACACACTCGATAATGGATCACCGTTTTTCGCACGCCCGCAGCCATCAGTTGCATAAGGTGGTTGTCAAGGGGAGTGCTCATTCCATCTTCAATGGAAAGATTTTTGTTCGACGGGATGCACAGAAGATCGATTCGTTTCAGGAGAACCGAAATCTGCTTCTTTCCAAAGATGGGCTGGTGAATACAAAGCCTCAGCTGGAGATTTTTGCTGACGATGTACTCTGCTCACACGGGGCTACGATCGGCCAGCTGGACCCGGAGCATGTCTTCTATCTTCAAAGCAGAGGGATGACAGAGCAGAAGGCCAAAGAGGTGCTGACCTATGCGTTTGCACTCGAGACAATTGCGAATGTAAAAGTTAAATCTGTACATGAGCTTCTTGTTGATGAAGTAAAACGGTACACAACCGACCTGGTAGAAAACGTCGTGTCATGACTCGTGAACAGCCAACCATAACTGCCGCTACGGACTTTGATCAGATCAGAAAGGATTTCCCGATTCTCTCCAGAGAAGTGAACGGCAAACCACTGGTCTATCTGGACAACGGTGCATCAAGCCAGATGCCTGTCGCGGTGGCAGACCGGCTGGATCACTATCATCGGTATGAACATGCTAATATCCATCGTGGAGTCCATGCACTCAGTCAGCAGGCGACGGATGCTTATGAGGAGTCGCGTGTTGAAGTCCAAAAATTTATCGGTGCGGGTTCCAAATCGGAAATTATCTTCACCACCGGCACGACAGATTCTATCAATCTGGTTGCCAGCTCATTCGGACGGCTCCGTTTCTCAGCCGGAGACAAAATCGTTCTGTCCGAGATGGAACATCATGCCAATATCGTACCCTGGCAGTTAATCGCAGAGCAGACGGGTGCAGAGATTGTCGTGATTCCGATTACCGATGAAGGAGAGCTGGATTTGAAACAGTATCGAGACCTGCTGGACAGTCGGGTGAAAATGGTTTCGGTGACTCATGTGTCAAATGCACTGGGAACCGTGAACCCGGTACATGAGATTACTCGTCTGGCTCACCAGTCAGGTGCTGTGGTTCTGATTGACGGAGCACAGGCAGTACCTCATCAGCCTGTAAATGTTCGGGATATCGGGTGTGACTTTTACGCCTTCTCTGCACACAAGATGTGTGGTCCGACAGGATTCGGTGTTCTCTATGGCAAACAGGAGCAACTGGACGCAATGCCACCATACCGGGGAGGTGGAGATATGATCGACAGGGTCCGGTTTGAAAAGACCACCTATAATATACCTCCTTACAAGTTTGAGGCGGGAACGCCGCCAATAGCAGCCGGGATCGGGTTCGGGGAAGCCGTTCGCTATCTGAACCGTATCGGAATGGAGAATATTGTACGTCGTGAACAGGAAATTGTCGGCTATGCCATGGAGCAGTTGCAAGAGGTGAAGGGCCTGAAGGTGATCGGCCATCCGTCGGAGCGAGCTTCGGTCATTTCATTTATGATCGATGGTATCCATCCGCACGACATTGGAACGATTCTGGACAAGGAGGGCATTGCGATACGTACGGGCCACCATTGTGCCCAGCCGGTGATGGATCGATTTACGATTCCTGCAACGGCGAGAGCCTCTTTTTCGTTCTATAATAACAGAGAGGATGTTGACCGCCTGAAGCAGGCGTTGCATACCGTGCGGGAGTTCTTTGTCTGACAAGAACGACCGTATAATGAGTGTATTGATATCCAAAAAACAGACGTAAAACAGAGTAGGTGAATGTTATGCCCAAAATTAAAGAGATTGAACGAACCCCGAACCCGGATGCAATGCGATTTGTTCTGGGAGATAAGTTGACAAATGGTGTAACCCGTTCATTTGAAAATGCGGGACAGGCAGAGAATGACGAGCTTGCAAAAGCACTGTTTGCCATCGATCACGTAATCAACGTCTATTACGTAGACCGCTATATTACGGTTACACAGGACGGGAAAGAGGTATGGTCCGATCTTCTCCGGAAATTGGCTCCCCCGATTCGGGAAGCGGAACCTGTTCTCGACGCAGAGGAGGACGAAGAGGTCCACGCTACACGTGAAGTACAGGAGACTGATGACCCGAGGCTGCAACAGATTAACCAGCTTCTGGATGAACAGGTTCGTCCCTACCTGCTCGCGGATGGTGGAGGCCTCAAGATTCTCGGGCTGAGTGGGAACCGCCTGAAGGTACACTATCAGGGAGCCTGTGGAACGTGTCCGACGGCAACATCCGGGACACTCTACGCAATTGAAAGCATGATCAAACGAATTGACCCTGAATTGCAAGTGGTTTCAGTGTAACAATGGAAAAGACAGTGTCCGAAATAAAAATCAGCTCTCGAGCTGCCGAACGAATTCGTGAAATTCAACGGGAGAAGAATGTACCGGAAGGTTCTCTTCTCCGCGTTTCGGTTCGAAGTGGTGGGTGTTCCGGTCTGACTTACGACCTGGACTTTGATGTTGCAAATGAAGTTGGAGAAAATGAACACTACTTTGAGGAGATGGGAATTCCGGTCGTCGTAGATATGAGGAGCTTTCTCTATCTGGCTGGAACGGAACTGGATTACTCGGAAGGTTTGAACGGTCAGGGATTTCATTTTGAAAACCCGAATGCAGCAAGAACCTGCTCTTGTGGAGAATCCTTTTCGCTTTGATATTATGAGTGAGATTGTCAATAAAATCAAGCAGTCCAAACTGGAAACAGTCGATCTGGAAGCGATGGTTCGGGATGAGCCGATCTCGGTTCTGGATATTCGTCCGTTCCTTTTTCAGGATTTAATTCTGAAAGAAAAAGAGTTCCGGGAACACATTCAGGCTCACGACTGGAGTCAGTACGAAGGAGCCTGGCTCGGAATTGTCTGTAGTGTGGACGCTCTGATTCCGGCCTGGGCATGGATGCTGGTTGCGGTGCATGCTTCGCCCTATGCAAAAGATGTGATATTTGGTGACAAAGTAGAGGTCGAAAAACGTGTTCTTCAAAAGAAAATCGAGACGTTTGACTGGGAGATCTATCGGGATCGCTTTGTTCTTCTTAAAGGGTGCAGCAAGATGGATCTTTCGCCTGATACCTATCTTGAGGCGACCAAAAAACTGCTTCCGATTGCCAAAAAAGTAATGTACGGAGAAGCGTGTTCCAATGTCCCGGTCTACCGGGCGGGGCGGAAATAGCTGTCAAAGGAGAAGTTGTCCCGACCCCTCATACCGTTAATGGTTCACCAACCCGCTAAGGAATGGAAATAGAGCAGCGTAAGCGAGATCATGCGGATCTCTGTGTGAATAACGATGTTTCCTACCGCAAAACGAACGGTTTTGAACGGTACGACTTCCGTCATAACTCCCTGCCCGAAGTCGATTCTGACCAGGTTTCTACTGCATCCAGCCTCCTTGGACGTGAATTTTCTTTTCCTTTGTTTATCTCTTCCATGACTGGAGGTTATGCGGAAGCTGGAGCGATTAACGAAATCATCGCACGTTTTTGTCAAAAGAACAATCTTCCCTTTGGGGTGGGAAGCCAGAGAGTCATGCTGGAGCAGAAGGAGCAGGATGCTTCGTTTTCCATTGTACGGAAGGCGGCTCCGGATGCATTCATCGCTGCAAATATTGGCGGGGGCCAACTTGCCGGGTCGGTTGGAGAGGATACACTGAGTCGATTGGTTGATACCATTCGGGCCAATGCGGTTATCGTTCATCTGAATCCGCTTCAGGAGCTGGTTCAACCCGAGGGAGATCGAAATTTTGAAGGGATCGAAGAAGGGATTGCCCGGATTGTGACCCGGCTGGATCTGCCGGTGATAGTCAAAGAGACCGGAGCGGGGATCTCGGGAACGGTTGCTCAGCGACTGCTGGCCATGGGGGTTCAGGTCATTGATGCAGCAGGGGCAGGAGGGACCAGCTGGTCCAGAGTGGAGAATATCCGGACAAAACGAAGCAAGGCAAACCATAGGAATCTCTACGACCCATTTGAAGAGTGGGGGATCCCTACAGTCGACTGCATCAGAGAAATTCACTCCCTGCGAGAAAGTTTTCGATTCGAGCTTATTGCATCCGGTGGAGTTCGTTCACCATTTGACATGGCCAAGGCACTTGCACTCGGAGCAGATTTTACGGCAGCTGCCCAGCCTGTTCTTGCTGCAGTGATGCAGGGCGGCGAGGAGGAACTTGAAACACTCTATGAGAGATGGACGGTTCAGTTCAGAATGATTCTGACTCTTCTCGGATGCCGAAAACCGGCTCACCTTAGCTCTTCTGTTCTTCGGGAGGTATAAGAAACTCTTTACAGCTCATTTTTCAGGTGTTTTTCTTTCGAATCGCTCTCCCCAAACCTGTTCTGTTTTGTATATTGGGCGCTGCCTGTAAAAAACGAGGACTTTCTTGACTGTACTTGACGACTATACCCTTCTGGTGGAAGAAGGCCTGAGCCAGCTTACATTTCCTGATTCCCCAAGGAGTCTGTATGATCCGTGCCGTTATGTGATGAAGAACGGGGGGAAACGTTTGCGACCGGTGCTGACTCTGATGGCATCGGGACTTTGTGGCGGCAATCTGGAAGATGCCGTTCCGGCGGCCCTGTCTGTCGAGCTGATTCACAACTTTACACTGGTGCACGACGATATAATGGATCAGGCATCCTCAAGAAGAGGCCAGCCAAGTGTTCATGTGCGATGGGATGAACCGACTGCGATTCTGGCCGGAGACATGCTCTATGCCGAAGCGTTTCAACAGCTGCTCTGCTATTCAGATGCTCCGGGAAGACGTTTTCAGCATCTTCAGCGGACTCTACTGAAGGCAATACGAACGGTTTGTGAAGGACAGGCACTGGATATGAAGCTTGAACGGGAGAAAGGTGGGAGTGTGGAAGAGTACCTGGACATGATCAGGGGAAAGACGGCTGCTCTGATTTCGTGTTCATTGAAGATCGGCGGGATCAGTGCGGGAGCTTCGCAGGAGGAGTTGCAGAGGCTGGATCTGCTGGGAGATAAGATCGGGCTGGCATTTCAGATTCAGGACGACCTGATGGATGCGGTTGCAGATCCTGAAAAGTTTGGCAAGACGAGAGGGGGGGATATCCTGGAAGGGAAAAAGACCTTTCTTCTTCTGACCGCACTTGAGAATGGCAATGAAACTGATGTTCGGGAGTTATACAGTGTGATGGATAAGGATTCACTGAAGGGGGGCGATATCGATCGGGTTGTCCATCTGTTCAGAAAAACCGGAGCACTGAAACGAGCACGTGACACGATCGGGCAAGAATATCGACAGGCGATGGAGCTTCTTGAACCATTTGATGATTCAGATTATAAAGCGGATCTTGTTACCTTGTTGAACTTTTTAATTGATCGGGAATATTGATGAACTCTTTACAAAAGCTCTCCTGCCTGCTGATTTTCATCATGATACTGGCTTCTTGCAGAAGCCAGTCATTGATCAGGCCGGGAGATTCTCTGGAAGTGGCCTACGAAAAGGCCTACTCACTCTATGAAGAGGAACGCTGGCGGGATGCAATCAACGCCTTTGAAACAGTCCTCTCGATTGGAAGAGGAACTGATATAGGCCAGGATGCACAGTTCTATCTTGCAGAAAGCTATTATAATAGCAATCAATTTCTGCTGGCGGCCTCCGAATATGAGCGGTACTCTTCTTCGCATCCATCTTCCAGCCGTCGTGAGCAGGCAGACTTCCGGGCTGCACTCAGCTACTATCAGATGAGTCCGAGATACAAAGTGGATCAGACAAACAGTCTCCAGGCCATAGAACGATTCCGTCTGTTTTTGGCCCGTTATCCCAATTCGGATCGAGCTGAAGAGGCAAGTGATATTATTGAAGAGCTTCGGGACAAGCTTGCACAGAAGACCTATGAATCTGGTCATTTTTATATGAGAACCGGTAGTTTCAGAGCAGCTGCCATCTACTTCGACCTGGTACTGGATCGCTATCCCGAAACAATCTGGGCGGAACGGGCACTTGTAGATCAGATTGACGCCTATTTACAGTACGCCGATAACAGCATCCCCTCCAGAAAAGAGGAGAGATACCGCATCGCACTGGACAGTTACGAAACCTATCTGCAGCTTTTTCCAAGAGGGGAGAATCGCTCGCGGGCCGAAGAACTCTACGATGATGTGCAGGATGCGCTGGACCAGTACGAATCCGGTGATGAACCGGTCAGCCATCTGGATTAACGAAAGGATATTGACCCGATGGCCCAAACAGCCGGAATATTCGGTGGAGCTTTCGACCCGGTTCACCGGGGGCATGTGGCTTGCATCCGGTCGTTTCTTCAAAGCGGTCTGATTGATAGAATTCTGATTCTCCCGACTCCCCATCCTCCTCATAAAAAGAACGGCCCGGCTGCTTCGTTTGAAGATCGTTATAACATGCTTCTTATCGCTTGTTCGGAGTTTGGTGATCGGGCGGATGTCAGTGATCTGGAGAGAACCCTCAAACCACCTTCCTATACGGTACGGACACTTCGAGAACTTCAGAGACACCATCCCGAAGTGGAATTCAAACTCTGTATTGGAGAAGACAGTCTCGCCTCGTTTTCCAGCTGGTATCGCTATCGGGAAATACTTGAGCGGACAGAGCTTCTTGTGGCAGAACGGCCGGGGTTTTCAGTGGATTCCATCTCCCCCGAAATTCTCGACAGGGTTACGTTTGTGGATCATACGCCGGTGGAAAGTTCGTCCACAACATTGCGTCGGTCGGGGAGTGGATTAAAGAAAGAGGAGCTGCCGAGTGGTGTATTTGAGTATATCAAAGAGCACCAGCTTTACGAAGGAGATTCCGATAATGACAATGGGAGCATAAAATGAATCGAAAGCGATTTCTGAGACACGCTTCTCTTCTTTCCGGATCTGCGATCGTCTGGCCGGTTGTAAACGGAAAAATCTTTTCACGAAGAAAACTCATCAAACCGGCACCGTTGAAAAGGGGAGACACGATCGGCCTGATTGCTCCTGCCGGCATTGTCTATGAGGAGAAGGAGTATAACCGCATGACAGCTGTGTTTCGGTCACTGGGCCTTCAGGTTCGATTTGGGGGGAACGTCCGCAAACGGTATGGCTATCTGGCTGGCCGGGACGAAGAGCGGTTGGAAGACCTTCATCGATTTTTTAAAGATCCGACGATACACGGCATTGTCGCCGTACGCGGAGGGTGGGGGGCGAACCGGATTCTTCCGGATATCGACTATCAGATAATTCGCGAAAACCCGAAAGTTTTTTGCGGTTTCAGTGATATCACATCCCTGCATGTGGCGATCCAAAATCTATCCGGTCTGGTTACATTTCACGGACCCAACGGTACGTCCGACTGGACCGCATATAGCCGACGTCAGTTTCGGGCTGTGACGTTCGGGGAGCTTGAACTCCCTTTTCCGGTTCAGCCAATTGATGAGGATAGGGTTTGCGAAGCAGAAGATCCGGTGACAATTTCGCCGGGCAGAGTCACTGGCCGGTTGATCGGGGGAAATCTGACCCTGGTGACGTCTCTTATCGGTACATCCTATATGCCGTCTCTTGAGGGAGCGATTCTTTTTCTGGAAGAGATCGGAGAGGAGATATACCGGATCGATCGTATGTTTTCCAGGCTCGAACTTTCCGGAGTTCTTGATCAGATAGCCGGGCTTGTATTCGGGCGATGCACAGATTGTGATACCGGAAGCCGCCCCAGCTTGACTCTTCAGGAGGTGTTATCCGGATATCTTGCCCCGAAAAACATTCCTTCTTTCTATGGTGCGTATATCGGACATGAACCGGATAACATGACACTTCCTCTTGGCCTCGATGCGGAGTTGGATGCAGACCGGGGTGAGATTCGTTTACTCGAATTTCCTGTGGCGGTTTCCGCTTCCGGTTAAAACGAGGATCTGCTACTCTCTACCGTTGTGGTGTCCGGATCCTGTTTGCGGCTGATCTGAATTTTTTGAGCAATCATTTCCCAGATCATCCAGAAAAAAGGGTAGGGGGGGATCAGAACAGCAACAATCAGCCGGAGGGTTTTTCGTTTGTTGCTCTCCAGTATTCTACTGATACCGGCAAGGCCGGCCAGCCAGAAAATGCAAAAGACAAAAAACAGAAATGAGACCAGAAGAGCCCCGGCAAAGCCGAGTGTATTGTAGAAGGTTTCTAACATGCGTTAGGATGAAAATTTGTACCTTTCCTGTTCTATTTGAATATAGGTATTAATAGGCATTCATGAATCCAGTAGTTTCTATTGTCGGTAGGCCCAATGTGGGCAAATCCACGTTTTTTAACCGTCTGATTGGCCAGAGAGATGCAATTGTACATGACGAGACAGGCGTAACACGAGACCGCCATTATGGCGAAACCGTGTGGAATGGCCGGGTCTTTACAGTGATCGATACGGGAGGGTATCTTCCGGAAGATGTAGATGTGATTGTAAAGGGAGTCAGGGAACAGGTCTTTATTGCGATTGAAGAGTCTGACCTGATTCTCTTTGTGGTTGACGGCAAGACGGGAATTCATCCATTGGATGAGGCTGTCGCCGATGTGCTTCGAAAATCCGAGAAACCGGTGATCGTGGTTGCCAACAAGGCGGACAATGAGCGAAGAGTACAGGATGCAAGCGAGTTTTATGCACTTGGCCTGGAAGATCTTTTTCCGGTCTCCTCTATTAGTGGAGCGGGGACAGGTGACCTGCTTGATCGAGTGGTGGAGCGTCTGCCTGATCCTCCCCATGAGCAGCAACACAGTGATATTCCGAAACTGGCGTTTGTCGGCCGGCCCAATGTAGGCAAGAGCAGTATGGTAAATGCCCTGCTGAAGAGTGATCGCTGTATTGTTACTGATGTGCCTGGCACAACCCGCGATTCAATTAACAGTTTCCTGGAGTACAAAGGAAAAACCTACATCCTTGTCGATACTGCCGGTCTTCGCAAACAGGCCAAAGTAAAAGAGAATATCGAGTTTTACAGTACGGTACGAACAGATCGGGCTCTTCGGGCATGCGATGTAGCCATACTGCTGATCGATGCCATGCAGGGATTTGACCAGCAGGACAAACGAATTCTGAGAGAAGCGGCACGGTTCAACAAGGGAATCGTACTGGTTCTGAATAAATGGGATCTGGTTCCGGACAAAGAGACCAATCTGTTGAAGGAGTTCGAAGAGTATATCTATACAGAAGTTCCGACTCTTCGTTATATACCGATTGTATCCAGTTCTGCTTTAACAAGACAGAGGGTTGAAAAGATTTTGGATGTTTCTGATATCGTATTGGAAGAGAGAAAGAAAAAAATTCCGACACCTGTATTTAATAACGAGCTTGAACGAATTTTGAAAGAGCGGCCGCTGCCGGTAAAAAGAGGGAGACAGTTGCGAATTCAGTATGGGCTTCAAGTAAAAAGCAATCCTCCGGTGTTCAAATTTTTTATGAACAATCCGGAAGACCTTCCGGCAAATTATCGTCGGTTTCTGGAAAACAGAATTCGGGAAACGTATGGTTTTCGAGGGGTACCGATTACCATGGTTTTTCGACAAAAATAGAGGTTTGAGGGTCGAAAGTTCATTTTGAACCCGATCACTTTAAAGGTTATTTTCAATAAACGTAACGGATAATATCAAACAGTCGCTACACCCATGCAGGATAATTTGGAAAAACCGGTACTCAACGCTCTGAATAAAGAGTATTCCCGTGAGCGAAAATTCAGCTTTCTGGAGAAGATCTACCTGCCTGAAATTTTCAAGGCGTTGTGGTATACGCTGAAACAGATGTTTCAGCCTACTTTCACAATGAGCTATCCGGAGGAGAAGTGGGACCCCCCGGCGATTTTTCGTGGGCGACCCGTGTTGGTCAAAGATGACGGACAGGAGCGTTGTGTGGCTTGCGGGCTTTGTGCCCGTGCCTGTCCTCCTCTCGCGATCAGTATGCAGGCCAATGAGGATGAAGATGACCCGAAAGAGCGGTACCCGGACTTTTTCG
>JBBDRX010000022.1:2736-10062 GCA_040905245.1 Balneolaceae bacterium | reverse complement strand
AACCTTCACCGTTCTGGAATTTTCATTTAGAAAAGGTTCGATAAAACTGACACTGCCGGTGAATGTCTGCCCGGGAATTGAGCTCACTGTAAATTTAACTGCATCTCCAGTGTTCAGTCCGTTGATTGTCGATTCGAACGCTTCAAATTCAACCCAGATGTTGGAAAGGTCAGCGATACGATAGAGCAAGGATCCTTCCTGAACATGATCTTCCCGCGAAATGTTGACCCTGGATATATAGCCCGAAACAGGAGAATAGAAATCAAGCTCTTCCATCACTTCTCCTGAACGTTCGATCTGATCAATGGTTTTTTTCGGAAATTCCCAAAGCAAAAGCTTGCGCCGGGTCGACTCATACAAACGAGGGTTTTGCTCTTTAAATCGGGCGGTTTCCAGCAGTTCGCGTTGGGCCGTAATAAGTTTTGGAGAGTATATGGAAGCAAGTTTTTGCCCCTTTTGAACGTAATCTCCGGTGTAATCTACATACAGCTTCCGGATGCGACCTGGAAAATGGGCAGTAACATTTGACACCAGATTTTGATTCACAGCTACCTTGCCCGGCAACCGTGTTTCTACTACCGGGGTTCCTGTTCTTACCGGAGTGGTTTCAATCTCGGCCAGTGCCAGTGCGGCTTTGGAGAATTGTACGGCGTCAGGGCCTGCCGATTCTGAATCATTGTCATTAAGTTCATCAACCGGAATGAGTTCCATGCCGCATATAGGACAGTTTCCCGGTTCATTTTCCCGAACCTGAGGGTGCATACTGCAGGTGTACACCACACTACCGGCCTCATCGGTATGTGTTTCCGATATGTGTTCCCCGAGTGTTTGTGGCTCCGAAGTTCCTCCAAAGAAGAGGTATCCGAGCAATAACCCGCCGAGAATAAGTCCTGAGTAAACAAGTATATTTTTCGTTTTCATGGTGTTTGTATTTTGGAGGTTTTGAGCCGGGTTGTAAGCATTATCATGGTACGCCTGGCTCGGAGATCACTCCTGGTTCGTTGGATTGATGTTGTGGTTCCCGCTCAGGTATTCGATGAATGCCGTCGCTTTCTGCTGATCGGTTTTCGCTTGAATTCGTTTAAGTTGGTAGTCCAGCTGTTTTCTTTGTATACGAAGGATCTCTTCGAACTCGGAGCTATCCGAAGCATAGGTACCCATCATAATGCTGATGGCTTGTTTGATGCGCTGAATTTGTTTTTCGTTGTAGAGGTTGAATCTCCTGCGGGCATCCTCGAAATCTCGCAGTGAAGCGTCCAATTCGGTTTCCAGAGAGTTTTCACGGGTAGCTATTTGGTACTGCAAGTCCTGAATATTTCTCTGGGCTTGACGTACTCTGGCACTATTCTTTTTACCGAAGATGGGGATTCGGAATCCGGCCATGACCATAAGGGCATCTTTGCCGCTGTTGACCACATTTGGCATATCGGATTCGCCTGTAAAGATGTAATCCACTCCCAGTTTGATACTCGGCCTGTTCTGCTTTTCTGCCAGTGACCTCATTTCCATAGAGGAGGCCTCCTGATATCGAAGGCGATTCAGCCGTGGGTTCTGTTGATGAATCTGAGTCAATAGTACGTTACGGGGGTTCAGCTCTTTACTATCCAAAGAGTCTGGAAGTGTAATTTGTTTACTCTCGTCCCTGTTCAACAACTCATTCATTCTCTGAAAAAGTACTTTCCGGTTATCTATCAATAGCTGAATTTGAATGTTGAGGTCTTCTTCTTCAATTTGAGCTCGTAATACATCTACTTGTGTGGCACGATCCGTTTCATATCGTGCCAGGCTCAGCTCCACCAATGAGTGAAGGATCGCCTGGTTTTCCTCGGCAATGCGAATGCTCTCCTCCAATTCATAGAGTTCCAAAACGGTCTGTTCTACTTGCAGGAAAATTCGATTTCGACTCTCCTGAAAAGTTTCGAACGCTGCTTTTGCCCGCAACTCGGAGGCCGAACGCTGTTTCTCTAAAGAGCCAAACCATGGCAGCATTTGAGAAACGGAGATCCGGCCTTGCTGTGCCCCGACTCTGGTTTCAATGGGTTTGACGAAATAGGAAAACGAAACTTCCGGATCGGGTAATGTTCCAGTGATTGGACTCTGCTCCAGGGCCGACAGGTACTGCTGATATTTTGCCTTCAGCTCCGGGTTGTTTTCGGCCGCCTCTTGTTGGTATCCCGCGATGGTTTGGGCTTGAGCTGTAATCGATAGCAGAAGTAATGCCACTATCAGCGATAACCACAAAGAGCACATATATTTCGAAAATTTCGTTTCGAAAATTCCTGTATGAGCATTTGTAGTTTCATGCGGGATGATCCCTGTTCGATATTCTACTCTCATTTCAAACTCCGTTTCATTTTAAATTCCTTCCATATGTAGTACAGTACCGGGATCACCAGCAGCGTGATGATTTGCAAGAACATTCCGCCTACGCTGGGGATGGCCATCGGAACCATGATATCCGACCCACGACCGGTAGAGGTTAGAACAGGCAGTAAAGCCAGAATGGTCGTGGCTGTCGTCATCAAAGTCGGGCGAATACGCCGGGTGCTCGCATCTATAACCACCTCACGTAATTCGGCGGATGTCCTGGGCTTTTTACGATCGAAAAGCTGGTCGAGGTAGGTAGCCATTACCACGCCGCCATCTGCTGCGATACCGAACAGTGCAATAAACCCGACCCATACGGCAACACTCAGGTTGACGGTTCCCATCTGAAAGAGGTTGCGGAGGTTTTGCCCGAACAGTTCTACATTCAAAAACCAACCCTGGCCATACAGCCAGACGAGCAGGAATCCACCCGCCCAGGCCACAAAAATGCTGCTGAAGATCATGGCTGTAGTGCTTACCGAGCGGAACTGGAAATAGAGGATCAGAAAAATAACGACCAGTGCAATGGGCAGAATAATGCTCAGTCTTTTTTCGGCCCGTACCTGATTTTCATAGTTCCCGGCAAATTCGAAATTGATCCCGGCCGGGATCGTTAATTCGCCGGAATCCACACTCTCCTGAATGGATTGCTGAGCGTGTTCCACAACATCTACCTCTGCATAGTCATCCAGTTTGTCGAAAATAACATAACCCACCAGGAACGTATCTTCGCTTTTGATGGCCTGCGGCCCTCGCCGGTAGCGGATCTCTGCAAGCTGTTCCAGTGGAACTTGCGCACCGGTCTTTGTCGGGACCAGAAGGTCACCGAGAGCCTCTGGATTGTCTCGAAGTTCTCGTGCAAACCGGACGCGGATGGGGTAACGCTCTCTCCCCTCGACCGATGTTGAGACGGCCATTCCTCCTATACCCATCGACATGAATTGCTGCACATCCGCAACAGAGAGGCCGTATCGGCCCAGTTGATCTCGATTCCAGTGTACCTCCAGATAGGGCTTGCCTACAATACGTTCGGCAAATACGGAGGAGGCTTTGATGCCCTCTACCTCTCTCAGAATCTCCTCCAGCCTTAGTCCGAAGTCTTCGATCTCTTCGAGGTCGCTCCCCCTTACCTTTACGCCCATTGGAGCCCGCATACCCGATTGCAGCATCACCAGCCGTGTTTCGATCGGCTGAAGTTTGGGGGCAGATGTGGTGCCCGGCATGCGGGACACGGAGATGATTTCCTCCCATATGTCATCGGGAGATTGAATGTGATCGCGCCACTGCCGGTAGTATTTTCCACTCTTGTCAGGGATCAGTTCCCCATCTTCACTCTTTACAAATTCCCCGGTGTCATCTACCCGAAAACGTCCCCGGTGTCCATTTTCATCGGTTTTATATTCGGATTTATAGAGAATGATGTTCTCGAACATGGAAACAGGAGCCGGATCGAGCGCCGATTCTGTCCGTCCCATTTTCCCGACAACAGTTTCAATTTCCGGAATGGCGTTTACGGCCAGGTCCAATTTGCGCATCACATCTTCGGCCTCCTCCACACCGGCGTGCGGCATGGTCGTTGGCATCAGCAGGAAGGCTCCTTCATCCAGGGCAGGCATGAACTCCTTACCCAGTCCCGGAAACGCTTCAGAAGCAGAGATCCAGGCAGATGTTTCGCGGACATCAAGACCGATCACATCAAAACTTTTGGCTGCAAATCCGAAAGTGGTGGAAAATCCCAGCCAGATCACCACTCCAAAAGCTACAAATGCGGATGGGATAGCGAGAAATATCTTTTTATGATCCAGACACCATCCGATAATGCATTGATAATATCGGATCATGAGCCAGAATGCTGCCAGTATCAACGCAATCAGCAGGACGATAAAAAACAGGTTACCGGCAAAAGAGACCGACGGACCAAACGGAAGCCAGTATTCCGTTAACAGCCAGGTGACGACCACAACGGAAAGTGTGTTATTTAAAAATGGAATTTGCCGGCGATATCCTTTACCTGAAAAGAATCCGGCACCGTTGATCAAACCAAAGCCCAATATCAGGAAACCGCCCCAGCCGGAAATGGTGAACATAGTGATGAAACCGCCGAGCACTAACAATCCGTTCCAGCCCAGTTTCAGTTTTCGGTTATTGATCTTCAGGCCGAATAGCCAGTGAGCAAATGGGGGGATCAACGTAATCGTGATGATGATGGAAGCGATCAACGCAAAGGTTTTGGTGTAGGCCAGCGGTTTGAAGAGTTTTCCTTCGGCGGCGATCATGGTAAATACCGGCAGGAAACTCACGATGGTAGTGGTGATAGCCGTCAGGATGGCTCCGGCTACTTCAACCGTAGCGTTATATATCACTTCCAGCAGGGATTCATTGTCGTCCATCTCTTCCATATGTCGCAGCATGTTTTCGGAGAGGATTACGCCCATATCCACGATGGTCCCAATGGCAATGGCAATCCCCGAAAGGGCCACAATGTTGGCATCGACTCCGAACTGTTTCATGGCGATGAATGTCATGAGCACCGCGATCGGAAGCATGAATGAAATCAGCATGGAGGTCCGTAAATTCATCACCATGATTACGATGACGATGATGGTGATCAGGATCTGCAGCGTGAGTGCTTCTTCGAGTGTGCCCAGCGTTTCCGAAATGAGTGTGGAACGATCATAGAATGGTACAATAGTGACTTTGGATACTGTGCCGTCTTCCAGTGTTTTGGAGGGTAGGCCGGGCGAAATTTCCCCGATTTGCGTTTTCACGTTATCAATAACCTGTTGGGGATTGGCACTCTGGCGTGCGACCACCACACCCCCAACGGCTTCTGCCCCTGCTTTATCAAGTGCACCACGTCTGGGTGCCGGGCCCATACTCACAAACCCGACATCCCGTACGCGAATCGGTGTGTGACCCACCACTTTGACAACAGCAGACTCAAGATCCTCCAGGTTATTGATATAGCCTGTACCCCGTACCAGGTATTCTACACTGTTCATTTCGATGGTGCGGGCTCCGGTTTCGGCATTGGCATTTCGTACAGCGTCAATGACCTGCGGAAGAGTGACTCCATAGATTTTAAGTTTATTGGGGTCGATATCGACCTGATACTCTTTTACGTATCCTCCAATGGAGGCAACTTCGGCCACACCCTGTGCTCCGGACAGTCCGTAGCGGACATAGAAATCCTGAATGGATCGGAGTTCCTGGGGATCCCAGCCACCCGCTGGTTCTCCATTTTCGTCTCTCCCTTCGAGGGTGTACCAAAAGATTTGGCCAAGCCCGGTGGCATCAGGGCCCATGGCGGGCCTGGCATTTTGAGGCACTGTTCCGGCCGGAAGCGAATTTAGTTTTTCGAGGATACGTGATCGACTCCAGTAGGTTTCAACATCTTCCTCAAAAATGACATAGATGATGGAAAGGCCCGTCATGGAATTGCTTCGCACGGTCTTGATGCCGGGAACCGTCAGCAATTGGGTAGTTAGCGGGTAGGTGACCTGGTCTTCAATGTCCTGGGGGGATTGACCTTCCCACTCGGTATAGATGATCTGTTGATTTTCGCCCAGATTGGGGATAGCATCTACTGGAACACGATCACGAGGAAGGAAATCCAGATTCCAGTCGAATGGAGTCACAGCAAGGCCCCAGCCACATAATACAAGGAGTAATAAAACGGCCACGAGTTTATTCTCCAGGAAAAACCGGATGGTTTTGTTTAGCATTTGTATAGGATTATCAGGAATTGGCGATTGTAAATCGGTCTGTCTTGTCAGAGGCGTCGTTTCTCCACAGGTGTCGGAGATTGATAAACACCAGATTTCAGACAGAGGTATGCAAACGTCCGGCAATCGTTTCGGATACGAAAATGCGCATGTCATCGATCCGCTGCCGTTGGAGAGAGTAGAAAGGAAACCGGCCTATTCGGATTGACCATAGTCCTGCCCTGGTCAGAAGCGTGTTACCGAAGCGGGGTTGCCTGGAAAAGGCTAGTTCAGAAAGGTGGAGTTCATCAACCAGATGGGTGGCCCGGATCCTGCAGGAGCTGATTGGACGGAAACGGGTCGGTTGTTGTTCAGGCTTTGAAGTGAAACCGGCTGAATCGCTTTTGCTACAGGGGTCAGATCGGTTTTGAAAGCAGTTCGGTGATCATCTGTTACCGGCTCTGATTCAAAATGGCAGGTACAGAAATCCTCATCAACGCAGTTGCGTGCAGGATTCTGCTCGGGTTCGCTCTCCGGGCAGCAGGAGTGCTCTCCATCCGACTCGTGAACCTGTTGCAGGGAGTGGTTTTCCTGCATGGAAGTGTGTTCGAGCCCGGAAGCGGAAAAGCAGTATTCGATCAACATACCGGCCTGAACACCCGAAGGCAGTCCGGTGCCAAACAACAACAGAACTGTTGTTATGCGAAGCAGAAGTTGACGGGTTGCGAATCGCTTCATACTGTATTGTGTCTCGTTATACACCTTTTTGTCAGGTCTCGACAGAGAACTGAATCAGATGAACCATTTAAAATAAAACGATTGAGACAGAAAGCCACGAAAAACAAAAATATTACACAATTTGCATGATGGAATGTACAATGGTTCCCGGCCGGTTTTGAAGGAAGCGGAGAGTGTCTGCGGATTGGTATGAACATACAGTTATTAAGATTTTTATTTTCTATCTTTTGGGTCCCTGTGCAACAGTGTTCATATAAATGAAGATTATATTATGGCCAAGGTCGAAGTGGTAATGCCCGAAATGGGCGAATCGGTAATGGAAGGGACCGTTATTGAGTGGACAAAAAGTATCGGAGACAAGGTGGAGGCCGACGATACTCTGCTCGAGATCGCGACCGACAAAGTAGATACAGAAATTCCCTCACCCGAGAGCGGAGTGCTTGTGGAAATTCTCGTGAATGAGGGAGACACAGTCGAAGTGGGTAAGCCGATTGCCATTATCGAGACGGATGCGGAG
>JBBDRX010000022.1:0-2636 GCA_040905245.1 Balneolaceae bacterium | reverse complement strand
CGGATGCGGAGAGCGGCTCCGGCAAACAAGCTGTTGCAGATGAAGCCGAAGAGAAAGACCCGGAAGCCGAAGAGAAAGACCCGGAAGCCGAACCGGCTGTTACTGAACCTGCTCCTTCCGATACTTCGGCGGCGGGCGAACATTTTGAAGTGGTAATGCCCGAAATGGGCGAGTCGGTAATGGAGGGAACGATCATTGAGTGGTCCAAGAGCGTGGGGGACACGGTTGAAGTGGACGAGCCGTTGCTCGAGATTGCGACTGACAAGGTAGATACCGAGGTGCCTTCCCCGGAAGCCGGAACGTTATCAGAAATTCTTGTAGAGGCCGGAGAGACCATTCAGGTAGGCCAGACCATTGCCATTATCCAGACCGGAAATGCGGCAGCGGCAGCGGCCAAAAGTGAGCCGAAAAAAGCGCCGGCGTCGAAATCCAAGTCGGATACAGCGGCTTCCAATGGTGCAAAGAAAAAAGAGCCGGTACCGGTATCTGAAGGTGTGAAGCGAACGTCCGGAGACGGCCGTTTCTATTCTCCGCTCGTAAGGTCTATTGCCAAAGAAGAGGGAATTACTCAGGACGAGCTGGATCAGATCGAAGGCAGCGGCAAAGATGGCCGGGTTTCGAAGGAGGATATTCTCTCCTATCTGGAACAGCGATCTGCATCAGGTTCCTCCAAAGCGACAGAGACGGCACGGCCAGCTGAAGCGAAGCCTGCAGGAGGCAGCTCCAGAGGAAAGATCACCGCCGGGGAGCTCAATGTGCATCGTCCGTCCGAGAACGTGGAAATCATCAAAATGGACCGCATGCGAAAGACGATCGCGGAGCACATGGTCCGTTCCAAGCAAACCTCGGCACACGTCTCCACATTTGCGGAGGTGGATGTGACCGATCTGGTCAATTGGAGAGAGAAGAACAAGGCGGGTTTTCAGGAGAAAGCCGGTGTGAAGCTTACGTTTACCCCGATCTTTATTGAGGCAATTATCCAGGCGATGCAGGAGTTTCCGTTGATCAACAGCTCTGTTGAAGGGGACGAAATTCACCTCAAAAAAGATATCAACTTCGGCCTGGCAGTCGCCCTCGGTGAGGGTGGGAAGGGCGGTCTGATTGTGCCGGTTATCAAGCAGGCTCAGGAGAAAAATCTTGTCGGGTTGGCCAAAATGGTTGCAGAAGTGGCTGAAAAGGCCCGAAACCGGGATCTCAAACCGGATGATCTGGTTGGAGGTACGGTGACGTTAACCAACTATGGAAGTGTCGGAAACCTGATGGGTACGCCTATTATCAATCAGCCTCAGGTAGCAATCCTTGGAACCGGCGTGATCTCCAAACGTCCGGTTGTACTGGAAACCGAGGCCGGGGATGTGATTGCGATTCGACACATGATGTACCTATCCATGAGCTATGACCATCGAATTATCGATGGTGCACATGGCGGTGCATTTGTCAGTCGAATCAAGGAGCTTCTCGAGAACTTTGATCCCGGACGCCCCGTTTAATTCCGACGGAACGTTTCCGGTTATTCTGAGAGGGGCCGTTCCGTCGGCCTGCTCTCTGTTTCATCAATCAAAGAGGAACCCATGCTGGTTACCGGTTCGATAGAGGAGATCCGAAGTACAGTCAAACTCTGGAAGCGTGAGAAGCTGACTGTCGGGTTCGTGCCAACGATGGGAGCTCTGCATGAGGGCCATCTGGAGTTGATCCGAAAAGCGAAGAGTGAAGCAGATCGTGTGGTAGTCTCCATTTTTGTGAATCCGAAGCAGTTTGGTCCGAATGAAGATTACGACGAATACCCTCGCATGCAAAAGGAGGATCTTCGAGCCTGCCGAAAGTTGCGGGTCGCTTCGGTTTTTGCTCCCTCTGTTTCCGAAATGTACCCTCCCACGTCCCGTTTTTCGATCTCATTGAATCAACTGAACCGTCATATGTGTGGTGCCAGCCGTCCGGGTTTTTTTGAAGGAGTGGTTTTGGTAGTCAACAAGTTGTTCAACATTGTCCAGCCGGATCTCGCTGTATTTGGCCAGAAAGATATTCAGCAGTTTCGGATTCTGGAGACGATGGTGCAAGAATTCAACCATGATGTCGAACTGAAGATGGGAGAGATTGTCCGGGCTGCTGACGGACTCGCTCTGAGCAGCCGTAATGCCTATCTCTCCAATGATGAACGCCTGAAGGCACCACTGCTCTATCGGACCCTTCAACAGATTGAGACAGAGGTCAATGACGGAGTGACTGAACTTTCAGAACAGATCGGGTATCGAAAAGCGGAACTGGAAGCAAATGGCCTGCAGATTGATTATCTTGATATCTACGCTTATGATACACTGGAGCCGGTATCGAAGCTCAAAAAAGGATGCAACTATATTCTTGCCGGCGCCGTTTATATAGGTAGCACCCGATTAATTGATAACATCATTATCGATCTGTAAAAGCGTTTTTTCCGATGAAACTGACCCTGTTCAAATCGAAACTTCACCAGATGAAGGTGACGGAAGCGAACCTCATGTATGAGGGGAGCATCACCATCGACCAGGAACTTCTGGACGTTGCAGGCATTCTCCCTTATGAGAAGGTCCAGGTGGTGAATATTACAAACGGATCCCGTCTGGAGACCTACACGATTGCCGGCGAGAAAGGGAGTCGTG
>JBBDRX010000021.1:0-10300 GCA_040905245.1 Balneolaceae bacterium | reverse complement strand
TCCCCGGACACAGTATTCCATTGGCAACAGTAGGAGTCTTTTTACTCTGGTTTGGATGGTTTGGTTTCAACGGCGGGTCCGTTCTGAGCGCCGATCCGGTTGAGGTCTCTTATGTATTTGTGACAACGGCACTCTCTGCTTCGGCTGGGGCCCTTTTTGCCATGTTGACTACGCAGATTGTGTTTCGAAATATGGATGCCCCAATGGCATTGAATGGTATTCTTGCGGGCCTGGTCGGGATTACGGCCGGCGCCGATGTAGTGACTCCTCTGGCGGCTGTTTCGATCGGGGCTGTTGCTGGAATGATTGTGGTGATGGCGATCAGCGTAATTGACCGTTTTCGAATTGATGATCCGGTAGGCGCGATATCAGTTCACGGCGTCTGTGGCGTCTGGGGAACGCTGGCCGTCGGCTTGTTTGTGCCCGGCGTCAGCTTTTGGGTTCAGCTTCTCGGCGTTACAGCGGTGGTTGCATTTATCTTTTTGTCCTCATATGGGCTGTTCAGCCTGATTGACGCTGTTATGGGAGTGCGGGTATCAGACGGAGTCGAAACTCAGGGCCTGGATTTGTCGGAACACGGGAACTCCGCCTATCCGTACTTTGTCGGAATTGAATCGATGGCCAGCCCGGTCGAAGCAAACTGATCCGAAATGAGCGTGTCGGTACAAGACAGGGAGCCTGGTGGGAGCCCGGCTCCCTGTTTTCAAAGTCGGTTGCCTGGATGTCAATCTTTATTTATTGTGCTGACAGGATCGCTGGTTTATGATGTTGGATACAGGGACGAGAAATCGTTTCGCGGGATATTCAAACGTTATATCGGCTTGACCCCGCAGGAGTATCGCAGCCGTTGCAGCCGGGCTTCTGCCGGATGACTCCATTTTGATATATTCGTCAGTATTGGTACCCTGATCAAATACTCTGTACAAACTCGAATATCAAGAATTGATGATCATGACAGTTACTTATTTCAGCCATTGGAAAAACAAGACCCTGAAATCGCTACTGTTTTTTTTGACCATTTTGTTGGCAGGGCTTCTGTTTTCCTCGATTGTTCTGGCCACCGACGCGGTTTCCCCGACAGACGCACGGCCTTTTACCAGTATGGATGCGGAGTGGGACGCCTGGGAGTACCAGATTCCGATTACGCTGGAAAACCGGGACTCCGAGACGTCCGGTGCTCTTCCAACGGATGTTACGTTTGCCATTTTCGCCGATCAGATTGACGACCCTGAGCGAGAAATAAGAATTGTTCGGAAGACCGGATCCGGGCTGGAAGAAGTACCGTTTCAGCTTTGGAATGTAACCCGGTGGGATCAGGATACAGATGGAGAGCGAAGCAAAGCGACCGTTGCCGGTACTGTAACGTTTTTTGATGAATCCGGGCCGGTAGAACGTGCAGAATATCTACTTCTCTATGGCAACGAAACTGCAAGCCGCCCATCGTATGATACGGACTTGTCGGTATCGGGCGAGGCACCCGAACTGGTAATAAGTAACTCTGTGATGACAGTAGATCTGCACTCTTCCGGCCAGCTGGCCGCAGTGGATCCGGTCGGTTCGTCCGGGAAAATCGATACCCCTCGTGGCCTTTTACACTGGAATCCGGGAGTATTTATCCCGACCCGTTACTGGGCGCATGCCTGGGACTGGGACCCCCCACAGATGGTAGAGCTGGAATCCGGGCCGATTTTCGTGATGTTGAAACGATCCGGGACCATGCCGGAGTTTCCGGAACTGAGCGTTTCCATTACCTATCGGGTTTTTACAGGCCGTCCGTATGTGGAATCTTCCACCCGGTTGCATCTGACCGAGAATCTGGGTGTGGTGGCACTTCGGAACGATCAGTTGATTTTTGATCCGATGATGTTCGATCAACTCG
This sequence comes from Balneolaceae bacterium, assembly GCA_040905245.1. Lineage (GTDB taxonomy): Bacteria > Bacteroidota > Rhodothermia > Balneolales > Balneolaceae > JBBDRX01. The sequence goes on along the minus strand of JBBDRX010000021.1, from coordinate 8,421 downwards.
CCTGGCTCGATGAAAATGACGAAGAGGTTGTTGCGAAATTTTCAGATTATGACACGGTGAACAGTCACGGAGATATTCTCAGGTTGAATCCGGATGTGGGTTATTTGGCTTTTTTTAACACAAACCGGAAATTGGGTGCGGCTACCGTTCGTCTGGAAGCGATGAACAGCGGGCCGGATGGTGAACCACCCGTTCTGTTCGATCACGCCACCTACATTGCGGAAGCCGGTGAGCTGACTTACTGGTTCCGCCCATTGGTCTATTTTCATGTAGACTGGAGTCGTGAAAAGTTGATCCCGGTTCCCGAAGGATCCATCTATTCCGAGAAGAATCTTTATCTTTTCTTTACTCCCGAAAGTGAAGAAGAAGCCGTTTCCGAACTGAACTACTACAGGCGAGCGGCGGATCGGAGTGTCCGGATCAACATTGGAGACTATCCATTGCCTCCTTCACGGTAGGTCTGACGCTTCCAGAGCGGTCTCTACCCTCTGGAGAAATTGTTCGGGCCGGAGATATCCCACCACACGAGCCGATTCTACCTCGTTGCCGTCCGGAGTCAAAAAGACGATAGTCGGAACTCCCGCAATCTGGAACTCATCTCGTAACTGCTGGCTCTCCGGGGATCCGTACTGTGTGAGGTCGACCTTCAGGCGTATAAATGTTTCCGTTCGGTCGATAACTTCCGGATCGGTAAAGGTTGTTCGTTCCAGTTCGAGACATGGAATGCACCAATCAGCATAAAAATCCATAACGACCGGTCTGCCCCCGGCAGCTGCCCGCTCGAGTTTTTCCGCGCTGTAAGGTTCCCATATAATTCCTTCCTTCATCAGATTCTGTATCATCAGGACAGAGATTAGGATAGCCGCGATCCCAGTTGCCCGCTTGAGGTAGAGAAACCCTTTTCCTGCCGAACGGCTCTGTTCAAAAAATCCAAGATAGATGCCTCCGACAAGAAGCGTTGCGATGACGACTTGCATGGTCCAGGATGGGTAGATGGCCAGAGCCAGATAAAAGAGTGCCACTCCGGTCAAAATTACACCAAAAAGCTTCTTGACCCAGACCATCCAGGTTCCCGACTGAGGAAGGTTATTCAGCAGACCGCTGAACGTTCCCAGGATTAAATAGGGAAAGCCGAGGCCAAGTGCCATTACGAAAAAGACCAGAAATCCGAACAGCGGATCCCCTTGGGCACCGACAAATGCAAGCAGGGCAATAACAGGAGGCCCGATACAGGGGGCGGCAAAAACACCAACGACAAGGCCGGAAACGAAATGCCCGGCAATACCGGTTGTTTTTCGTTGTGCACCGCTGAGTTTCTGCATGAGAGAGGCAGGTGGCTGGAGTTCATACAGTCCAAACATGCTCAATGCCAATCCGAAAATGAGCAGCCCAATCCCTCCAAGCACCCAGGGGCTCTGAAGCCAGCTGCCAAAGAGGGCTCCGGTATATGCGGCAGCAACGCCCAGAACACTGTACATGGTGACAATGCCGAGAACGTAAATCGATGCCATGAAAAAGGATCGGCTGATCCGGTTCTCCTCACCTTTTCGTGTTCCAAACAGAGAGACTGTGATGGAGAGCATCGGATAGATGCAGGGAGTAAGGTTGAGCGCAAGCCCGATCAGGAAGATGCCAGCCAGAGCCCAAAAAAGTCCCAAAGATTGAAACAGGGCAGCGATTTCTCCACTTCCGCTCGCAGTAAGTGCATCGACAATAGACCGCGACCCGGCCTCATAGCCCGCAAAAAGATCTTCGTTTATGGGCTGGAATCCGGTGCCGGGAGCGGTGACTTCGACAGGTATAGAAACTTCGGTTGTTGCTGGTGCGAGGCAGACCTCGTTGTTGCAGGCTTGCAGAACAAGGGTGCCGGTAATATCATAGTTTCCCGGCTCGGTGGTTTCGGGGATCGTCAGCGAGAGAAAGATCGGAGCCTTTCCCTCATATACGTCTATGGGCTCTTCGGCAAAGTCAAAGTTGTATCGTTTGGAATCCGGATACCGGATATCCGTGACCCAGGCAGATCCCGGTTCTGAAAGTTGCAGTTCCGTTCCGATTAGAAAGTCGAGTGACGGTGTGTTGCTGTTGACGTGCCAGTCCGGGGCCAGGTTCAATTGCACTACAACTGCTCCACTGCTACCGGCCGGATAGACATTTTGACTCTGGCGAATTTCTACGGAAGCCTTGTCGGCACTCGACATGCCGGACTGGTTGATTCCACGCTGGTCTCCCAAAAGATTTGCAGGGATAAGCAGCAGGCAGAGCAGCCCGAACAACCATACAGCCTGTCTGATTCGTGTACTCGATTCAGAACGTGTAGTCGTCCAATATGTGATGGCAGAAGGTCGTTTCATGAGGTCGATGAATCGTTCGATACAGGGTGGCTTTCCGACTGTACGTTGGTCGGTATTTCCTTGCGAATTTCTGGTGCCACTTTGGTACCGAGTAGTTCAATGGCTTTCAAAAGTTTGTCATGCGGCAGAGAACCGACACTGAGTTGCAGCATGAATCGCTGGTGCCGGAAGATTTCGTGCTGATAGAGAATCTTGTCGATAATTTGTTGAGGGCTGCCTACAAAGTTGGCCCCCCGAAGCTGAATCGAGGTGTCAAACTGTTCCCTGCTCATGGGTGGCCAACCACGTTCCCGCCCGATTTTATCCATTGTAGTGGCAAAGGCAGGAAAGGCTTCATCAGCAGCCTCTTTCGAGTCTTCAGCGATAAATCCATGCGAGTTGATGCTGAGTGGCGGTTTCGGGTGGCCAGCCTCTTCTGCAGCAGATCGGTGAAGGTTCACAAAGGGCGTAAAACGGGCAGGTTCTCCACCGATGATTCCCAGGGCCATGGGCAGTCCCAGTTTTCCGGCACGGACTGCCGATTCAGGTGTGCCACCAACGGCAATCCAGACGGGGATCGGATCTTGTATTGGCCGGGGATAGACGTCTCGTCCCCGGATTGGAGCCCGGTGCTTTCCCTCCCAGTAGATAGTCTCTGAGTCTCTCAGTTTCAGAAGCAGTTCCAGGTTTTCGGAAAAGAGTTCGTCATAATCCTGAAGGTCGTATCCGAAGAGTGGAAATGACTCGATAAATGAACCGCGGCCGACCATGATTTCTGCTCTGCCATCGGAGATCAGGTCCAGTGTAGAGAACTGTTGGTAAACCCGGACAGGGTCTTCTGAACCGAGAACCGTTACGGCACTGCTGAGTCGAATCTGTCGGGTTCTGGCTGCTGCTGCGGCCAGAAGAACCGATGGGGCGGAAGAGAGATACTCCTCCCGGTGATGTTCGCCAATGGCAAACAGGTCCAGCCCGACCTGGTCTGCCAGTTCAATCTCTTCCAACAGGTGTCGAATCCGTTCGTCCGGATTGCGAATCTTGCCGGATTGGGGGAGAGGGGTGTTTTCAACAAATGTATAGATACCGATTTCCATGGGAATCCGAACTTGTGTCTCTGATAAATAGTATCACTTTCCGTCTCGAAAAGACAGTCCACCTGCCGATGAAACGTTGAATGGATCCGGCCAGTTCCAAAGCTATGGGAAAAGATGCCGGGTTGGGAACAGAGTGTATGCCGGAGGGGGTTGGTTTTGCTCCAGAGAAGTTGGCCGGCCGGCACCATGTTTCTAAAACAGGAGTGAGAATTTGAGAGCAAAACGGCTATTTTGTGACCAGCCGGATAAAAAATTAGCAGTCATTCAATCAAGAACGACTGCTAAATATCATCTACAGACGGCTATTACCCCATTTGCATATAAAACATACTTTGATCAAGAGCGTATTTCAATACGTGTTTCTACGTAATTTAGGCTGTCTCAATTTTTGAAAGAGAGAGCTGCTTTGATCGTGTAATTGAGGCCAGAAAGAGTGGGGTCAGGAATTGGTATTCAGCTCCTCCTGCATGGCATAACGAACCAGCCCGGCTGTATTTTTGATCCCGAGCTTGTGCAACAGGTTGGATCGATGGGTCTCGACGGTTCTCGGGCTAATGAAGAGGGTGGATGCGATTTCCTGGCTCGTATATCCTTTAACGATGAGCTGGAGTATTTCGCGCTCTCGTCTGGTAATGGTTTTTGCAGGGGGGGGCCTACGGGCCTTCCCGGAGGTGTCAATTTCCCCGGAATAATGTCTGCTGATATATCGTGAGACCTCGTTGCTGAATACACGCTCTCCTTCTGCGGTTTGTTTTAAAAGTCGAAGAAGAGACTTTTTCTTCACACTTCGGGTTATACAGCCAGCGGCACCGGCCTGAACCAGCCGGTCAACTACAGGGAAATCGGAAGGTTCAGAAACCAGAAGTACCCGGGTTGTCGTGCTGCTCTCATGAATCTGTTTCAGTATTGCGGCCGGGTCTATTCTTTTCAGTGAGAGAGAAAGAAGGCAGATATCTGGCCGGAGGCGGACAATTCGGGGATATACCTTATCGACCACTTCGACCCGGCCAGCCATCTCGAAGTGGTCGGAGGCAGTCAGAATGGAACGGATCCCCTCCTGAAAAATGTCGGAGGAGTCCGCAATCAGGACCCTGATCCTCGACATATCGCTAACGTTATTTAAACATTGACCTTACTAATATATATAAAGCAAATAAATAGTAAAGATCTGTCAGGTCATCCACTCAAGCAGAACCTGAAGCGAGATCACGCTTTTGGACGACCAGAGAATGACCCGAAGCCAGTTTGTGTCCCGAAGTTTGTGGACCAGCTCTTCATCAAATCCTTTATGCAGGCGCAACTGCATGGGAAGGTGAAGAAGCAGAGTCGAGATCCAGATAGCGATAACCATGATGAGTCCTGTGAGATGGTAGAGCAGTAGAGTCTCCGTATAGATTACAAGGTAAATGCTCGTAACAAGCTCCAGAACCATTAAAGGAAGTATCAGCAGAAGTGCCCGTCCGGCCAGGCTGCGATGGTGTTTTTTAAAGTCTTCCCGATGGATTCGGGCCAGAGCGTTGTAACCGTTCAGCTGAACCATCCAGATAGCGCCTGTCAAGACCAGGCTGGAGGCTATATTGAGCAGGAATATCCAGATCGTCTCCTCTGACATAGGGGGCAAGCGAATGGTTTACAGATTGTTTATTTTCACTCCCCATTATAACAATTGACAAGATAAAAACTGAATGAGCTGGAAAAGGACACACACCTGTGGCGAACTGGATCTGAAATCGAAGGGCGAACAGGTTGTAGTAAATGGGTGGGTTGATGTACGCCGGGATTTGGGAGGAGTTATCTTTATAGATCTTCGCGACCGATACGGTGTAACACAAATTGTGTTTGACCTGGCCAACGAGGAGCTTCACAAAAAAGCGGAACAACTCCGGTCCGAGTATGTGATCGGAGTCAAGGGCATCGTGACAGAGCGGGATCCGGACAATGTAAATCCGAGCCTTCCGACTGGGAAGATTGAAGTTCGGGCAGAGGAGTTGACAATCTGGTCGAGCGCCGAGACCCCGCCGTTCGAAATAAAGGACGGGATCGAGACCAACGAAGAGGTCCGTCTTCGGTACCGCTATCTGGACCTTCGCCGCAGAGAGCTGCAAAAAAACCTGATTTTACGCTCTCGTGTCGCTCAGACAGTCCGGAACTTTTATGGTTCCCGGCAGTTTCTGGAGATCGAGACACCGGTACTCATGAAGAGTACACCGGAAGGGGCAAGAGATTACCTGGTACCCAGCAGGGTAAACCCAGGTCGGTTTTTCGCGTTGCCGCAAAGTCCCCAGACCTACAAACAGATTCTGATGATCTCGGGGCTGGACCGATACTTCCAAATCGTAAAGTGTTTTCGTGACGAGGACCTGCGTGCCGACCGGCAGCCGGAGTTTACCCAGATAGATGTCGAGCTCTCCTTCACCGACGAAGAACAAATCTATGAGATTCACGAAGAGTTGATGGCGCAAATATGGAAAGACCATCTGAATATTGAGTTGCCCCGGCCATTTCCCCGGATTCCCTATCGCGAGGCGATCTCACGATTCGGAACCGACAAACCGGATACACGGTTTGGTGTGGAGATTTCAGATCTGTCGGACCTTGTGGCCGACTGCGGGTTCAAAATCTTCTCCGGTACAGTTGCGGACGGCGGAAATGTTCTCGGAATTACCGTCCCCGGGCAGGGAGACATGGGACGGGGAGTAATTGATCGGCTTACTGAAGAGGTAAAAAAGACCACCGGTGCCGGAGGGCTCATCTATATTAAATCCGGTGATGATGGGCTCAACTGCAGTGTTGGAAAGTTTCTCGAGGAGAAGACCGTAGAACAGATGTTCGAACGTACGGGCGCGGAGCGGGGAGATCTTGTTCTGATTTTGGCCGGTAAGAGAAGGGAAGTGTATCGTCAGATGGGAACACTCCGCCTGATGATGGGAAAAAGATATGATCTGATCGATACCGGGAAACTGAACTTTCTCTGGGTAACCGAGTTCCCTCTCGTAGAATGGGATCAGGAGACACAGAGATATCATGCACTTCATCACCCGTTTACATCTCCTGTCGAAGAGGACCTTGACAAGATGGAGTCAGATCCGGCATCGGTACGGGCACGTGCCTATGATTTGGTGCTGAACGGAAATGAGCTGGGAGGAGGGTCCATACGGATCCACGACCGGGAGATGCAGCAGCGCATGTTCAACGTCCTTGGAATCGATGAAGAAGAGGCCCAGGAGAAGTTCGGCTTTCTCCTGGATGCATTTACTTACGGAGCCCCTCCGCACGGAGGGATTGCATTCGGGTTTGACCGAATAATCATGTTGATGGCGGGTGTCCGAAGCCTGCGGGATGTTATCGCCTTTCCAAAGAATCAGAAAGCGCAGAGTCCGATGGATGATGCGCCCGGCAAGGTGGATGAGAAGCAGTTAAAAGAGCTCCACATTCAATTGAGTAAACGAGCAAAACAGGAGTAGCCGGACCGTGAAACCGGTCAGTTCGCTTCGGATGGTTTCGGGATGAACCGGCTGGCTGGTCTCGCAGTTCAAACTGATATAGCGAATCTATGAAAACAGCTGGATTGACGGATTGCCAGGCCGGATGGCTCCTGGTCAGCCTGGACGATGGGTGCGACTACAAACTGGTCGGAGAAGACGAACTCCAGGAAATTCTGGAATCGGCTGATCGTGTGTTTACCGATATCCCGCTCGGTCTCCGTGACGAAGAGCCGGAACGTGAGTGTGATCTTCTTCTGAAAGAGAAGATCGGCCGTGAGTTGGCTGTTGGCGTTGTCATGCCACCGCCCCGTCTGGTTCTGGAAGCGCCCAGTTATGTGGAGGCGAATATGATGTACTACGAATCGACTGGGAAAGAGCTCCCGATATCGACCTGGCATCTGACACCGCGTATCCGGACGCTGGATCTGCTGATTCGAAAGAATACATCTGTTCGGGAGATCCTTTTTCAAAGTCACCCGGAATTGTTGTTGATGCGGCTGAATGGACAGCAGATTTTTCAGAATCGCGGGATCAAAAAGGGATTGAAGCACAGGCTGGATCTGATTACGGGTCAGGTACCGGAAGCCGGCGAGCTCTATCGAACGCTGAAAGAAGAGTATCGCCGCAACGAGATCGAGGAGCTTGATATACTGGATGCTACTACTTTGGCGTATGGAGCAGCACGCGCCACCGAGGGAGAGGCACTTACATTGCCAGAAGAACCCTTAAAAGATTCCCAGGGGGTCGGCATGGCTATTTGGTATATTTGACTTGGCCGTATATGAGATGTGAGCAAGGAGTCGTTTCTCGTTTCCACAGTTCGGAGGGGGACGAAATCTCAGAAATCTTCCGGTTTCGGGAACGAATTTATCCTGCAGTTTGATTAATAAGATGTACAAGGAGATATTAAAAGTCTGAAAGAGAATACGTTAGGATTATTTGAATCGAAACCAGAAACGAAAAGGAACAAGACCAATGGCTTATACACTTCCGGATCTTCCATACGCTTACGATGCGCTGGAGCCGCATATCGATGAGCGAACCATGAAAATTCACCATTCAAAACACCACCAGGGCTATACCAACAAGGTAAATGCAGCCCTCGAAGGCCATGAGTTTGCCGACCTTCCGATTGAGGAGGTGCTTGCACAGGTCAACGAACTGCCTGATGACAAGAAGCAGGCAGTCATCAATAATGGCGGTGGATATGCAAATCACAAGCTGTTCTGGGAAATTCTTTCTCCCAAAGGGGGAGGCAAACCGTCCGGTGAACTGGCAAGCGCGATTGACAAGACGTTCGGCAGCTTCGATTCGTTCAAGGAGAAATTTTCCTCAGCAGCTGCAACGCAGTTTGGATCGGGCTGGGGCTGGCTCTGTGTCGATAACAACGGCGGCCTGAAAGTGATCTCCACACCGAACCAGGACAGTCCATATATGAATGGCCTGACTCCGATTCTCGGAGTGGACGTGTGGGAGCACGCCTACTATCTGAATTATCAGAATCGCCGTCCG
>JBBDRX010000020.1:1528-10310 GCA_040905245.1 Balneolaceae bacterium | reverse complement strand
AAGACGATGCAGAATGGAAGATTCTGTTGTTACAGGTGTACTCATTACTTCACCTCTCCATTTACAGTTCCGTAGGACTCAAGCCAGTCGTATCCCTTCTCTTCCAGTTCGATAGCCAGGCTCTTGTCACCGGACTTCACAATTTTTCCATCGATCATCACATGAACAAAGTCCGGTTCGATGTAGTCCAGCATCCGCTGGTAGTGAGTCACCATCACAATGGCATCCTCCCCGGAATGAATTTGTTTGATCCCGTCAGAGACGACCCGAAGAGCGTCAATATCGAGCCCTGAATCGGTTTCGTCCAGAAACGAAATCTTCGGATCGATAACGGCCATCTGGAAAATCTCGTTCCGTTTCTTCTCACCGCCTGAAAAACCGGTATTGACAGGCCGGTCCAGAAACTCCCGTTTCATATCCACCAGCTCCAGTTTTTCAGTGATATAGTCTTCAAACTCGAGCGGATCCAGCTCTTCACGGCCCCGGGAAGCAGCAATTGTATTGTAGGATTCCCGTAAAAGAATCTTGTTGGTTACTCCCGGAACTTCCACCGGATACTGGAACGCAAGAAAAACACCCAGGTGGGCCCGTTCGTCCGGGTCCAGTTCAAGAAGATCCTCTCCATCAAACAGAACTTCTCCCTCGGTCACTTCATAATCGTGATGCCCGGCTACCACTTTTGACAAGGTACTCTTTCCACTGCCGTTTGGGCCCATGATCGCATGGATCTCCCCTTTCTTGACTGTCAGGTTCACACCCTTCAGAATTTCAGTCCCGTCTTCTTCTACAATTGCATGTAAATTTTTAATCTCTAACACAGGTTGTCACTATTTTTTTGGTTGTCAAATTGAGTGTAGTAATTGTGTTTTACAAGCTTATAAAAATACTACCCGACACTTCCTTCAAGTTTGATGCCCAATAATTTATTGGCCTCAACAGCAAACTCCATCGGAAGTTCTTTCAGAACCTCCTTGCAGAAACCGTTCACGATCATCGAAATCGCATCGTCTTCACTCATGCCACGCTGCTGAAGATAGAAGATCTGGTCCTCACCAACTCTGGAGGTGGTTGCTTCGTGCTCCACCTGGCCGGTCGGATTGGCCGATTCAATGTACGGGAAGGTATGGGCGCCGCAGGTTTGTCCAATCAGCATTGAATCGCACTGGGAATAATTCCGTGCATTATCTGCTTTTTTGCTGAATTTGACCTGGCCACGATAACTGTTGTTCGAATGGCCGGCAGAAATTCCCTTCGAAATAATGGTGCTTTTGGTGTTCTTGCCGAGATGAATCATCTTGGTACCAGTATCGGCCTGCTGTCGTTTGCTCGTAACAGCAACAGAAAAGAACTCCCCGATAGAGTTGTCTCCCTGAAGAATTACACTGGGATACTTCAACGTAATAGCAGACCCGGTCTCGAGCTGAGTCCAGGAGATTTTGGAATTATCTCCCTTGCAAAGGCCTCTCTTGGTCACAAAATTGAAAATCCCGCCTTTGCCATCTTCGTCACCTGCGTACCAGTTCTGAATAGTAGAGTACTTGATCTCTGCATTGTCCAGAGCCACCAGTTCCACAACAGCTGCGTGCAACTGATTCTTGTCGTACATAGGAGCGGTACACCCTTCCAGATAGCTTACCTGGCTGTTCTCTTCGGCAATGATCAGGGTTCGTTCAAACTGGCCCGAATCCATATTGTTGATTCGAAAGTAGGTTGAGAGCTCCATCGGGCAGATGGTATCCTTCGGCACGTAACAGAATGACCCATCCGAAAAGACCGCGGAGTTGAGGGCCGAATAGAAGTTGTCCCGTGCCGGAACAACAGATCCCATATATTTTTTAACCAGCTCCGGATATTTTTTTACAGCCTCGGAGATGGAACAAAAAATCACGCCCGCGTCGGCCAGTTTCTCCTTGAACGAGGTGAAGATAGAGACACTGTCAAAAACTGCGTCCACAGCAACACCAGAGAGCATTTTCTGCTCCTCCAAAGGGATGCCGAGCTTGTCATAGGTCTCCTTGATTTTCGGATCTACGTCGTCCAGGCTGTCCAGCTTGGGCCGCTCTTTCGGGGCAGAATAGTACTGTATTGAATCAAAATCGATCTTGTCATAGGTTGCGTTGAACCAGTCCGGTTCCTCCATCTCCTTCCACTGCCGGTAGGATTTTAACCGATACTCCAGCAACCACTCCGGCTCGTCCTTGATTTCGGAAAGCTGGCGGATGATCTCTTCATTCAATCCTTTTGGAAAATCGTCATATTCGACATCTGTCGAGAAGCCATACTTGTACTCCTCTCCGATCATCGATTCTAATTCCTTGGTCTGACTCATGTTCTGTTACTGATTTGAGGGTTCACATTGCCGGGCGGCTCCGACTTTCCGGTTCACACAGCCCGGCACATCTCCGATCCAGTATTATGCTTATTTGGAATCAATAAATATAACGAAAATATCACCCTTCATAAAGCTCAATCTCTTAAATCGAAGGACAGTTTCCCGTATGCCTGGATCGTCTGTGTGCGGTTATGGAGACGGCGGCTTGTATAGTCTACCTGTGTATCAATATAACGTACCAGATCGGAAAGCAGGGTCCTTCGCTGCTGCCATCCCTGTGCCAGATAAAACGGAAAGATGTGGTGGTAGTTCATCTCGAAACGCAAACTCTCATACAGCCCGGGCCTCTGATCAGGCCTTGATCCGAAAATCAGAGCCGACTCCCCGTGTACAGAGAGCATCTCTTCCGCCAGATGTCTGTAGGCAGAAGTACCAGAATTCGAGACGGCCTGCGAATCGGTTTCAAAAACCACCAGATCTGCAAAAACAACCACTCTTCCCTGCACAGGTTCAATCATCTCTAAGAGCAATTGGCCAAGATCTGTCCGGGTCTCCTCTCCTGTTTCGTTCAGATGCAGTAACTGAAGACGATTACTCCCCTCCAGACTTTCAAGAGCTGCAAAGCCAGTTAAATAGAGGTACAGAGTACCCTCCTTCCCTACCTGAATCTGCTCCGGGTTGAACCGATCCGTCCCGCCTCCCATATAGCGAAAATGGATTGATGACTCAGGAACCCGAAACGCATCCCGAAAATAGAGCTCCATCAGTTGAAGATCTCGCTCCAGATATCGTCGTAATCCGATACGGTTCCCCCGATGATTGCTGAGCAGAAGAGCGGCGTCCCGTTGACCATCGTCCTTGAGCACGGGTACGGAAAATTCCACACTCACCTCTCCGAAGGGAACATCGCCTACAGGATTTACCGCCGGGTTGGCAACCGTCTCGGCTCCCATCCACTGAATATTCCCTGAATTCGCACTCAGGTAGAGCCGGGAGCCACCGAAACGCACTTCGTACCACTGGTCCGAGACCTGTCCGATCAACTCCAACTCGCTGTTGTTTCCTACAACCGTTAAAGGAGGCCTTCCGTCAATCTCCGGACTACGTCTCAGCTCGGCGACCGGCGAAGTCACTACGACCATAGGCCTCAAAAACGATTTGATCGGTAGTGAGAGTTGACTCGCACGTCCATTTTGATACAGGTTTACAGTCAATTCTCCCGGATCACTGCCGGTAACCGAGCGATCGCGGAACAGGTCGGGCAGCCGTACCGCCCACTCCACCTCACCATTAGATACAAACACGTTATTGGCAAGAACCTCACCTCCGTAGAGATACTCCAGTTGAAAGTTGTATCCATCTCCCTCCCCACTCTCTACCTGAACCGTATCGGACAATATCTCCTGTCCACTTTCCCGAAGAAAGCGGGTTTCCCCGGTACTCACCGGGTCACCGGACGGGCTCATATTTGTCAATGCCAAAAGCGTCATAAGACCTCCAACCCCGTTCAGAGCCAGGGGTTGACGGCTTCCCGGTGAACCGGAGAACCGGTCGGAAGAAGCTGCGTAGAACGCAAGACCCGCCGCCAGCGAGCTCAAAAACAAAAATCCCCATTTCGGACGGTAGTGCTGAAGGGTTCGTTCAATCTCTATCCGACGACTGTACTCCATTTCATCAATTCGGTAGAGTGTTGTGTATAGAAAAGGAGATTCCGGAGTAATATTCGTATCAGCCATCACTTCAAACCGGCTGGAGAGTCGTTCCGCTTCACCCGAAGGTTCGATGGCTCCGGGGTCTTTCACGTTCCAGCGTGTCGTTGTACACTGTATGGCTGTAATAGCCAGAAGTAAAATCCAAACAAAAGGAAGGATCCTGCTCATATACTGAACCTAAAACGTAATCACTGCTCCAATTCCAAAAAGATGGCGCCATTCCCATGCCGGTTCATCTCGTGTTTCGGAAAGCCAAAAAGGGGATTCGTATCGAAGAACGAGTCCGCGATCCCTTCCTTTGTGATCGGGTACAATCCAGCCCAGTGCTATACCGGCACCCGCTTCGGAAAAAAGGCCATGTGTGTCCTTTAAAAGGCCTTTATCCACCTCGGCAATCCCGTAAAAAAGGTAACTGCGAAAAGACAGAATATCGTTCAGTTCCTCCATCGATTCAATCGATTGCTGTATCGGATTGGGAAGATCCAGCTCCAGGTTCAGGGATCCGGCCTGGCGATAGAGCCGGGATTCTCCCCGATTGAGAGCTGCACGATCCAGATCGGTAAAGCCTCTCATATTCGGCCCTCCGGAATGATGGACCCATCCCCCTCGAATCCAGTCGGGAGGAATGGTCCCTCTGGATCTCGTAATCGGATGTTCCACGGCCTGAACCGGGGTTCCTGAAGAGAGCTGATACCGATATTCCGGACGAGAGTTTCGACCGGCTATCCCGCCGAATATCCGAGCCCGGACCACCCATCCACCGCCCAGTTCAAGTCGTTTCGCCACCTGAATAGACGCAGCGTGAAAAGGATTTTCAAGTGTATGAATCTGTGATTCGATCTGGAAGAAAAAATAACCTCTCTCGCCCGGATGCTGATATTCAATCATACCCGAAAAAAGCCCCATCCACTCATTACTCCACAGTTGACGGTCAAGGAGGTAGACATGATCGAACCGCTGAGCTATGTGGTAACTACCGCCTATCTCCAAAAAACGCCGGTACTCCTCACCGTGCTGCCATCTCTTTACAAGTCCTGCCCCATGCTTCTGATACCCCTCCCGAACCATGGAGAGCAGCCGTAAGTGAAACTCACTTTCCCGTTTCGAAAGAGCCGGAACCGGCTCCGTATAACGAATCCGATAGGATACAGGCAGAGATGGAAACCAGAGACCGAGCCAGGCAGCGGCATCCAGACGGTGGCTCCCTCTCAGTGTGGCTCCTTCCTGCCATCCATTCAGCTCGGCACCAACACGAATTCCATCCACACTATTAAACCAGAGATCGGGCTGAACCGAGGTCTGGTATCCTCCGGCTTGCTGTCCATACAACGGTGAAACCATCCATGGTAACAGCACGGCCCAGATGAGAGACACAATGACTGCTACGTTGTATCTGTGCGAATTATCCAATCGTCTATCAGTTGGTCGTTGATCAAAATACGGCGAATGGTATGAAATATGCGGATCTGCTCTGGCCACACCAGATACTCATCGATCTCGTCTGCGTTCACCCATTGATACTCCTCATGCTCATCGTCCAGTACCGGAACCGAATCCGGTGCTATTTCTGCAGCAAAAGCCGGAATCAGGTGAATTCTGTCCCTTGAGCTATCGTAGAAATGATTAATTGTGGGAACGCCCCAGAACTGTTTCGGAGAAAGCCCCGTCTCCTCGGAAAGCTCCCGAAGTGCCGCCTGCCAGGTCGTTTCGTCCGGTAGAACTTTCCCTCCGATCATCCGCCATTGGCCGGCATAAATTTTCCCTGAGGAACGCTTTAGCAGCATAAACTGGATCTCCTCCTTCTCCATTTGCCGATAGACATACAGATCCATCAACCGAATTGAATCCCGACTCATTCCACCCTCCCTATTACCTGTTCCCGAAAATAGGGAAGTGTTTTTACAAGCCCTTTCTGTCTGGTTATTTTCGGGTACCAGTTCAGAATTTTTTGAGATCTGGAAATATCGGGCTTTCGAACCTGAGGGTCGTCTTTGGGAAGCTCCTTGTACGTGATCCGACTGTCCGACCCTGTCAATGTAACGATCTCATTTGCAAACTCTCCAATGGTCACTTCCTCCGGATTACCGATATTCAACGGTTCCACATAATCACTCTGGGCGAGCAGATAGATCCCTTCAATGAGGTCGTCTACAAACATGAACGATCTGGACTGAGATCCGTCCCCGAATACGGTGATATCTTCACCCAATAGAGCCTGCCGCATAAACGTTGGTAATGCCCTCCCGTCATTGAGACGCATCCGGGAACCATAGGTGTTGAAAATACGTGCAATTCGTGTCTCTACTCCGTGATATCTGTGATAAGCCATGGTCATCGCTTCCGCAAATCGCTTTGCTTCATCGTACACTCCCCTGAAACCGATGGGGTTCACGTTCCCCCAATACGTCTCAGGTTGTGGATGAACAAGCGGATCTCCATACACCTCGCTGGTAGAAGCCAGGACAAACCGTGCCTGCTTCTTTTTCGCCAGCCCGAGAGCTTTGTGTGTGCCCAGAGATCCTACTTTCAGTGTCTGAATCGGCATCTCGAGATAGTCTGCAGGAGAGGCCGGAGATGCAAAATGAAAAATGAAATCAAGTGGGCCGGCCAGAGAGATGTAATTTGTCACATCATGCTCGAGGAACTGAAACGCCGAGTTGCCTAACAGATGCTCAATATTTTCCCTGCTTCCGGTGAGCAGATTATCCATACAGATAACCTCAAACCCCTCCATCAACAGCCGGTCACACAGATGTGATCCGAGAAAACCGGCACCACCTGTAATGAGGACCCGTTTATTTAACTCCATAACCGTACACAATCAGATCAGATATTCGAGCAATAACCTCTTCTCCCCGAACAGAGAAAGCCTATGCTGTTACAGAAGGACGCCCTATACTGAAGTAGGTCAACCCGGCCTCCTCTGCCCTCTTGAGATCATAGAGGTTCCGCCCGTCAAAAATCACCGGTTTCTTCATCTTTTCGGAGAACTTTTGAAGTCCTGGACGTCGAAATTCGTTCCATTCAGTACAGATGATCAGAGCATCAACCCCTTCCAGAGCATGATCCTGATCTTCAACAAACTGGATCTGATCCAGAGTCTTCTGGTCCATGGAGGCCTTGAATGTTTCGATCGCTTCGGGGTCGTAAGCTTTCATTTGTACACCCGCAAGAGCCAGTTCACGCGTAATATACAGAGATGGCGCCTCCCGGACATCGTCGGTTTCCGGCTTGAAGCTCAGGCCCCAGATGCCAACTGTTTTACCACTCAAATCGTCTCCAAACCAGTCTTTGACTTTTTGAATGATCGAGATTTTCTGCAGATCATTAACCCTCATGACTGACTCCAGGATCTGAAAATCGTACCCGTTTTGATGGGCCGTGTAGTGAATAGCCTGTACATCCTTCGGAAAACAGCTACCACCATAACCGATACCTGCAAAGAGAAACCGTTTCCCGATGCGGCTGTCACTTCCGATGCCACGCCGGATGTCGTCCACATTGGCTCCCACCCGTTCACAAATATTGGCGATTTCGTTCATAAAGGTAATCTTCGTCGCAAGAAGTGCATTCGCCGCATATTTTGTCATTTCGGAACTTCGTTCATCCATGATAATGATCGGGTTACCACTCCGGACAAATGGTTCGTAAAGCTGTTTCATCAACTCTGCAGCCCGTTCACTTCGCGTCCCGATAACAACCCGCTCCGGTTTCATAAAATCCTCTACAGCAGCCCCTTCACGCAAAAATTCGGGATTCGAAACCACATCAAATTCCTGATCGGTCTGAGCGGCAATGCGCTCCCTTACACGACTTGCCGTACCCACAGGTACGGTACTCTTGTTGACAACCACCTTGTAAACGCCAAGCTTGTCAATCAACTTTCCAAGTTCTCCAGCCACAGAAAGAACGGCAGACAGGTCTGCCTGTCCATCAACACCGGGAGGGGTCGGCAGAGCCAGAAAAACGATCTCAGCATCCTTAACACCCTTTTCCAGGCTGGTTGTGAAGTGCAGTCTTTTCTCACGTATGGACCGATCGAACACCCGGGTCAGGCCGGGTTCATAAATAGGAATCTCACCGGCCTGCAACCGCTCAACTTTCTTTTCATCAATATCCACACACGTAACATGATTTCCACTATCAGCAAAACATGTACCTGCTACCAAACCAACATACCCGGTTCCAACGACTGCAATATTCATCTGATTATTTACGCTCTATGTTAAGTAGTTCCAGTTTAAGCTTCCCCGCAGGGACATCCACTTCGACAACATCTCCAACCTCTTTTCCAAGGAGTGCCGCTCCGATAGGAGATTCAACAGAAATCTTCCCTGCTTTGAAGTCCGCCTCTTCCCGGCCGACCAGTGTATAGGACATTTCTTTCCCGGTGGTATGGTTTTTGATCGTCAGTGTGGACAACAGATACGCTTTGGAAGCGTCAATATTCTTCTCATCTATTACAGAGGCGGTCGCCAGTGTATTCTCCAGCTCTGCAATCCTCTTTTCCAGAAGCCCCTGGGCTTCCTTGGCCGCATCATATTCGGCATTTTCACTCAGATCTCCCTTGGCTCTGGCTTCCGAAATCTCTTCGGCGATCTCCTTTCGCCCTCTTGTCTTCAGATCTCTCAGTTCGGCTTCCAGTTTTTCGAGCCCTTCTCTGGACAGATAGTTTTTCTTCATGATTCTCGAAATTTTTCAGTTCATTCTCTTCTATCTTTCATAACAGGGTGCGTAC
>JBBDRX010000020.1:0-1428 GCA_040905245.1 Balneolaceae bacterium | reverse complement strand
CTTTCATAACAGGGTGCGTACAGCTGATGGACGACAACGCTGTATACATATATAAAAACAGCAGTCGTTAGAACTGCTGTCCGTTGAATCCCGTATACTCATTGTCCGTTACAGTTCGGATAAAAATCCGCTCTGACAACCCTGCAGAGGCAACTTGAAAATGTACAAGATAGGGGCTTCTGCCGTGTTAACCAATACCAAATTTTCAATTGTCAGTAACGAGATGAAACCACCGAGAAAAAAAAGAGCCGCCGAAATAATCAACGATCACAGACAGCGACACTCCCCACTCTCCGATGGATTTGTACTCTTTGCCCACAACATTAGAAGCCTCCACAATGTAGGGGCTTTTTTCCGGTCTGTTGACGGCTTCGGAGCCCATTCGCTGATTCTCTCAGGCTATACCCCCTGCCCACCCTCTCCAGCCATCAGTAAAACAGCTCTGGGTGCGGAATCCTGGGTAACGTGGAAACATACGAACGACCCGGTAGATACGCTCTCCGAATTGAGACGAAACGGGTATCTGCTTTGTGGACTGGAACAGACAGACCAAAGCCTGCTCCTTCATGAGTACACTCCCCCGCATGGAAAGATCTGTCTTGTACTGGGAAATGAAGTCACCGGTCTCTCCGAAGAACTGATTCCACTGATGGATACGCTTGTCGAGATCCCTCAATTTGGACACAAGCATTCGTTGAATGTCTCTGTAGCAGCCGGAGTAGCCCTCTACGGCTTCCTGGTGAAGCTTTCCTGAAAGAACAAGGGAGAAAGTCTCTGTTTTTACCACTCGGCCAGCTTTGGTAACTTTGGGGCGGCTAATAAATCTGGATCCACACGAAATCCAACAGACTGTATGAGCAAAAGAACACTTGTCACCTCGGCTCTTCCATATGCCAATGGCCCCATTCATCTCGGGCATCTGGCCGGCGCCTATCTACCTTCCGATCTGTTTACACGATACCGTCGCCTCCGGGGAGATGATATTATCCATATTTGTGGTTCCGACGAACATGGAGTGCCCATTACCATCGCCGCGGAAAAAGAAGGAGTGACGCCCCAGGAAGTAGTAGACCGCTTCCACAAACGGAATAAAGAGGTTTTCAAACGGTTTGGTATTCATTTCGACTACTACGGCCGAACCAGTTCGCCCTTGCATCATGAGACATCCAGAGAATTTTTTCTCAATCTTCATGAAAAGGGTGTCTTTCGAAAAAAAACCGAGAATCAGCTCTATGACGAACAGGCAGAGATGTTTCTGCCAGACCGGTATGTCACGGGAACCTGTCCGGTCTGCGGCCATGAAGAGGCACACGGAGACCAGTGTGAGAAGTGTGGTTCATCCCTCTCCCCTAACGAACTGATAAAGCCCAAAAGTGTCATCACCGGAAACGAACCCGTAACACGGGAGACCGAGCACTGGTATCTCCC
>JBBDRX010000019.1:0-10402 GCA_040905245.1 Balneolaceae bacterium | reverse complement strand
GGATTGGTTCTTTCGGTAATATCCACAACAGCATCATTGAACTGAAGAAGCGGATTGGTGGACGGCTGAGCCGACTCAGTAGAGGATTCCTGGCTTATAGCAGTCTCCTGGTCACTGCCCGGCGGGTCCACAGATCGAAAAAGTGATGCTCCGCTCGACTCCAGATCCATTGTATAGTTAAGCCCCACAAAAAGAGCCGCCATGATCAATACCGTCAATACACTTTTCACTGTCTTGCTCATGATGTAATCGTTGGTTAATGCAAAAAAATAAACGCAAAGTGAGAACTGTCAGATAAACAGACTGAACGCCGGAATTATTGCTCTGTTCCCTGAAAAAGGCCGGAGATGGGCTATCCGCTCCACCACCGGCAACGAACTAACCTGCTCATTTTTCGGGTTTGAGCATCACTGCGGTGTGTGCAATCCCGTTGTCGAAACTGCACATCTCACCTGTTGATGCCTGCAGCAAATGCCATGCCAATGAAAAGTTGTCAGGAAATGCGGTTACTGCCGATAGCTGGCGTTCCACTCCCTGGTGACCAGAAAGGCCATCTCAAGAGACTGCTCATAGTTGAGACGGGGGTCACAATAGGTTTCGTAATTGTGTTTCAGCCCGGACTCGTTCAATCCGTTGGCTCCGCCGACACACTCGGTCACGTTGTCACCGGTCAACTCCAGGTGGACACCCCCCAGATAACTTCCCTCGGCCCGGTGAATACCGAACGTGGCTCGAATCTCGTCCAGAATGTCATTGAAATTCCGGGTCTTCAGATTATCGGAGGTCGAGAACGTATTGCCATGCATCGGATCACAACTCCAGACTACCGGGAAACCCTCCCGTTGTACAGCCTGAATAAGCCCTGGCATCTCCTTCTCTACCTCTTTGACGCCGAAACGGGTGATCAGCACAATTTTGCCCTCTTCCCGTTCCGGGTTCAGCTTCTCGATCACTTTGAGAATCTCGTCCCGGCTGTAGGGCGGTCCCACCTTGATTCCGACCGGATTCTGAATTCCTCTGAGGTACTCAAGATGGCCATTCTCCAGCCCGCGGGTTCGGTTCCCAACCCATACCATGTGTGAACTCAGGTTGAACCAGCCCGGTTTTCTCGGAACACGTCGTGTCTGCGCCGCATCGTAGTAGAGGTTCAGTGCTTCATGTGAGGTGTAAAGATCCACTTTGTGCAGCGCGTTTAGACGATTTTCCGGGGTAATCGCTTCCATGAACCCGACCGCCTTGTTGATGGAGTGAACCATCTGCTCATACTCCTTGTAATAGGGGTTGTTCTTCATGAAATCCAGCTCCCACTGCTCGGGGTGCTGCAAATCGGCAAATCCCTCATCGGAGAGGGCTCGCAGAAAGTTGAGCGTCATGGCCGCCTTGTTGTATGCGGTAATCATGCGCTGCGGATCCGGCTGCCGAGCCTCCTTGTTGGCCTCATAGCTGTTGATCAGGTCTCCGCGATAGTTGAGCATCTCCACTCCGTCGATCACCTCGGTATCCTTCGAACGTGGCTTGGCATACTGCCCGGCCACGCGGCCTACCCGGACCACCGGTACCCCCATCTCGTGCACCAGAATAAAACTCATCTGAAGCATCACTTTCAGCAGGTTGACGATCTTGGGAGCATTGCATCCTTCAAAGGTTTCGGCACAGTCCCCTCCCTGCAGCAGGAATGACTCTCCTCTGGAAACTTCGGCCAGTTTTCCTTTCAACGCTTCCACTTCCCAGGAGGTTGTCAAAGGCGGGTAGGACCGCAATTCGTCATAGACCTTCTGCAGATCCACCGGATCCGGATAGGTCGGCAGCTGATTCACTTTACGGTCGTTCCAGGAGAGGGGGTGCCACTCGCTGGCGTCGAGTCGTTCAGAACGTTTAATCGGGATTGACTTGATGGCCATCGGTTCGTACCTCGTTACAAATCAAAATTTACTCAAAGGATACAAAGAACCTCAAAGATATGAATTTATAAACAGATTCTCTGATGAGTTTGCCTCTGCACTTTTGTATTTTAAGTGGTTCAGCTCGCTGTCCGAAGCTGATATACATTCAGCCTATTGGCCACGGCCGGCAATCAGGGCACCGAGCGAACCGGTTCAACCCGGTTAACCAACCAGACGGAGAGTACCTTGCAGCAGCAGATCACCATTCGCGGAGCTCGCGAACACAATCTGAAGAACATCGACGTTGACATCCCCCGTGAAAAACTGGTCGTCATCACCGGCCTTTCCGGCTCGGGAAAATCCTCTCTGGCGTTCGACACCATCTATGCCGAAGGGCAGCGCCGGTTCATGGAATCGCTATCCGCCTATGCCCGCCAGTTTCTCGGAATGATGGAGCGTCCCGATGTGGATTTTATTGACGGGCTCTCTCCGGTGATCTCCATCGATCAGAAAACGACCAACCGGAATCCACGTTCGACCGTCGGCACGGTTACCGAAATCTACGACTTTCTCCGGCTTTTTTATGCTCGGGTGGGAGAACCCTACTCCTGGATCACTGGAAACAAGATGACCAAGCAGTCCCCGGACCAGCTGGTCGATTCCATTTTGAATGTACCGTCCGGGACCAAAGCGTGGTGCCTGGCTCCGGTCGTTCGGGGGCGAAAAGGACACTACCGCGAACTCTTTGAGCAGATGCAGAAGCAGGGATTTATCCGTGCCCGCGTAAACGGAGAGTTTGTGGACATGGAAACGGGCATGAAGCTGGACCGGTACAAGACGCACAACATCGATATTGTTGTAGACCGGTTTGTCATCAGCGACAAGAGCCGTAACCGGATCTCCGAAAGCGTCCGGCTCGCCCTGGAAATGGCAGATGGCAATCTCATTCTGGCTACACCCGGCGAAAAGGACCAGCTGGAAGACCGGGTCTACTCCATGCATCTGTTCGACTCCGAAAGCGGGCTCTCCTACGAAGATCCGGCCCCCAATCTCTTCTCCTTCAACTCCCCGTATGGTGCCTGCAAAAGCTGCAACGGCCTTGGATACCGATACGACGTCAGCCGCAGCCTGGTGATCCCGAACCCCGATCAGACCATTCAGGAGGGGGCGATCCGCTTTCTGGGACAACCCCGTGATATTTTCGCCTTCAAACAGCTGAACGCAGTTCTCGACTCTGTCGGCCTCGATTTCGACACACCTGTCCGCGAATTCCCCGAAGAGGCTCTGGACCTTCTGTTCGAGGGGGGCGGCGAACAGACTTTCGATATAAGCTACGACTTCAAAAATAACAACGTTACCTACAAACATCGGTTTGCCGGACTGCGCCAGATGATCCGGGATCAGTACGAAGAGAGTAAATCCAACAAGCAGCGAGACAAGGCTCGCGCCTTTTTAAGCCGGATTACCTGCGATGAGTGCAACGGTGGACGTCTCAACAAAGAGGCACTCTCCTACAAGATCGACGGACAGACGATTCACGATCTGGTCACGTTGAACATCAAGGACCTTCGGATCCGAATCGGCAACCTCAAGTTGACGGACCGGCAGCGAACCATTGGCCGTCAGGTTCTCAAGGAGGTAATCGACCGGGTCGACTTTCTGCTGAATGTCGGGCTGGGATACCTGACTCTCGACAGGGAAGCCCAGACCCTGAGTGGTGGGGAAGCACAGCGCATCCGACTCGCCACCCAGATCGGTACCCAGCTCGTCGGTGTTCTCTACATACTGGATGAACCGAGCATCGGCCTGCACCAGAAAGACAACGCCAAGCTGATTCAGTCCCTGGAAGTGCTTCGCGATCTTGGTAATACGGTTATCGTAGTGGAACATGATCGCGAAACGATCGAACGGGCAGATTACGTAATCGACCTCGGTCCCGGAGCCGGGCGGCATGGCGGAGAGATTGTCGCGGAAGGCCAACCACACGAACTGGACCCGGATTCCATGACTGCCCGCTACCTGCGAGACGAAGAAGTCATCGCGATGCCGGAACACCGCAACGAAGGGAACGGCAAGATCCTGACAGTAACCGGAGCAAGGGGGCACAATCTGAAAGATGTAGACCTGAACATCCCGCTGGGCATGTTTCTCTGTGTGACGGGAGTGAGCGGGAGTGGGAAAAGCTCCCTGATCAACCAGACCCTCCAACCCCTTCTCTCCTCACATTTTCATAATGCGAAATCGGTACCCCTGCCCTATAACCGTGTGGAAGGGCTGGAACATATCGACAAGGTGATCTCGATTGACCAAAGCCCCATCGGACGCACTCCACGATCCAACCCCGGCACGTATACCAAAGTGTTCGACCAAATCCGGACGCTCTTTGCCGAACTTCCGGAATCCCGTATCCGTGGGTACGATCAGGGCCGTTTCTCATTTAATGTCAAGGGCGGACGGTGCGAAACCTGCCGGGGAGATGGCGTACGAAAGATCGAAATGAATTTCCTTCCGGACGTCTACGTCGACTGTGAAGAGTGCAGAGGACACCGCTACAATCGGGAAACCCTCGAAATTCACTACAAGGGGAAGACCATTTCGGATGTCCTCGAAATGACAATTGACCAGGCATACGAATTTTTTGACTCCCTGCCTTCCATCCGGCGAAAGCTGAAAACATTGGTTGAAGTGGGCCTGGGATATCTCCGGCTCGGCCAGCCGAGTACCACTCTCAGCGGCGGAGAAGCACAACGGATCAAACTGGCCAGAGAACTCTCCAAGATCGGAACCGGGGACACGCTCTATATCCTGGACGAACCGACCACCGGCCTCCATTTCCAGGATGTCCGTATGCTCGTGGACGTTCTCCGAAAGCTGGTTTCGAAGGGGAACAGCGTCATTGTGATTGAACACAATATGGATCTGGTCAAAGCAGCGGACTGGATCATCGATATGGGCCCGGATGGTGGAGATGCCGGCGGCCACATCATCGCCCAGGGAACGCCGGAAGATCTTGCCAGGCAATCCGAACAAAGTTACACGGGACGTTTTTTACAGCAGGAACTGGAACGACTCCAAAAAGCCGGGCCGGCAGAAGAGGGAGAATGAGAGTTGTTCACCTTCCCGCTTCTCCCTATTTTACGATTCTATGCGACATTTTCGACAGCCCCTTTTACACTGGAGCCTGAACCTGCTGCTGCTTGCCGGGTTTGCTGCTCATCTGTTCAGTCCCGTGTCCGGGCAGGTGCAGAAGAGTGCCTTTGCACAGTGGCTGGATCAGAATTTGGTCGTAAACGGGGAAGAGTCAGAGCAAGACTTGCGAAATCATATCCGGCAGTTGCCCAGCCAGTACGAGGAGTTTCCGCGTTTTTTGGAGCAAGCAACGCTGCTGGTCCTTGCCAACCAGAACGATTTTCAGCTGCCTCCACAAAAAAGACATGACACGGACGCTCCTGAGTCCGGCCTCTGGCTGCTGGAAGCATGGACCAAACAACGGGATCTGCCGGGCCGGATGAGTGCCACTATCAGCGACTTCGCCTCTCAGATTCAGAAATGGATCGTACAGGGATATTCCCCTCAGACGGCCGATGCCAACAAACCGGTTCTATCCATTCACAAGGGATCGGTTACATCCCTGTTTTCAGCAGACTCTGATCAAATTGTCAGTACACTTCTCGGCAGTATTCGAATCAACGCTCCGTAGGCGTGCTTCTCTTTGTCCCTCCGTGGCTTACAGCCTCACCTGCCGGGGAAAACCAGGACTGGATGCTGTCCACTTCTCCCCGTCAGAAAACGATTCTCAACGTCACCCCAACAGAAAATAGACCAACACCATGAAAGGAAGCGGATTTAAACTTTTTTCAATTGCCTTTTTCCTCGGCCTTGCGCTGTGGTATCTGTTCCCGACCATTCAACTTGCACTTGAAAACCGGTACATAGCCAGCATGCCGGAAGTCGAGCGTGTCACCTACCAGGAGGAGAATCGGGAGAAACTCCAGAACCTGAAGGAAAAATCCCTCTCACTTGGACTTGACCTGCAGGGCGGTATGCAGGTCACTCTGGAGGTCGGCACCGCGCAGCTTCTGCTCGAGCTGGCCGGAGACTTCGCCGATGAGACACTGGAAGACATTCTCCAGACCGCGGATGAACGCGCCCTGGAACAGCGGACCGATATCGTGGACGAGATGGTTGCCGAGTTCGAAAACCGTGATCCAAACGCCCGGCTGAGCAGGTATTACCGGTCAGACTCGGAAAACATCACCCGTCGCTCCAGTAACGCGGAAGTGGCTGATTTCCTGAAAGGGCAGCGAAATCAGGCGGTGGACCGGGCCATGGAAATTATTCGAACACGAGTAGACCGCTATGGTGTTACCGAACCGTCTATTCTGAAACAGGGAGAAAACCGGGTTATTGTGGAACTCCCCGGCGTCAGCGATGAAGAACGGGTTCGCGGGCTGCTCATGGGTACGGCCAGGCTGGAGTTCCGGCTGGCTGCCGACTCGGACGAATTGGTGAATGCTCGCAGAACCATTCTGGAATATTTTGACCAGCTGGCCGAAGAAGACGAGGAGATGGAAAACCATCCACTCCGTGAGGTACTCCAGACCAATGTCCAGAATCCCTATATCTTTGGCTACTCTGCAGGCCCGGATACGGCTGCCGTCAACCGAATCATCGAACAGGAAACGTTTCAGGAGCGGCTTCCCCGAAACACGGAGCTGCTCTGGGGAGCCAGCCCCTTTGGCACGCAGGACGGACTGGAATTTTTTGAGCTGATCGGCGTTCGATCCCAGATTGAATTGACCGGAGATGTTATCTCCGAAGCCCAGGTCGCCTTTGACCCGACGACCAATGTACCGGAAGTATCCATGACAATGAACACGGAGGGTGCCCGGCGATGGGCCCGCATCACCGGTGCCAACATCGGGCGTCCGGTCGCAATCGTACTGGACAACTACGTCTTCTCCTACCCGACCGTACAGAGCCGAATCAATAATGGCCGCTCCTCCATTACAGGACTCGATGGCCTGTCTGAAGCGGAGGATTTGGTGAACATCCTGCTATCCGGGGCCCTGCCGGCTCCGTTGGACATCATCGAGGAGCGAACGGTGGGAGCAACCCTTGGAGAGGCTTCCATTAAAGCCGGATTTTACTCTGTGATCTTCGGACTCATCGCCGTCGCGTTCTTCATGGTCTTCTACTACCATAAAGGAGGAGCCATCGCCGATGTCGCTCTGCTCCTGAATATCATCTTCATCCTCGGGATTCTGGCCGGATTTCAGGCGACACTTACACTTCCCGGTATTGCGGGCATTGTATTGACCATCGGTATGGCTGTGGATGCCAACGTACTCATTTTTGACCGGATCAGGGAAGAGCTTCGTTCCGGCAAAACGCTAAAGGCAGCGATTGACAGTGGGTACTCCAATGCCATGAGCGCTATTGTTGATGCGAATGTCACCACATTTTTCGTCGGGATCATTCTCTACAGTTTTGGAATGGGCCCGATCAAGGGATTTGCCGTTACGCTGATGGCCGGGATTGCAGCTTCCCTGTTCAGTGCCATCGTCATCACTCGAATAATCATCGATTATCTCACCCGAAAGAAGAACGCCAAACTCAGTTTCGGATGATTCCGGCACAACCTAATTATCAACACAAGTAACGAGGAATACGATTATGAGATGGTTTGAAACACCCAGTTTTGATTTCATCAAGGTACACAACATCACCTATTTTGTATCCGGCGCCATGGTGCTGGTCTCTCTGTTCGCCATTTTCTTTCTGGGGCTGAACTACGGAATCGACTTCCGTGGCGGGAAAGAGTACGTCATAGAATTCGAGCAACCTATGAACGTGGTTGAGTTGCGTACCAATCTGACAGAACCCCTCGACGCCCAGCCGGAAGTTCGCGAATACGGTTCGGAGCGAGAGATTATGATCCGGACCGATGCCGAAGGGGAAATCACCGCCATTCGGGGTATCATCGAAAGTGCGTTGACCGAACTCTACCCCGACAATTCCTATGAAGTGATCATGACCAATATCGTCGGGCCGCGATTTGCCGAAGACCTGCGTATCGCCGCACTCAACTCGGTTATTTTCGCTCTGGCCATTGTCTTTATCTACATTCTGATCCGTTTCAAGAAGTGGTATTTCTCCGCCGGTGCGGTCGCCGCTCTCTTTCATGATGTGATCATTGTTCTGGGGATATTCACCATTCTGGGTGAGTTCGCTCCCTTCGATGTGACCATCGGGCAGTCGATCATTGCGGCCTTCCTTACCATCGTCGGGTACTCCCTGAACGATACGGTGGTCGTTTTTGACCGAATTCGTGAGAACTCCATTATTTACAAGACGATGCCGTTTCAGGATATGATCAACAAAAGCCTGAATGATACCCTGAGCCGGACCGTCATTACATCGGTTACCACCTTGTTTGTAGTGACCGTGCTGTTTATCTTTGGCGGTGAAGTTCTGAAAGGATTTTCATTTGCACTCATGATTGGTGTCATTCTGGGTACCTACAGCTCGCTCTTTGTAGCTAGCGCTCTGGTCGTAGAGCTCGAGAAAAAGCGGGTGGCAAAAGAAGCCGCCTGATTCGGGCTCTTCAGAAACACTGATCCAACTCAATTAACCGGAGTGACCTATGAGTTTTAAAGTTTCCGAGAAGTACAATTCTGTTATCCTTGAATTCAAGGGAAATGTGATGGGCGGGCCGGATGCCGTCAAACTGAACAAAACCCTGCATGAACTCATCGACGAAGGCAAAACCAATATTGTCGCAGACCTTGGAAAAGTTGGCTTTATGAACTCCTCCGGTCTCGGAATGCTCATCGGCGGGTTGACAACCGTACGCAAAGCAGGTGGAGACCTTCGCATTGCGAATGCGACCGACAAAATTGAGAGCCTGCTGGTTGTAACCAAACTGATTACCGTATTTAAGCATTTCACATCTGTGGAAGAGGCGGTTAAGTCGTTTGAGAAAGACTAAACACATATACTGCATCAATTAATACAGAAAAGGGGTGGCTGCCACCTCTTTTTTTTTGAGATCATTATGGCTGTACGAATCGTCGTTGGCGCCCAATGGGGTGATGAAGGAAAAGGAAAGGTGGTCGATCTGCTGAGCAAGTCGGCAGACTTCGTTGTACGATACCAGGGAGGAGCCAATGCCGGCCACACCCTGAAATTTGACGACAAGGAAGTGGTCCTTCACCTGATCCCCTCCGGCATGTTCAACGGAGAGGCCTCCTGTGTTATCGGAAACGGAGTCGTTATTGACCCCAAAGCCCTTCTGGAAGAGATCGACCATATCGAATCCATGGGCGTTCAGCTGGAAGGAAAACTGCTGATCAGCGAGTCTGCACACGTGATTCTCCCCTACCATCAGCTATTGGACCGGGTCAAGGAGAAGAGCCGGGGGGCGGATGCCATTGGCACGACCGGGCGAGGAATCGGCCCGGCTTACGTCAGCAAGGTTTCGAGAGTGGGCATCCGTATGGGAGACCTGCTCGAACCCGAAGAGCTCAAGAAGAAGCTGGACAAGAACCTGGCCGATATCAACAAGGCTCTGCGGCATATCTACAAAGAGCCCGAGCTGGATGCCGATCAGATGTTCGAAGACTTGAAGCCCTGTCTGGAGCGGCTTGCACCCTATATCTGCAATACGACCCAAAAGCTTCATGACGCCGTCGCCCAGGGAAAAAACATCCTTCTTGAAGGCGCACAGGGAAGCCTGCTGGATCTGGATCACGGAACCTATCCGTACGTAACCTCCTCTTCTCCGACTGCCGGGGGCGCCTGCACCGGGAGCGGCATCCCGCCTACAGCGATTAACCATGTTATGGGGATTACCAAGGCGTACTGTACACGTGTAGGGAACGGGCCGTTTCCCACAGAGCTGACAGACGAAACCGGCGAACTCCTGCGTAAACATGGTGCAGAATTCGGAGCGACCACCGGCCGCCCAAGACGCTGTGGATGGCTGGACCTGGTTGCACTCAAGTACGCAGTAAACCTGAATGGCTTGACGGAAATTGCCTTTACAAAACTGGATGTTCTGGACCATTTTGATGAGCTGAGTGTCTGCACCGAATATGAGATTGACGGTGAGCGAACCAGCCACTTCCCCTACTCTTGCCAAAAACTGGCCAAAGTAAAACCGATTTATCATTCGCTGCCCGGCTGGGACGGAACCACACGAGATATCTCTTCCCTGGAAGGCTTGCCCAAAGAGGCACGAGAGTATATTCACTTTGCAGAAGAGTTTCTCGGCGTTCCGTTCCGAATTATTTCCACCGGCCCCAAACGGAACGAGACGATCCAGCCTTATTGAGAAGTGATTTTTTCGAATTCACGTTGATTGGAAAGCCGAAAAGGCCTTATATTGGAACTTATTCTGCAGTACCTGAAATGACGCTAAACTGTTTTGTGAAGAAGGTGTCAACACACAGGTGAATATACCAACAAGCGGGAATAGCTCAGTGGTAGAGCATCACCTTGCCAAGGTGGGGGTCGCC
>JBBDRX010000018.1:0-10649 GCA_040905245.1 Balneolaceae bacterium | reverse complement strand
GGGAGAGAGCCCGCCCTGGTTCAGCAGTGCTTGGCCGGTTTTCAAAAACAGTTCACGAGCTTTCTGCTCGTAAAGTTGGTTCCGCTCTCCTGTAGTAGCCGTTTGAGTACCAGCGGTTGTGTAGAGTTCTCCAGGTTTTTTGGAGAGGAAATCCCCGAGTACGGAGTAGCGGTTTTCGATTCCGGAACGGGCATAGATCCTCTGTATGATTCGTCGTTCCAGATCGGTGGTAGCGACACGCTGCTGCATCACCTCACTGATTTCGTCCTGCCGGTAGCGATAGTCAGGATGGGTAGTGGCAATGTGTGTGATGTAACCGGCCATGGCGCTCCTGTTCCTGTTGCGAATGAGCTGTATGAGGGTTTAACAAGAGTGCGATGTCATTTCGTTCGCTACTCCTCTGTTGTCTTTTTCTCTGCCGGCCGGGTCTTGTAGAGAAATCGAAGGTTGTGGAAAAGTCCGGTAAGCGAGAGTCCAACAATAAGCCCGATCCAGAGGCCGAGCGCTCCCCACTCCAGATAGATACCCAGGTACCAGGCAAGGCTCAGTCCGGCGGCTCCGTAGGCAAAAATGTTAACCACCATCGGAAACCGGGTGTCTTTCAACCCGCGCAAGGCACCGAACGCCCCGACCTGAAGACCGTCGGAGATCTGGAAGATGGCCGCCATGAAGAGGAGTTGCAAGGCAACATCCCGAACCGGCTGGTCTGTTGTGTAAATGGAAATGATCGGCTCCGGAAACAGGACCATCAGCAGAGCTGTCAGAGTCATGAAAAAGGTGCAGAGGGCGATACCGACCAAGCCTCGGAACCGTGCTTCATCCAGACGGTTTTTGCCTGCAGATTGGCCGACTCTGGCTGTAATTGCCATGGAGAGGCCAAAAGGAATCATAAATGCAAGAGAGGCAACGTTGATGGCGATCTGATGTCCGGCCACAGCTATGGTTCCCAATGTACCCATCAAAAGGCTGACAGCAGCAAACATGGTAACTTCCATCGTAGCACTCACTCCGATCGGGATACCGATGGTGAGCATTTCGCGAAAATGGGCCCGATCCGGAAGACGAAACTGGTCAAAAATGTAGAAGCGTCTGTATGGTTTAAAGTTAAATGTGAAGGTCAGAATAGAGAGAAACATGAGAAGATAGACTATCGTGGATGCATAGCCGGTGCCTACTGCGCCCAGAGCCGGGATTCCCAGTTTGCCGTACATAAAAATGTAGTTGAGGGGGATATTGGCAAGGGTGCCAATCAGAGCGACGTACATACCCGGCCGTGTAACTGACATGCCTTCGTTAAAGTAGCGAAGTGCTCCGTACGCCATGACAGGGAACAGGCCCCACGAGATAGCCAGAAGATAGCCCTCGGCAATCGGGATAATCTCCGGGGCCACGCCAATCCAGACCATTAGCAGGTTCAGATTTCGCGTGGCAAAAAAGAATGGAAGGGCGATGATCTGGCTGATCCAGAGTGTCTGCCGTACGTTGCTCCCAATCTGGTCGAACCGGCGGCTGCCGAAGTTCTGGGCCACAATCGGGTTGACAGCCATGACGGTTCCGAGCCCGAATACCAGGAACGGGAGAAGAATACTGGAACCAATCGCTACAGCAGCCAGATCCAGAGCAGATAGCCGTCCGGCCATCACAGTATCCACAAAATTCATGGACATCTGAAGAAGCTGAGCGATGATAATGGGCAGCCCGACCCGGAGTGTGGTTTTGGCCTCTTTTTGAATGCGCTCCCGGAGCGCTGGATCCATCCGTTTCATAGCAGCTGTGGCCCGGGATCCGGGCCGTTCATCTGTTCAGGTTTGTTCGGGAAGACTCGAACCTGCAATAGTACGAATAATGCAGCTGCGATGGAAGTGATAATACCGTTATCCTTTTGGTAAACTGTAGGATGTCGGAAGCTGGATGGTGAAGGTTGAGCCGTGATCCGGGTCCGATTCAAAGGAAATGGATCCGTTGTGCGCTTCTACAATTTTTCGGGTAATGGCCAGCCCTAGCCCGGTCCCACTCGATTTGGTAGAGAAATTAGGGGTGAAGATTCGTTTCTTCAGCTCTTCGGGAATTCCGGAGCCGGTGTCCTCTACCTGAAGAAACGCGGTGGATCGTTGAAGGTCTGTTCGGACTGTAAGTATGCCATCTTTTCCGCTCGCCTCAAGGCCGTTTTTGATCAGATTGACAAGAGCTCGGCGGAGGTCATCTTCAGAGCCGTGAATCGGAACAGGCTTTGGATAGAGTTGTTGCCGAACGGTGTGGCCATCTTGTGTATGATAGAGCCGGACGACTGAACGGACCATCTGGTTCAGATCAAAAGTAGCGAAAGGCTGGTGAACCGGATGAGCAAAAGAGGAAAAATCGGAAGAGATTCTGTTCAGGGATTCGAGCTGTCCGATGATGGATTCCGTAACCCGGTTGACCAGCTTCCGAGTCGATTCCGGAGTTTCCTCACTCTGGTCCAGTTGACGTTTCAGGTGTTGTAGATTCAGCTTGATAGGAGTCAGAGGGTTTTTGATTTCATGAGCGATTTGTCGGGCCATTTCTCTCCAGGCTGCCTCTCGCTCTGCAACAGCCAGTTCGGCCTGCAGTTCCCGAAGCTTCCGGACCATGGTGTTGTAGGCGGACGAAAGTTCACCGATTTCGTCTTGACTTCGAACAGGCAGGGTGGTTTCCAAGTCTCCACCGGAAATCTTGTTCAACCCCTCCCTGAGGCTGGATAGCGGGCGAGTTACCTGGTTCGCGAACAATACCGTTACAGAAATAAAGCCGCCTATGATCAGAAGATAGAGTACCAGCAGGTAGCTGGTTGTCTCCAGGAGTTGTTCCCGATAGAGGGGGGACTCCAGAAATGTGGGGATCGAGGCTACCCCGACCGGTTCTCCTTCCGGCCCCGAAAGGATTCTGTAACCAATGAGCAGGGGTTGGTCTCCGATCCGGATCGTTTCGATGATATGGTCTCTCTGTCGGTTGTAGAGGTAGTCATAGACGGTAAACGGAAGCAGGCCGGGAAGCAGGTGTTGCTGAAAAATTTGTGGTGTAGTGGATTCGGCTACAATGCCATCCCGATAGAGAATTGCATCTGAGTTGAGTGGGGCAACGGCCCTGGCCAGTGGCCCGGAACCGATACGAAGATCCTGTTCACTGGCCTGGAACGTTTCGGCCAGGCTGTCCAGTTTGGTGATGATCTCTTTTTCAAGGGTTCGCTCGTTTTGGTGACTCATTACAAAATAAGTTGCAGAGATCAAGACCAAAAGTAGCAGAAGTGTTCCTACAGCCAGTCCATCCAGAAGCCGGCTTCGAAAAGAGCGGTTCATCCCGAAAAGTTTAAAAGAAGACAGGCCGAGTAACGACAGAAGAAGAAACAGTGTAGTTCCGGCTACAAGTGTGATAAATGCAAAACGGAAAATGGAGAAAAGATGATGGTTGAACCGGGGCAGTGGAGTGCTGGCCTTTATGATGGATTGATCGTTTTGTTGAAGCAGAACCTCGCGGAAGCCCCCCTGACGAGTCTGGTTGGATATAAATGCAATCGAATCTGACTGAGCAATCTCCCGTTCGCGTCCCGAAAGCCGATTATATCGTGGTTGTCCGGAGTAGATACCCTGGACGGAGTCCCGGTAAAGAGTTCCGTCTCTGAAGGAGGCAAGGTAGTAGGATCGCTTCCACTCATCTTCGTTGGCAGCTGCCAGTACGGCACGGATCGGTTTGTTGAAATCCGGCCGTTCCAGATAGATGGTAGCAGCTATCCATGCGATGATTCGGGTCGGGTTAATTTCGTCATAAACCGGAATCCATCCACGATACAGAGTTTCATAATCGTATCCGCTGAACGATTCGGAAACACTTTGAACGACAGGCCGGTTGTTTTCCCTCCGAATTTGTTCCTGCTGATAGGAAGTCTGCATTCTGAATAGATCGTAAAAACGACTTCCCGGAGAGTCGAGGCTGGTCGCATAACTTCCGAGCTGTTCCCCCGCAGGAGACAGCAGCTGAATGTCGAACGAATATCGTCTCCAGCTTTCTGCCAGGCTGTTTCGAATGGCGCGTTGAAACTGGGCGCGGACGGCGGCCGGCCTCACTTCGATATCCATGAAAGTAAGAAAGATCATCTGTTCCTCGATCGAAGAGAGGAGTTGAAACGTTATTTCACGGGCTTCCAGGTCTTCATCAAATGAAAACTCTTCAGCTGCTGTGAGCAGTTGTTGGTCAAGGCGCTTTTCCTCCGTCATGGAGTAGATCAGATAGCCGCATACAGAGGTAAAGAGGGAGATCAGCAGCAGCAGCCGGAAGCCGGACAGCTGAAAAAACGACTCCGGCCGGTTGTAGATGAAAATGGCAGACAGAATGGAGGTCAAAAACAGTCCGAGCGAGAGGATAATCACCCGGCCTTCCAGTAGAGAAAACTCCAGGAACTGATCGGAAAGAGAGTAGAAAACCAGAAAGCAAATGCCTGCAATAAGAGCGACAAGGGTCGTCTTGTCGCGCTCTGCAATGAAGAGTACCCACCACAGCGTAATAGTAAGGGCTGTGATAGAACAGAGAAAAAAACCGGTGGCGATGAAGAGAATCCAGCTGTCGAGCTCAGGAAGGAGCTCCAGATCAAAGAGAGCAATACCGGCTTTTTCTCCGGTTTGATACGTGGTGATCAGGAAAAAAAGAATAAGTGTGAGGCTTACCAGAGAGACAAGTACAGCTCGAAAAATGGTGTAGAAGAAACTATTGGGTTCCGACAACCGCCATTTTTTGGTCAGCGTTGTAATAACGGTAAAGGAGACGAAAAAGGTAAACAGGGCGTGAGTCGCATAGTAGGAGACCGCTTGCATAGCCTGAATCTGGTCAGGATCAATTGAATTGAAAAAAAGTGGAATCCAGTGGACGGGTACCTCCGAGGTTCCGAAAAGGTACCAGGTCGCTCCGATTGTCAGTAGCTGTACAGACAACCCGGTCCAGGACCGCAATGAAGAGGAAATCAGGAAAAAAAGTAGAGAACCGAGCAGAAAAAAGCTGATATGAAACAGTGTTCGCAGACGGCTCTGATCCGTTTCCAGCTTCTTCTGGTACTCGGGAGAATGATCGTAGAGGGCATATACCACTCCTGCGGAATCTTCGGGTGAGAGGGCAAGCGGCCTGGATCTGTAAGAGTAACTGTGTTCCGGAAGAGGGTCAAAAAACGAGAATTCAACCGGGTAGTGCTTGGCCAGTCTCGGATGGCTTGAGAGATCGGTTTCCTGATCCCGTGCAATCGGAATAACATTGTTTTGTGATAATCGTGTTGCTGTGACAAGTGTAAAACGGTTATCGCCAGATCGAAAGGTGGTTTCGGCGACCATCAAGGTCACATTTTCCTGCTGCTCAATCCGGACAGCAAGAGAGTCTTCCGGAAGCTGTCCGATTGCCTGGGTTGTCGGGTCGAAGCCACTCCACGCCAGACGCTCTTGCCCTCTGTAGATAGCACTTCCCCAAAAATCAGTCTCAGACAGATGTTGATAGATCGTCTGTCTTGAGAAACTGTCCGGGCCCAGCCTGCCAATCTGCTCTTTCAGGTCCAGCGTGTTATTCCGAAACTCCTGATGCAGGGACTGGAAGAGTTCATCTGCAAGTTCAAGGCTTGCCTCCATCTGCTCTGCCGGATTGTTACTGTCCGGGCCGGAGAAAATTGTATCCGTTTCGAACAAGGTGTAGGCCAGTCCGACAAGGAGAACCAGGGCCAATACCACGAGCGACGGTCTGGAAAACGAGATATTCATGAGGGCCAGGGCCGAAGTTATTGAGTTGTCCGGCTGGTAGCCGGACTCGGATCGGCCGGGAATCCGAGGTTATCCCTCCGAAGCCGGTCGGGAATCGCTAATCTCTGTTTTGACGGCGTCATTCCACATCTTTTCGATGCCGTAATAAGCTCTCTTCTCCTCATTAAAGATGTGGACTACGACATTTACATAATCCAGAATGATCCATGAGCGGCGTTCGAGGCCTTCCTGCTTCCAGACGCGTTCTCCCAATTTTTCTTTGGTCTGCTCCATGACATTCTTCGCTATGGCGCCAATTTGAGTATCGGACGTTCCGTGACAAATAATAAAGTAGTCCGTCAGAGTGGTCAGATCACGAACATCAAGAAGGGTGATCTCTTTCGCTTTTCTCTCAAGGAGGGCTTCACAAATGGTGTCTAATAACAGTTTGGAGTCTGCGGTTCGGTCGGGATGTAGTGAGGTAAATTGGCCGGAAGCTGTCTCGGGTTGTGAGGTCATAAGTACTGTTTAATGAGAAGCGAGTGTTTCAAAATCTGAACCGATTACGAGTGTGGCGTCAAGAAAAAAATCATCGGATGTTTCCCGGAGGATACGATCTTCCGGAATGCCGAGTGCATTGGCGACTCTCGTTGCATTTTCCATATTTCCATTTCTCGAAATCAGAATGGTTTCGGCTATATTGAAATGGTCAAAATTACCGGATTCAACGACATCAAACCCGTACTCTCTTAAGGTGCGGGTCATGGTGCTGGCAGCTCCGGGAATTCCGCATCCATTCAGTACTTCCAGCTGGATGACATCACTGATCAGGATAGGATCTTCCGCAGTTCGGCTGCTTTCAATTCGCGGGTAGACAAATCGAACCGCAAGAGCAGCCAGCAGAAGAAGGAGCAGAACACTCAGGAAGCCTATTGCTGCATTAAGTACAAAACCATCCTGCTCTTTCAGAGGTTCTCCCATTCTGTTTTAATACCAGAAGTTGCTTCTTCTTCCCAACATGCCGGAAGATCTGCCAAAATAGCTTGAAGTGTAGGGGCGTTGAGAAAATTGAACAGACAAATGCGTGTTAGGTGAAATCTGGTAGTCAAGTTGTGCACGGTCGATCACGACTCTGGATCCGAGATTCCCTCCCCCCATGCCCATGCCACTGAAAGAGCTGCCGAATGGAGAGTGGAGAAACGACACATCCAGGTTGCCGGTCAGATTATCAGAGAGTCCGAATGCCATATGGTTGGTGTAGGCATTGACACTGTGATACTGGCCACCGACACTTCCGATGCTCATGCTATATGAATGCCCCATCTCCATATTGAGGCTGTTGAACAGATCTCCAAAGCTGTGATTTGTAGAGCTGTCCGTCTCATAGATAGTTCCTGTCAGGTCGCCGGATCGTGGAAGATCGTCCCGAAGTTGGGCTTCTGTGACCGATACGGTACCAAATGTGAGTAATACCAGAGTAAATAGTAACGTTTTCATAAGGCTTCCTACTGAATACAAAACGCATCTTCCTGCTGATTAAGTATAATCAATGGAGAAGTATTAGTAAATATCCGTTTACAAGCAGAGTTTCTGTGGCCGGGGGTCGGAGGCAGAGTGGGGGGTATGTCCCGGATGTCGGCTATTCATGGCCACTCTGTTTGCATTGTGTTTGTGGCAAGGTCGAAAATAGCCTATATTTTTAGGCTATTATACGAGCTCGGAACAGGTTTTTTACTGGTTTATCGTTCTTTTGCCCGAC
Source organism: Balneolaceae bacterium (assembly GCA_040905245.1). GTDB lineage: Bacteria > Bacteroidota > Rhodothermia > Balneolales > Balneolaceae > JBBDRX01. Next base: position 3,164 of record JBBDRX010000018.1, on the reverse strand, counting down.
AAAAGGGATCTCACAAATTCGCTACTTGTTATGAAAATGAAACTTACAGATTTCAAGTTTGAAATTGAAGATCTGAATGTTCCTGAGAAACCTGCAGAACCCAGAGACGCTTCCCGTCTGATGGTACTGGACCGGGAGAAGAAGTCTATCTCACACGAGAAGTTTTCGGATATTCACAAATATCTGAAGAAGGGAGATGTGGTTGTCTACAATAATACAAAGGTTTTTCCAGCCCGCCTTAAAGGGAAAAAGGAGAAGACGGATGCCGATATCGAGGTATTTCTGCTACGTGAACTTCAGCCGGAAAATATGCTCTGGGATGTTTTGGTTGAACCTGCACGAAAGATCCGAATCGGAAACAAACTCTATTTTGGCGACGAGCTGATGGCAGAAGTCGTTGACAATACCACTTCGAGAGGTCGGACAATCCGTTTTCTGTACGAAGGACCCAATGAAGATCTGTACAAAATTCTGGACCGTATTGGTGAAATGCCGATGCCTCCCTATATCGAACGGGAGCCGGTCGAAGAGGATAAAGAGCGATATCAGACCATTTTTGCAACCGAGCGGGGAGCTGTTGCCGCCCCGACCGCCGGAATGCACTTTTCGGATAAACTTGTTGCAAAGTTGAAAAAGAAGGGGGTCGAATTCGTGCCGACGACACTTCACATTGGCTGGGGGACGTTCCGGCCGGTAGAGGTGGAAGACCTTACCAAGCATCGAATGGATTCAGAAAATTACTTTATCTCCCAAGAGAGTTCGGACAAGATCAACGAGGCACTCAAGAGCAAGAAAAACAAGGTGGTGGCTTGTGGATCGACAGCCGTACGGGTGATCGAAACAAGTGTAATGGCAAGCGGGATGTCCAAGCCTGGAACAGGTTGGACTGACAAGTTTGTCTACCCGCCGTACGATTTTAAAATCACGGAAGCGTTAATTACCAATTTTCACCGTCCCGAATCCACACTGCTTATGCTTGCTGCTGCTTTTACAGAGTATGATTTTCTGATGGAAGCCTACGAAGAGGCGAAGAAGGAGGGGTACCGTTTCTTCTCCTTTGGTGACGCAATGTTGATTGTGTAGAGGGAATGGCCGACGGTTGTGGGAAAACGAACCTTTTCACTCATCATTCCGGCAGCTGGCTCGGGTAGCCGGATGGGGGGAGGTGTTCCCAAACCGTTTCGCCGTATAGCCGAAAGAACCATACTTGAACATACACTTCGGCAATTCGCTTCTCTGGAGGAACTTGTCCAGGTTGTCGTAGTGACGACATCTGACTATTTTGAAGTAGTGGAACGGCTGCGCCCTCTTTTTTCATCGGGTGTAACACTGGAGTGGAGGGAAGGCGGCCTGGAGAGAGAAGACTCTATTCGAAGAGGACTTGAAGCTGTTTCCGAAGTAGCAGGCCTGATCGTTATACACGATGCTGTTCGGCCGTTTATCCGGCCCGAACAGGTTCGGCAGTGTCTTCTGAAAGCGGAGCGGTATGGTGCCGCAATTCTGGCAATTCCGGTTACAGATACGGTGAAGAGGGTGTCAAATCAAGGGGTTGTTGTGTCGACTCCGGATCGGAATGAGCTTTGGAAGGCCCAGACGCCGCAGGTCTTTCAGGCAGAACTGCTCCGGCGAGCTTACCGTCAGCCTCCGGCTGAGGGACAGCGTACGACGGATGATGCTACTCTTGTAGAGAATATCGGTGCAGATGTTCATATTGTTGAGGGGTCGAGAGATAATTTTAAAATTACCTGGCCAGCCGATTTCAAGCTCGCTGAGTTGATGCTGACGAAATGAGTGGCGGCCCGGTTCAAGTGGAGGAGCCGATCGGTTATGCGAATTGGATATGGATATGACCTTCACCGGTTGGTGGAGGGGAGAGCCTGCTGGATTGGTGGTGTGAAAATTCCCTCTGAGAAAGGACTTTTGGGACATTCGGATGCAGATGTCCTGCTGCATGCAATTACAGATGCACTTCTTGGCGCTCTGGCACTTGGAGATATCGGAGCCCATTTTCCGGACAGCGATCCTGTATGGAAGGATGGGGACAGTTCTCTTTTTCTGACTCGGGTGTACCGTATGATCCTGGAAAAAGGGTGGAGGGTTGTCAATATTGATTCTACGGTTGTAGCAGAAGTGCCACGACTGCGCTCTCATGTGGGGTCGATTCGGACGCGTATTGGTGGAATCCTGAAAATCTCTGCCGAAGCAGTTTCTGTGAAAGCGACAACGAATGAAAAGGCGGGGCCAATAGGAAGAGAAGAAGCAATAGCCGCCCATGCCGTCGTATTGGTAGAACGTATCCCTGAATCGGATTGATCGAGAGCATGGAATTTTTTTTGGACGAACTTGTTGGCTGGATCTATACGCTTGGCCCGGGCAGTATCTACGTAATCTTCTTTTTGATCGCCTATCTGGAGTATCTGATTCCTCCCATGCCGGGGGATATGCTGGTGGTTTTTGGCGGGTATCTTGCAGCACAAGGGGTTGTCGAGTTCGAAACGTTACTTATACTGACCACGGCTTCGTCTGTTATGGGCTTTATGACAATGTATGGAGTGGGTAGTTACTGGGGATATCGAATCGATCAGGGCGGAGAGGCATTCTGGCTCTCGAGATGGTTCGACAAGGACTATATTGATCGGGGGAAACGTTGGGTGAAACGCTGGGGGCAGTGGGTGATCATTGCCAACCGTTTTCTGGCCGGGACGCGATCAGTCATCTCACTGATTGCCGGTATCTATCGGACAAAGATCAAGACAACCATTCTCAGCAGTGCAGTCAGTTCTCTGATCTGGAATTTCGTGCTTTTGAGTGCAGGTTGGTTTGTTCATGAGAACTGGCAGGAGATTGGGCGATGGTTGCAGATATATGGATGGATAATTGCCGGATTACTGCTGATTTTCGGGATCTACTGGTATGTGAAAGGGCGATTTTCCAAAGAGAGGTCAGTGGGAGAGTAAAAAAGGCAGGTTGTGTCTTGACTCAGAGGTAGAATGTTTTTAAATTTCGGGTCTTTCGCCATCAGGGCAGCGGACTGATCTGTTTTGGTGTAGCGTGGGTCAGAGTCTGGCTCATTGTACCTTGATTTACTGTTTTGTGGCAGAGGTCAAATGAGGCCAGTGTAGCTCAGGGGTAGAGCAGCGGTTTTGTAAACCGCCGGTCGTCGG
>JBBDRX010000017.1:9559-10712 GCA_040905245.1 Balneolaceae bacterium | reverse complement strand
AATGCACGGGAGAGAATTGGGCCAATAGCCGGATATCTCTCGCGTATGTACCTTTTACTCCTTGCTCTTTGACCCGTACAGATATAGCCCGGTTCTTCCGGCCAGAACCAGGGGTGTACGCCAATGAATACATCAAACACCTTCCGCTTTCCTCTTCCATTTTCTTACCTTGTCAACTACATCTGACGTCAACTCAATTCATGAACGTTTATGAAAATCACCGTTCAAAAACTTGAAGGCGAACGCCACATGGAAGCCACCAATGAAGAAGGTGGCGCCATACGAATGGATGGGACACGAACTATTGGTGGCCTTGAGGGTGGTATGAGCCCGATGCAGCTTCTTCTGGCAGCAGCGGGAGGATGCAGCATGATCGACATCGTCGGGATTCTGAAAAAACAGCGACAGAACCTGAAAACCATTGAAGTGGAAGTGGATGGAGACCGTCAGCCAAAGGAGACCTGGTCCGAGTACAAAACTATACATATGCATTTTCAATTGAGGGGAGATCTTGATCCCTCCAAAGTAGAGCGAGCCATCGACCTTTCCGTCGGGAAATACTGCTCTGTATCCAAGGCACTCGAAGCCAGATCCACGATCACTCACAGTTTTGAAATTCTTGATGAAGAGGGTTGAACCGTCCGGGGCCGGCTGGTTCAACCGCCATTCTCCCCTTCCGATTTCAATCCACAATGTTTCAGATAACCTGCTGAAAACCGACTTGTAGACTATGCCTGGAAAAAAGTTTGAAACAGACGCAATTCGCACGCAAACAGAGACGAGCAGGGAGCGGGAACACTCTACACCCATCTACCTGACTTCGAGCTACCTGTTCGATTCAGCGGATCAGGCAAGAGCTCTCTTTGCCAGCGAAATAGAGGGAAATGTCTACAGCCGATATTCGAATCCCAATACCGACGAATTCATACGCAAAATGTGTCTGCTGGAGAAGGCCGAAGCAGGGGTTTCCACAGCCTCTGGAATGGCTGCCGTCTTCTCCTCCCTGGCCGCACACCTGGAACAGGGGAATCACATTGTCGCCGCCCGTTCACTGTTCGGTTCAACCCATCAGATCCTGAGTCAGATTTTCCCGAAGTGGGGCATCTCGTTTACGTATGCAGACCTGGATAAAACCGACTCCTGGGAAAGCCTG
>JBBDRX010000017.1:0-9549 GCA_040905245.1 Balneolaceae bacterium | reverse complement strand
CGTCACCTATGCCGACGTGACCGATACCGGCAGCTGGGAAAGCCTGATACAGGAGAACACCAAAGTGCTGTTTCTGGAAACACCTTCAAATCCGGGACTGGGGTTGATTGACCTTGAATGGGCAGGGAAGCTGGCAAAGGCTCACGATTTGATTCTGATTGTAGACAACTGTTTCGCCACACCGTACCTGCAACAACCAATGGATTATGGTGCGAACCTGGTCGTTCACTCGGCAACCAAATTCATAGACGGCCAGGGCCGGGGAATTGGTGGAGTGATTGTCGGAGACCAGGAACTAGTTGACCCGATTCAGTCCTTTACGCGCCACTCCGGACCAGCCCTCTCCCCTTTTAACGCCTGGATGTTCAGTAAAAGCCTTGAAACCCTTCCGGTGCGCATGGACCGGCACTGCGACAATGCAGAAAAACTGGCTACCTTTCTTTCCGACCAGAAAGGGATCGAGAGAGTCATTTACCCATTCCACGACTCACATCCGCAAATAGAACTTGCCAAGAAACAGATGAAGCGTGGTGGAGGAATTGTCTGCATTGAAATCCAGGGAGGGTTCGATGCAGCCAAACGGTTTATCGACAACGTTCAGATGCTTTCCCGCTCGGCCAACCTCGGGGATACACGAACCATCGTCACTCACCCGGCATCTACCACACACTCCAAGCTAAGTGATGAGGAGAGAGCTGCCGTCGGGATCTCACCAGGGCTTGTCCGAATCGCTGTGGGGCTCGAAGATCCAGACGATATCCTGGCCGATGTCGAACAGGCATTGCGTTGATGTGGTAATAATGTGGGTGATGAGTCGGGGCGACAGGGCGCAGGCACTGCCTGCGCAATCGATTCGAAGCCTCTCATGTTATCCTCCATCACCTGGTCGTGGATACATATCCACATAAACGGTAGGTAGAACGAACAATGTTTTTGTAGATGAGTCGGGGCGACAGGATTTGAACCTGCGACCTCATCGTCCCGAACGATGCGCGCTACCGAGCTGCGCTACGCCCCGATTTACAGCCTGAAAGCAACCCCGCACAATCAAGTTCAGATCAAGTAAGGGGTCTCCATTCTTAATTTCAGGCTGAATAAATAGAAGATCTGTTCTTCAAAAACAGCTCTTTATCAGACAATTTTAGCAATCAGTTCAGCCGTTCTGGCGGAGTATCCGGCTTCATTGTCGTACCAGCCGATCACTTTCACCAGATTGCCATCTACCTTGGTCAATCCGCTGTCGAAGATACAGGAGTGCGGGTTACCAAGGATGTCTGTAGAGACCAACTCCTGTTCAGAGTACTCCAAAATACCCTTCATCGGGCCACTTGCTGCTTTTTTAAAGGCTTCATGAACCTCCGCCTCTGTAACATCCTTTTTAACAACAGCCGTAAAATCCGTAAGGGATCCTGCAGGTACAGGTACCCGAACCGCACCACCATCGAGCTTTCCGTTCAGGTGCGGCAACACCAGCCCAACGGCAGCCGCGGCTCCTGTTGTAGTGGGAATAATGTTATGCGCTGCAGCTCTGGCACGACGAAGATCTTTGTGCGGGCCATCAACAATCTGTTGATCACCCGTGTAGGCATGAACCGTTGTCATGAACCCTTTTTCAATACCGAATGCTTCGTCCAAAATCTTTACCATCGGAGCCAGACAGTTGGTTGTGCAGCTTGCGTTCGAATAGATCTGGTAACTGTCGTCAATCTCCTGATCATTCACCCCGATCACAATGGTCTTGATGTCGCCTTTCCCAGGTGCAGAGATGATCACTTTTTTCGCTCCGGCATCAAGATGCTTGGAAGCCGTTTTATCATCTCTGAAAATTCCGGTCGACTCCACAACCACTTCGGCACCCAGTTGTCCCCATTTCAGGTTGGAGGGATCCCGTTCAGCCGAAATAGCGATCTTCATCCCATCGATGACCAAATTCTCCCCTTCAGCTTTCACGTCCCCCGGCCAGGTTCCGTGTACAGAATCATATTTGAAGAGGTGTGCAAGCGTGTGAGCATCGGTCAGATCGTTCACACCAACAATTTCAATCGCATCTTTTTGATACAGTAAAACGGATCGGGCAACAAGTCTTCCAATTCGGCCAAATCCATTGATACCAACTTTTATTTTGGACATATCCTTTTTTCCCTTATTCAATTCAGATTAGAACGAAAGCCGCCTTAGTAAACAGGGATGAAAAATAACGTTTATTTATGATTCAATCCATTCTTTCCAAGGACTCATAAATTAAACGGAATCGAGTAGCTCATGGTCTGTTATCTACCGTATAAGGGTCATCTGCTTTACTTTCATAAACTGGCTGCCATTCTCTCCCCTCGCAGCCATTCGATAGAAATAAACACCACTGGCAAGATCTCTGCTCTGAAATCGCCTTCGATAGATTCCGGCCTCCACAAATGGTTCATCCAGCAGGATAAACAGTCTTTCATTGCAAGAAGAGACTAATCGTCCAGTCCCACATCGTCGGGGATGTCATCATCTTCAACGATTACATCGTCCATATCGTCTGCATCAGAATCATCGTCATCCTCCTCTTCCGGAAGCACGGGAACTTTTCTGGCTTCGGCACGTGCGCCGGCCCGACGAAGATGCATCACGATATCTGCATTGTCATTATCAATGGCGATGTTGAGAGCGGTATCACCATTCTTGTCCTTGACACGGACGTTGGCTCCTTTTTCGAGAAGATATTTCACCACTTCAGTATGTCCTTCACGGGCTGCAAGCATCAGAGCCGTCTGGCCCCAACGCTGCTGAGCATTGATGTTGGCTCCGGATCCGATCAACAGTTTAACCGCTTCCAACCGGCCCTCTCTGGCAGCCACAATCACAGCCAGGTCCCCAATTTCCACATCATTCTCCAGAAGGTACTTCATCACTTCCAGATTGCCGTTTTCAGCGGCTCTGTTCAGAGCCGTTCCACCCATCCGGGTCTCGGCCTTCGGGTCCGCCCCGCTCTCCAGAAAGTAGGTGACTACATTGAGATGTCCCTTCTCCGCTGCCAGCATGAGGGCCGTCGTACCATTTTTATGCTGCTCATCAATTGACGCACCCTTCGCATGAAGTCGTTTTACTTCATCCAGATTTCCTTGCCAGGCAGCTTGCAATAGAGGAGGATACTCCATGTCAGGTAGCGTTACATTTATCAGTTCAACTGGTTACGAGCAGCATACTGCTGAAGCTGCCAGTATATCTCAAATATATCGGATTTAGTCAACCACTCTTCTGCAAAAGAGATGAAGCGGAAATTTTCTATTCCAGCCGGGTATCCAGGTCATAACCGTTGGCGAAATCATTCCCGGAAATACGGGATTTTCCCGGCAACTGAAGTTCACGAAGTTCCACCGTCCCTTCTCCGCACCCGGCAAGCAGATAACGCCCTTCGGCAAACAGCAATTCTCCACGAGCCAGGTCCAGGTCGGGCCCTTTTCTGGATCGGTATAGATTCATCTTCTCACCTTTGTAACGAGCCCAGGCACCTGGAAACGGACTCAAACCACGGATTCGATTGTGAACATCGGAGGACGGATGTGAAAAGTCGATATGTGCATCCTTAGAATACAGTTTCGGCGCGGGTGTAGCTTCGATCTCTTGTTGTGGTACTCCCTCTACATCTCCATGGACAATCTGTTCAATCGATTCAATGAGAAGTGTGGCTCCCAGCTCTTTCAGGCGATCATAAAGATCTCCTGTCGTCTCATCCGGGCCGATTCGGGTACGCACCTGTCGAATGACATTGCCTGTATCGACCGACTCATTCAGGAAAAAAACTGAACAGCCAGTCTCCTCCTCACCATTGATAATGGCCCAGTGAATCGGTGCCGCTCCTCGATACCTGGGTAACAGAGATGCATGTAGATTGATAGATCCCCGCTCGGGAATCTTCAGAATCTCCGGTGGAAGGATCCGAAAGGCCACAACAACCAACAAGTCCGGCTTTAGCTTCTTAAGAAGTGACTCCATCTCCGGATCCGAGGTCGATTCGAAGGTATGAACAGGGTAACCCAGTTCTACCGCCCGGCCCTTAACAGGTGTTGACGTCATGACGCCTCCACGACTCCTCCTTTTGTCCGGTGTGGAGATCACCGCCTGAATCTTAAAAGACGAATCGTGCAGGGCGTTCAGACTCGGTATTGCAAAATCCGGTGAGCCCATAAAGACGCTGTTCATCATCGACCTCTATTGATCTGCATTATTGGTTCTGGGGGCCAGCGGATAATCGGCCTCCCATTCACCGGCATCAATTTTGGAGAGCCGGGATTTATGAAGACGTTTCCGAAATGCAGAAAGATAGTCCAGGAAAAGTTTCCCTCTCAAATGATCCATTTCGTGCTGAATCACACGGGCACTCCATCCATCAAACGTCATTTCACGGGAGGAAGATGACCGATCCTGCCATCGAATAGTCACTTGCTCCGGGCGAAGAACTGTGTCACGGACCTCCGGAATACTCAGACATCCTTCTTCCAGCTCGACCGTCTGTTCCGACTGGTGTACGACTTCCGGATTGATAAACACCATAGGCCCAAAATCCGGTTCATCCAGCTCTTCCGTTATCGGATCGGCGTCCATCACAAACACTTGTAAAAGTTGGCCCACCTGTGGCGCAGCCAACCCGACCCCGTGTGCGTGATGCATCGTCTCGAGCATATCCTCGATTAATGCATCGACAGACGTGTCCCCATCGGGAACTGGTTTCGTCTCTTTTCTCAGAATCGGATCGTCATACGTTATAATTGGCAATACAGCCATCAATCAAACTCACTGTTTTGTTCCATAAACCATTGTAACAGCAAAGCGGCGGCAACCCGGTCTACCCTGCCTTTTTCACGTCTTTTCTGTTTGGGAACACCCGTCGCAACCATCTGCTCTACTGCTTCTACAGAACTGTATCTTTCATCGATCCGATGGACAGGAATATCGGGAAACTTTTTTTCAAGTTTCCGAATAAACCGCTCTGCCATCTCTGTCGATGATGTCTTTTCGCCGGAAAGTGACGTTGGCCAACCCACCACAAAAGCCAGTATCCTGGACTCTTCCACAAGATCCTGCAACTGCCCCCAGATCTCTTGTGGGGAAAATGTGTCAATAGGGTTGACAGACATCCGTAACAGATCTGTCCGGGCCAGACCGATACGCCGGGTACCGACATCAATTCCTATCAAACGTCCATACGGTTTCAATCAGCTATCGGATTTTTCAAGTTCAGCCAGAGGCTGGCGCAGAAATTCCTTTAACAGTTTGCTTGGCTTGAAGTGTGTTTTTCGGTGTGCAGGCACGTAAATCACTTCATTGGTTTTCGGATTTCGCGCCTTGGGCTTGGCTTTTGTTTCCTTGACTTCAAATACACCAAAATCTCTGAGTTCAATGCGACAGGTCGGATCGGCATCCATCATCGTACCGCGAAGTGCACCAATTACGGTATCAACCCACGGTTCTGCCTGATTCAGAGGCACATCCATGGATTCAGCAACGCGTCGAACGATATCTCTTTTTGTGTAGGTAATCATATAAAACGTAACATCTTGGGAATTAGAAATAGCCGTGTATTATTCTTTTTTCAAAGCAGGTATAAAGATAGCAGCGCTAAAGGTAAAAAGTTATTAAAAAAGGGTAAAAGAATAAGGATTTGTTAACAGTATACTTAATGGTTCAAACAGATCTGTCAAAACCCAGTATCCATTTTGTGAAGTCTATTCGTAGCGCAGTACATTCTTGATCCCCTCCACCTTTCTGACTCGCTGAATCACCTGCTCCAGATGGTCCAGGTCATTGACATAAATTGTCAGAATTCCTTCAAACATCCCGCTATCACTATTTACATTGATGCTCTTCATATTGGTTTTAAGTGACTTCGAAACAACATCCGTTAAATCATTCACCAGTCCCACCCGATCCTCCCCGATTACCTTGATGGCTGCAAGAAACTGGTTATCGATAGTCCGGGCCCAACTCACATCAATAATTCGTTCACCATCGGTCCGCATCAAATGGTGCGCGTTGTTGCAGCTGGAACGATGGATTTTCACATCCCCGTCCCGGCTGATAAACCCGATCACTTCGTCTCCCGGAATCGGATTACAACAGTTCGCATAGGAGTACTTAACATCTGCAACTTCTCCATTGATCAACAGATCGCGGCGACTGCCAGCCCCTCGTGCAGAAGAGATAAACTTCTGATGGAACTCCTCATCCGACAGTTGACCCTCCACTTCCTGTGGTCGGTCCGGATGATCGATCCGTCCTTTACTCTTCAACTGTTCGACCGCCTCATACAGATCGTTAACATCGAACTTTCCGAGACCAATCTCGTAGAAAAGATCCTGAGGGGAGTCGAACTTTAACCGATGCGAAACTTTCATCAACTCCTGATCCGAAATCTGCACCTTGCCGCGTGCAGCACGCTTCTGCCACATTTCCCGTCCGTCATCCGCAATTTTTCGCTCCTTCTGCTTGATAAACTGGCGAATTCTGGATTTCGCCTTGTGGGTAACCACATCATGTATCCAATCTGGATTCAGGTTGATCTTGTTTCCAGTAATAATCTCGACCTGGTCTCCCACTTCCAGTTTTTGCCTCAGAGGAACGATCTTCCCGTTCACTTTCGCGGCAATGGCCCGTTCTCCGATTTCACTGTGAATTTCGAATGCGAAGTCGATACAGGAGGCGCCCTGAGGCAACGTCTTGAGCTCCCCACCCGGAGTAAAAACGTAGATCTCCTGCTGATATAGATTCAGCTGAAAATCCTTGACAAACTCGGTTGCGGCGTCCGGCCTCGGATTGTCCAGAACATCACGAACCCAATGAACAAATCGATCCAGAGAGGAATTCCCCCCGGCACCCTCCTTGTATTTCCAGTGCGCTGCAACCCCTTTTTCGGCAATCAGATCCATCCGACGGGTTCGAATCTGCACCTCCACTTTTCGCCCCTTCTGGGTAATTACTGTAGTATGGAGTGACTGGTAACCATTGGCTTTGGGAACCGAAATAAAATCGCGAAATCGCTGAGGGATAGGGGTATACCAGTCAGTAATAATGGAATAGACCCGCCAACAATCCTCTTTCGTATGAGGCTCATCAAGAATGATGCGAATTGCAAACAGATCATAAATCTCTTCAAATGGCTTTTGCTGCCTCTGCATCTTCTTGTAGATAGAGTAGAGGTGTTTGGGCCGGCCCTTTATTTCGAAATGGAAATTGAGCTTCTTCAACTCTTTTTCGACCGGCTCCATAAATTCATAAATAAACTGCTCTCTGGACTCCCTCTTCTCTTTCAGTTTACGCGCAATAAAGCGGTAGGAGTTTATATCCATAACCTTGAAACAGAGATCTTCAAACTCATTTTTGACCTCAAAGAGTCCGAATCGGTGTGCCAGGGGTGCATACAGCTCCATGGTCTCCGAGGCAATTTTCACCTGTTTCTCTTTGGGCAGGTGATGGATTGTGCGCATGTTATGCAACCGGTCTGCAAACTTGATCAACACCACGCGAATATCCTCTGCCATGGAAAGAAGCATTTTCATAAATGCTTCCGCCTGCTTTGTATCCCGACTTTCGAAGACTCCTGCAATCTTGGTAACACCATCAATAATATGCGCAACGGTATCATCAAACAGGTAGCGGATATCCTCCAGCGTTACCGGTGTATCCTCGACTGTATCATGAAGAAGGGCTGCGGCAACCGATTCATCATCGATGGCCAGGTCGGTCGCGACAATCTTTGCCACCGCCAGCGGATGCAGGTAATATGGTTCACCTGATGCCCGGGTAATTCCCTTATGAGAGAGATAGCAGAGCCGAAAAGCCTTGCGAATCAGCTCTTCGTCCACCTCCTGAAGGTTTTCATGACAAAGATCCAGCAACTCCTGAAGACTCTCCTGCAAAGGAGCCTCCAGTTCAAATGACTCGTACTGCTCTACGATATGTTTCTCTGTGCTACTCATTATGATACTTCAAAGATACGTATAAGCATTCTCTTTTGAAGAACCCTACAAAAAAAGGCACCCGGTCATCACCGGCTGCCTTCTTCATAACAGTATAACGGGCAGTCAGAATTCCAGGGTCAGCCCAATCGCCCAGCGCCCATTTTGTCCATACGCCATCTCATCGTCGTCGAACATTTTACTAAAACGATATTCGACAAATGGTTTAACCAGTGGAATCAGCGAAAACTCTGCCCCCGTGAAAATATTCCAGTATAGACTGTTATTTTCAAAGGATCCCTGTTGCACCCCCTCTCGAACCGCTTCGAGACGTTCGCTACCCAGTCCGAGTCCAACATAGGGCGAGAGCATTCCGAGACTTACACCACCACGCGCTGCCAGTCCAAAATCGTAACTCTCAAGCTCTGCCGGGTCACCAGCATCTCCATAGCTGTCGATCTCTTCACTAAAAAAGCTGGCATGTGCCCGAAGTGACAAATCGGCAACCGGAAGAGCCTGCAGAATTTTCCGCTCAAGCCGGAGGCCAAACCCGTTATTCGGATGCTCATCCCGGCTTTCATAGGAGGCTCCCACTCCCCACTGAGCCTCAGAACGTTCGGCCGGAACAAGTGCAAAAGTTAAAAATAAAATGGAAATCAGCGTTATGTAGCGTATCGGTTTCATATACATACAGTCCCAAATTTGTTATTCAATTATTGAATCTACTCCGAAGGCCAGACTTTGTCCAGACTTTTGTAGAGCTGTTCACTTGTAATCGGTTTAACAAGATAATCGATGAAATGAGTCCGGGCCGCATCGTTGCGGTTCTGAATGTCCGAATTCCCGGTTATGTATATCACCGGTATATCCGCATGTTCCTGAATCTGCCAGACAGCTTCTGTTCCCAGAATCCCTTCTCCAAGATAAATATCGGCCACAATGAGATCCAGTGATTCATTCCGGGCCAACTCTACAGCTTCCTCCCCGGTACGGGTCCGGTGAATCTGCTGTAACCCGGCCTTTTTGAGCATCAGCTCAAGGCTCAGGGTGAGAATCATATCGTCTTCCATGATCAGGACGCGCTTATCGGAATACTCCCTCTTTTCATTCATTTTCATGGTTGTCTGACAACATAAGTGGTTATATAAATGAGCTTCTGGACCCCTTGACTTCAGCTTTCATAAATGTAATCAACTGCTGTTCGGTAATAACCATCCGTTACGTCAATTTTGTTCACACATCGTAGAAGAACGGATAAGCTATTAAACTAGAAAAATATTGACTTAAAAAACTGTATGAATCTGTAGAAAACATCCTGTTGCCACTTTTTTATATTAATAATATATAATGTTTTTAACAGTTATATATCATAATGTCAATATAGTGTTACTGCGATCAATATATATAATTGTCCTGTTTCTCTTGACTCCGCTGTTCTCACACATGGCAATCGGTCAGCAGACAACCCAGGCTGTAATGACTGTAGAGGCGGAGATTACGACTGGAATTACGATACAGGTACACACAATCGAACTCCAGCTGGAGAGTGATCTTCTGGCTGGGAGTCCGGTGATGCACCCGGAATCGTACCAGTCGGGAATTTTACATTTTT
>JBBDRX010000016.1:0-10979 GCA_040905245.1 Balneolaceae bacterium | reverse complement strand
GTATTTCATCAACAACTACCAACGCAACCCATACATGAATGCCAATGGGCATCTCGATTTCCGGAATAACGTAATCTACAACGGAGGAGACCGGATCATACGCCTGTTCAGCGACAACACGGACGAGCAGACGGTCAATCTGGCTTACAACCTGATCCTCGAGGGGCCGGAGAGCCGATACGACCACGAAATCTCTGTCCGGCGCACCTCGCAAACCCGGGTGTACAACGGCCGGATTTTTCTGCACGGTAATCGCACCAGTCGCAGCCCGGAGGCCACGGGTGATAACTGGCAGATGGTGGCCGACGAAGAGTCCGGGCTTGCCTTCGAAGAAGAGATTCGATCCGACACTCCGTTTGGTGCACCCCAAACCTCAACCAGAAAGACCAATACCCTGCTGGAATTACTGGATGAGGTCGGAGCCACACTGCCGGCCCGGGACCAGACCGATCAACGGCTGGCTGAAGAGGTGCGACGGGGAGAAGGCGGGCACATCAACCATCCCGGCCAGGTGTTCGGGTGGTCGGCCCAGGAACCCACACAGCGGCCGGTGGAGGAGCTCTTTTCGGAGTGGGCCAAAGTGACCGGAGTTGATCTGTCCGACCCTACGCAACAGATTCGCCGAACGGAAGATGGCTATAGCGAATTGGAGCGGTTTCTGCATGAACTGGCCAACAGGGTGAACCTGTCCGAAGGGGGCGGTGCGGCCGGGGCGATGACCTTCATGGGAGGAAGCGAATCATTGTCAGGCACCACAACGGAGCCGGGAATTCAGAACAGCTATCCCAACCCCTTTCGGGAACAGACCCGGGTTCGGATTCATGTACCGGAGGCGGAAACCTACCGCCTGGAGGTGTTCAACACAGCCGGCCGGCGGGTACAGATCCTGGCTCACCGATGGCTGCCGGAAGGAGAGTACGATATGCTGTGGAATCCCGGACACATCGCCTCGGGAGTCTATCTGATTCGGCTCTCTTCGCCCAACCATCAGTGGATTCGGAAAGTGGTACGGGTACGGTAGGCGGGCCCGGATGGCGACAGGCAGCACCGGGATTCACTCTGTGGCAGGCTCCGTTTTCGGGCCATCATTCGCCGGTTCGCTCCCCTCTCCGGACGGTTCAACCCGCATCCGAAACACCGGCTGAATGGGCATCACACAGAGGTAGAAGAAGAAAAGCAGATAGATCGCGGCGAACCGGAAATCTGTGATAAACGGCTCCTTGAATTCCATCAGAAAGATCCACCCTCCAAACAGCAGAATCAGAATCTTTTCCGACGGGGCCATGGCCCGACGAATGGAGCTACCCAGCAGCCCCATGACGAGCAGCCAGGTCAGGCCCGAACCGATGAGCCCAATTCCAAAGATCCGGCGCACCACCCCAATGTCAGAGTCGACACGCTGAACCTCATAGGTGCGCGGATCCCCCAGAAAGAGCAGATCGGCCTCTTCGGGGAAGAACCAGTGCTCCCGAAGCAGAATATCAGTGGTCCGCGAGCGTCCTTCTGTGACCAGCTCGCCATACTCGTCAAACGTCCATAAAGTCATACTTCGAAAGGCATCTCCCCCGCCCCACGGTGCAGCCCAGCCTCCCAGTTGCGTGTAGACCAGCTCCATGGCGAGAAAGGCCACTACCAGGACAATGGGCAGTGCCACCAGCCAGGTCGTGAACCGCTTGCCGATCCGGTGTGTAACCATCATATGTAAAAACACATAGGTTACTACAAACGGCAACATCAGAAAGCCACTCCGGCCGGTCAGAAAGATGGAACCGACCAGCAGTGAAGCGAAAATCAGGTCGGGAATCATCTCCTTCCAGCTCTTCGCCTTCAGGATCAGGTAGGCTGTCAGCAACAGCCCCACCGCCTGAAACGCCGCCAGGGAGGCCGATGCCTGGTGAGTGAGCCCACGGGAGCGGTATGGGTGCAAAGCCGGCACATTGCCTCCCTCCGGGATGAACCGGATTGTCAGCTCCTTGAACTCCCAGCTGAAGAAGTAGAAGATGATGAACCCGGCCTGTACAACGATACAGATCTGGATGATCCGTACCATGAACCGAAACGAGTACCCCTCTTTGAAAAACCACCAGGCAAAGAAGAGGCTGCCGACGGCCACCTGAATCAACAGAAAGATGGTGTTGACCAGCCAGCTGGGGTCCAGAAAGTCTGTGGCCATAGTCCGCCAGGTGACCCAGAAGAAGAGCAGGAACCAGACGGCCATTGGCCCGGTCATGCTCCGGTCAACAGCGAGCTTTATCCGATGATGCCGCGCAAGCTGGAAACCGCCGTAGAGCAGGGCCGCCAGGGCGATAAGCCGGGACGTGTAGGTGGGCAGGAACGTAAAATTAATGCTGTAGAGAAAGAAGAACAGCGCCGTACCCATGACGATCAGCACCGGCAATTCACCTCTGCGTTTTTGGAACCAACTCTTCATGGTCGCCCTCCGTCAGATGGCTTCCGGCGGCTGCCCTGAGAGTCAGAGGGTCCGAAATCCGCATTCCGAACACCTTCACCATGAGCGGGGGCGGTATCTCCGGCCGTTAGATGATCCGATTTGCCGGGGAGCCCCTCCTGCAGGGATTCAGCGATATTCCGGGCACGCTGCCGCCAGGTGTAGTTCGTTGCCAGTTTCTGACGGGCGGCACGTCCCAGATGCTCCCGCAAGACGGGATCGCCGGCCAGGGTTCGCAGCGCTTCCGTCCATGTTTCGGGATCGTCCGCATCGGCCAGCAGTGCCTCCTTTCCATCTTCCAGCAGTTCCCGGATCACTGGCAGGTCGGATGCGACGATCGGTTTGCCGGCCGCCATGTATTCAAAAATTTTCAGGGGAGACATCCATCGCCCGATCTCCGGGCCGCCTTTGCGAGGCGTAACCGTTTTGCTGTAGGGTGCTACCACGATATCCATTCCGGCCAGTTGTTTCGATACCTCTTCGTGTGGCACATGGCCATAGAATTCCACATTCTGCAATGTCTTGAGGCGTTCCCGCCAGTGAGCTACCGCATCGGGATCGCCACCCACAATCCGGAATTTCAGCTCCGGACAGTTCGGGATAATCCGGTCCAGCAGCTCCATTCCCTTCCCGGGGTAGAGTTGTCCCAGATATCCGACCACGACAGGCCCGGTGATCCGGGTTGAACCGGCCTGTCCTGTATCCTCTTCGACAGACAGAGCCTTCGGGGCGGGGTGTTCACGGGATGTTTTGTGAACATCGTGCGGGGATTCGTTCTGCCGCGGGGGGCGCTCATGTGCCGGATTTGGCAGATCCGCCCCGTCCCGGGCGACCAGCAGTTTCGGGGCGGCGGATGGAATGGCCTCCAGCCATGCGCGCTTCAGGGCATCACTGATCACCACAATTCGCAAACAGTTCGGGCTCTCCACCAGATTCCGGGCCATTTTCATCTGGGCCGGGCCCCGGGCGAATTCGGGGCTGTGGGACTCGAATGCGGTTCGGGCACCGGCACGGGTAGCCGCGTCCACGGCCAGCAGGTTCCGCCCGTAGATCACATCGGGCCGGAGCTTCCGGGCCTTCCGGGCACTGATCCAGGCAAAAAGCCAGGATTTTCCAGGTAGCCGGCTCCACCAGCGCACGCGATAAATTGGAAACACGGCCTCCACTCCGTACTCACTCCAGGGCGATAGGGCCTCGTTTGCAGAGCCGCTTTCCGGGCCGGCAGATTCCGGACAAACCGGTTCAGCCCGTAATATACCAGACGAACCAGGCGGATCCAGCCGCTCAGTTCGCTTGCCGGCGGTGATCAATTCAATCGAATGGCCGTTTCGGACAAAAGCCTGGCACATTTTCATGATGTGTACGCTCTGGGCAGACCGGGAGGGGACACTGGCGTTGGAGAGATAGACGATTTTCATGACCTGCCCCCTGCCAGCTCCTGCATAAAGGCCTCCAAACGGCCGATGTTGGTTTCGGCGTTGAACTGTTTCCGGGCAAAGCGGGCGGCCCGTTCTCCCATCTCTTCCCGAAGATCCGGCTGTTCAATCAGGCGGGAGACGTCCTCCAGAAATCGGGATTCGGAGATCGAGTGGTAGCCGATCCGCTCCTGTTTGAGAAAGCGATCCGGATCGTAGCTGAGGCTCACCACGGGCCGGCCATAGTACCAGGACTGGATAAAGATATTCGGAAAGCCTTCGGGGCGGCAGGTATGCACCAGCATCAATGAGCCGGCGATAAGTCCATTGGCTTTTTCGGCTGGGAGTTCGCCCAGATAGTGAAGGTTCTCCGGGAGGCGATCCTTGTCACGGATCCACTCGTAGGAGCGGTCCTGGATCTCGCCGGCCATCAGAAAATCGATCTCCGCGTCGGGGTTGCGACGGTTCCAGGCCTCGACCAGGCGGATAAAGGCTTCCGGTTGTTTGCGGTCTTTCAGGTTGGCTACCCAGGCGCAGTAGGGTTTTGGCCATTCGAACGGTTCGGAGCGGTCCAGCATGGAGTTGGGAAAATAGATCTCCGGAACGGGGTCGACGAGCCCCATAAACTCCTTGCACTGGTTGGCGATACCACTGGCCAGAAAGAGCCCTTTATAGTTGTTCAGCTTCTGCCAGAACCGTTGCCAGTTGCTCAGGGTCTTGCCCGGATCCAGGGAGGGAATCAACAAGTCGAATCGAAACCGTCGGAGGTCGTTGCGGTCAGAAACTGAAAAGATCACCGGAATACCGGCCTTTCGAAGCTGACGAAGGGTGCGCTTGAGCCCATAGGTGTTGTAACGCCAGTAGACCAGATCGGGGGCGAGGTATTGAATCGCGTCGGCAATCACGTCCGGCTCGTCACCCGTCAGAGGCACCACCCGATAGGGAAGCGCACCATCATCTACTCCGGAGGACTTCATTGCCAGATAAAACACCTCATGGCCACGACGGGAGAGCTCCCGGGCAATCACATCACACTGAAGCTCACTGCCACCGGTTTTGTCTTCCAGATGCTTGTTGACAATGACGATCTTCACTGTTCACCTCCCCCTATTGCCCGGCTGTTTGGCCTGACCCGGATTCGGTCCGGAACGCGTGGCGCATAAAGAGCCAGAAGACCGACAGCACACCACCCACAAGGGTGTAGAGTACAACCATCAAAACCCGGCGGGGGGAAGATCGGCCAGGTGGTACGGAAACCGGATCCATAAAGTTGAATACGGGAGTCTGCTCTTCCACCTGGATCCGAGCTTCCTCCAGACGTTGGCGAAGCACGTTGTAGAGGTCGAACCTCAGCTGAAATTCTGAGTTCAGCCGCTGCTCTTCTGCACGGGCACGGGCGTTGAGCATCCCGAGGTTGCTGTCCTGAAACTCCGACAGTTCACGTTGCGCTTCCAGGTATTCCTCTTTGGCGATTTCGTTGCGTTCACTGATGAAGTTGAGATTCCGCAGGCTCTTCTCGGTCCGGTAGTTGATGACATAGGCGGTCAGGTAATCCAAAACCCGTTGATTTACCTGGGCGGCGATCTCCGGGTCGGGCATCTGTACCTCGATCCGGAACAGGCCGGTTTCCGCTCCCAGTTCGGTCGTGATGCGGTCGGTCATCTCGTCGACAAAGTTGGCTTCGTCTACCGTCATCCGGATGGGAGCGTCCAGGTCGAGCTCTCGGGCCAGTTTATCCGGGTCGATTTCGTCCATGTTGTCCGGATCGACCACTTCGCTCAAAACATTCACACTGTCCTGCCCTGTTGTGGGCCCACCGGCCGCCTGTCCAGCACTTCCGGCACGGTTCATTTCGGGCGCTTCCCCGATCACAAAGCTGAGAACATAACGGAAAAGAGAGTAGGCGTGCTTGATCAGCGTAAAAGGCAGGTGAATCGTATAGTCGAGCAGGGTCCCGGTGACGCGGGAGAGCATACTCTGCTCCCGGTACACCGTCATATAATCCATGACCGTGACTGAAGAATCCAGTGACGCCACCTCGATGGGCTGATGAATCAAATTGTACATAGAGCCGGAGCTGAAGATGATCTCCGGATAGAGTTGAACCTGAATTTGGTCTGCCGCCCCGGCGGAGAGGTTAGTCCCACCGATCATGCCGCTGAACTGCTGCAGAAACGAAGGTAGCTGGGTCTGCTGCTCAATCACCGGAGTGATGGTCGCTGCAGAGGTGAACTCTTCGGGAGCTGCCAGAGAGCGGAACGCTCCGTAAACAGCAAAAGCCAGCATCACCAGAAGAATCTTCTTCCGGGCATTCCAGAGAATTCGTCCCAGCTCGGCCACTTCGATCTGGTCTTCCCTGTCGTCAGAATCGTATGGAATCAGTCGGTACTCCTTGTCCCGTGGGCTCATGGTTCACTTGGTTGTTACAAATCGTGACCAAAATACACAATCTATGAAAGAATCCGTGAAGAAGTTATTCCCGCCTTATTCCTCCGGAGCCGGAGTGGCAGCCTTTCACGAAAGCGCAGGCCAACCGTGGTTTCCCGAATTACTTGTCCGACGTATTACCCCCGTCCGGAGATCCCAACAGGCCCTCGAACAGTGTTTCATAGGCCGCCGCGCCCTGATCCGCACTGAACCGCTCCTGAATGCTGCTGCGTGCTGTTTCCGAGACTCGCGCCCGCCCGTTGCGGTCTTTCAGCAGCTCCTCGATGCGAGACGCCCAGGCTTCGGGACGGTTCGCTACCAGAAATCCGTTCTCTCCATCCCGGATGTAGTCATTAAGCGGCACCACATCGGACGCCAGTACCGGTACTCCCATGGCCATCGCTTCGATCAATACACTGCTGAGCCCTTCAAAATCACAGGCGTGGGTGTAGAGTTCGCACTCGCAGAGCACTCGCCAGAGGCCGGACTGATCCATATACGGGACAAACCGCACCCTGTTGTCGAGGCCCAGCTCTTTTGCCCGGTGTTCCAGTTTTTCACGCTCCGGCCCCTCTCCGATCAGCAGAAGCTCCACATTGTGCCCCTCCGGCAGGTGGGCCATCGCTTCGACCAGAAGATCCTGCCGTTTCTGATGGGTGGAGAGGCGCGAGGCCATGACGATTTGTTGACGGGGGTTGGATACAGTGGCTGCCGTAGTTGACGCGCTCTTTCCGGAGCTGGCCGATGGCTTTGAGCCCGTCCCGCCCGTCCAAACCCCGGGGAACCGGCTCAAATCGACCCCGATATCCTGTACGGCATACTCTCTTTTCGGAACCTTCAGCCCGAACTCTTCAATGGCCTGTTCGAAGAGAGGAATCATGCCCGGAGTGTTCGGGTTCAGCAGGTCGGCATGGCGAAAAACATACTCCAGCTTCGAAGCCAGAGACGGATCCTGCTTCAGCAGATTCGTCCACCAGAGTCCGCCGATCCGCTGGACCGTCTTGAAGGACAGTTTCTTGCGTTCCCGGAG
The DNA here is from genome assembly GCA_040905245.1 of Balneolaceae bacterium. GTDB lineage: Bacteria > Bacteroidota > Rhodothermia > Balneolales > Balneolaceae > JBBDRX01. Next base: position 3,658 of record JBBDRX010000016.1, on the reverse strand, counting down.
TTTCAGAATCCGGTAGTGCGACGGGAGTTCATGGTAGGTGTACACCAGATCGATCCGGTTTCGCCGAACGATGCGCTCTACAGCCCGGTCAAAGTACCAGTCTGCCAGAGCCGAACGGGCCCGGAGCAGCGGTCCGAACCCTTTACTCGGCAGGTCGGGAGCCGCAATCGCGTGCACCTCCACCCCGTTCTTCCGGTACCGCCGGTATCGGGGCAGTCTCCCCCGTTCGGTCTCCGTAAGATAGGTGATATTGTGCCCTCGGGCGGCCAGCTGTTCGGCAATCAGCTGCAAAGAGGTCTCGGCCCCGCCCACCGTGAAGCCCTCCCAGGTGGTCTTCTGCGTATGAATCAGCAGGTTCATCGACGCTCCCTCCAGTCGATCAGCCAGGTATAGAAAAGCAGTTCGGCCGGAATGCGTCCCGCCACCCGTACCGGATCGGGCTCGCTGCGCAGCCGCCGAATGACCCGGATCAGATAGCGATATTTCCATATTTCCGATGGACGGATTCGGCCACGGCCGCCCACTCTCCGAGCCAGCCGTATGGCCCGAAGCCGCTCCTGCAACCGGGCCAGTTCGTTTTCGTTGTCGTGCAGGCTCCGGGTGGTCTCCTCATGGCTGCGATGCAGGCTGAGCGTCTCACCGGTATAGGCGATACGTCCCTGCCGCAGGTAGTGAATCCAGAAGAGCCAGTCTCCGCTGAACCGGCTCTGCAGAACCGTCTCCGGAAAAAGCCCTGGACGTTTTCGAAAAATGCAGGCGCTGGCGCTTGATAGGGTATTTCGGTAACAGAGGTAGTCCCGAATCTCGTCCAGTCCATCATTTTCAAAGTCATTTTTCCACCGTTCGGCATCCAGCGAGTCGGCCCAGATCTCGTCGCTGAACCGCCTGCCCTCTCCGTCGATCTTCTGTGGGCGGCAGCAGGCCAGATCCGCTCCGGCATCGATCAGCCCGACCATTCGCTCCAGAAACGTCGGATCGGCCGTATCGTCACTCTCGGCGATCCAGATCAGCTCCCCCCGGGCCATCTCTATCCCCTGCTGCCACTGACGGAAAGGTGATCCACTGTTGGCCTGGTTCAGCTCCACAGCCGTGACTTTGGGGTGGCCGGAATGCTGCCGGAGTATCTCCGGGCTTCCATCGGTGGAGGCGTCATCCAGAAGAATCACCTCAAAATCCGGCCAGGTCTGCGAGAAGATACTCTCCAGTCGCTCTTCCAGAAACTGTTCATGGTTGTAGCTCGGGACAATGACCGAGACCTGTACACGATCTTCTTGCATGTGTGGCAATCCGTTTGGCCTGCTCAATCCATCTTGGCAGGAGCCGGAATATAGTAATTTACCGTACCACAACCATTTTGCGAACCTCACTAAGCCGGCCGCTCTGCAGGCGGACAAAATAGATCCCACTGGCCAGCGAACCGGCATCGAACTGCAGGCTGTGCAAGCCTGCGGGCCGATTCTCCCGCACCAGTGTCGCGACACGTCGGCCATTCAGATCGTAGACGTCGAGCCGGACCGGCTGTGGCTCGGGCAGGTAGTACCGGATGGTCGTCTCTGGATAGAACGGATTGGGATAGTTCTGATAGAGCGTGATCTCTTCCTCGCCCGGAAGGTCCAGGTTCGGTGGAGCCGCCTCCGAGAGGGACATTTCCACCCCTTCCAGATCCAGACGCTCTACTGTTCCGTCCGATCGGGCCACAGAGAACCACTCCAGCGAAAGCACCGGCGGCGCCTGCCAGGCCTCTGTCGCACGAATCCGCACCGTTGCCATCTCGTAATCAGTGAGGGTCTCCTCCCTGCCCGGCAACCCCCAGGCGGCCTCGGCGAAATGTTCCGCCTGATGGGTAAAAGTGATCAATTGGCCATCCCGGTTCAGCCCTTCTGCCGGTCCCGGCAGGGTTCCCAGAGACAACTCCCAGGGAGTCTGGTCCGAATCCATGCGCAGCCGGAAGGCCACCCCCTGAAACGATTCGCGCCGGGGAATCCGGAACGAAACATCGATCTCTTCGCCCGTCTCCAGTGCCGGAAGGGCCAGCTGCAGCGGCCCGAATTCTGACACCTCAGCGGTTGCGGCCAGAGTCTCCTGCTTCTCCCGGCTTTCCGACTCTTCCGGTTCCCGGCCGCCAAAATTGAGGCCGATCGCCTTCAGGTCGCGATGGTCCACCACCCCGTTTCCGTCGGTATCCGCCGCGGTCGCTTCTGCGGGGATCCACTGCTCCACCTTCCGCGGAGTAAATTCCAGAAACCCGTAGGCCGGCTCCGGCCCGTGCGCCCTCCAGTAGTATCCCAGTAAAAGAACATCCTCGGCGTTGACCTCGCCATCTCCGTTGGCATCTCCGGGCCAAACATCGGTCCGTACCGGATCGGGGTTTTTGCCGGTCAGACGAATCCGGCCGATCCGGTGATAACTGCCGTTGCTGATCGGGCTTTCGTCGCCGTCGATCCGCTCTTCAGAGGTGTTGTGCCAGCGAATCCAGAGCCGGCCCAGCCCTTCCCACTTCTTATCCAGTTCCAGATTTTCCAGATGAACGGTGGATTCGGCCGCGAGGTCGATGGCCCCGCCATCCAGATCCTCCCAAACCTCTCCGTCCGTACTCAGCTGCACCTGAAAACCGGCCGGGCCGGCCGAGGTTCCCGTATGGCTCGAGCTCAGCTGCAGATCCACAAAACCGTCTGTCGTAACCACAACGGTAAGCGCCTTTTCCATGCCGTCCACCGGCTGCCACCCGTTCGTATCGAGCCAGGTAACCCCGTCGGATTCACTCGTCTGAACCGGTTCGTCCAGAGGCGGCATTCCCTGGACATGGATTTTTGAGGTATCATTGCCCATGACAAACCGTTCCGGCGTCAATTGCCCCGATTCGAACTCCCATGCGGCCAGGTCGTACCGCCAGTCCGGCTGCGGTTCCACGGACAGGGCCGGCAGCGTGGTGGTTCCGCCGGAGGAGAAACTCTCCAGCCCTCCATAGTGCCAGGACTCCCCTTCCAGTCGGGTCCGGATCGACAGATGCCACTCTCCCGCCTCCTTTCGGTCGGCCACATCGGCCCGGAAGTAGCTGTATTCTTCCACGTCCGATTCACTGGCTTCTTCCGGCGCTTCAGCGGGCTGCACCCGGATCCAGGCCGACTCCGGCCAGGTTTCCGGATGAGCGGACGTGGAATGAATCCCCACCCAGGCCTCCAGCTCCTCTTCACGGACGCCATCTCCGCTGATGCCGCCGGCATAGACCCGCCCCTCGGCCAAGAACGCCTCTCCTTCGGTAATCGTGGAATGTGACGGGTTCAGCAGCTCCGCTTCACCGATCCCCTCCAGAATCGGCAGGGGATCCGGATCCCCGAGTTGAACGGCAATCGGATCTCCCGCGGAATCACTCATCTCCGGATCCAGAAACGTAAAGGTGAGACTGCCCGGATCGGCCTTCGATTTCAGGCGAAAGGTGACCTCCATGAAGTCCCCGGCCTCGGAGATCGGGGTGGAGTCGGCTCTCGAAACACCGACTCCCACTTTTCCGGTGGCGACGTGGCCGTCAATATGAAGGCCGGGATCCGTAATGCCAATGTTTTCCGTAGTAAGATATTCAAGGAGATCGTTATCGTACTCAATAATCGTTGAGAAATAATGCAAGTCCGCCTCCTCCCCCAGCGACAGCGTCAGCGTT
>JBBDRX010000015.1:0-11024 GCA_040905245.1 Balneolaceae bacterium | reverse complement strand
CGCGAAGGCGGCCGCACAGTCGGTGCCGGTGTAGTGGCAAAAATTCTGGATTAATCACAGCCGGATAATATTCACTGGTAACGGGGGTAGCAGGATAAATGACTTCGTTACTGTCTACGGGTGTAGCTCAATTGGCAGAGCAGCGGTCTCCAAAACCGCAGGTTGGGAGTTCAAGTCTCTCCACCCGTGCAAACATGAAGTTGAATGGACGGGTTGTCGGTTGCTCCGGAAAAATGCGCGGAAAACCGATAGTTCAGGCCTTATTAACTTGCATTTTATAAGAAATATTGAATGCAAGTTATAAAGCTGTATCTTTCCGGACTCTTTGAAAAGCAATGTGAGAGTCTATTCGGTAGTTCAGTTACTTCGATTTCAATAATAATCAGGCATCGTGATGAAGAAGATTAGAGAATTTATTGAAGGAGTCCAAAATGAGTTTAAGAAAGTGACCTGGCCTACTCAGCAGGAATTGATTGATAATACTGTCATCGTGGTAGTATTTACGATCGTCATTTCTGCATTTATCTTTGGTGTCGATCAGGTATACAGTACAATTTTAGATGTGATATATAGATGACAACTGAAAATACACATGACTGGTACGTAGTCCGTTGTTTCTCCAGTCATGAAAAAAAAGTTAAAGAGTACCTTGAGCGAGAGATAGAGGAAGAAGGTCTTGAAGATAAAATCAGGGAGATCTTAATCCCCACTGAAACCGTAGTGGAGATCCGGTCCGGGAAAAAGCGAACCCGCGAAAAAAATTTTTTCCCTGGTTATATACTCGTTGAAGTCGCTTATGATGAAGAAGTTAATAATTTTATCCAAAGTGCACCCTCATGTCTGGGCTTTTTAAAAGCCGGGAAAAATGATATTACTCCTACTCCATTAAAAAAATCAGAAGTTGACAGAATTCTTGGACGTGTTCATGACAGCCAGGAGCTAATGGAGAAAGGAGGGGTTGTCGATATCCCTTATAATGAAGGAGATCTGGTAAAGGTAATCGATGGTCCATTTAAAGATTTTGATGGCACGGTTCAGGAAGTAAATGCCGATAAACTGAAGCTTCGGGTTCTTGTGAGCATATTTGGTCGCAAAACTCCAGTTGAGGTAGATGTAAACCAAGTTGAACCTGCTACTTAAAAACGATGCAAATTGAGCTATTACGCGGATAAACAACAGAAGTACGAGAAGTCTTTTTTAAAACCGGAAGTTTCGCTCCGGATAAACCAGGATGATTTTCGACCAGAGCATGGAGACATGCGAGCTCGAAAAAATCTGATAATGGAACCCGGGATATCGGTTTTTTAAGACTTCTGCGAATCACATAATTGATTCTATCATATGGCAAAAAAAATAGAAAATGTACTGAAACTTCAGATTGTTGGCGGGCAGGCGAACCCTGCACCACCTGTCGGCCCCGCTTTGGGACAGGCCGGAATCAACATTATGGAGTTTTGTAAATCATTTAACGCGCAGACCCAGGATAAATCGGGGACGATTATACCGGTTGAGATTACGGTCTTTGCAGACAAGTCTTTTACGTTCAAAACGAAGACGCCACCTGCAGCTGTACTTCTAAAGAAAGCCGCCAAAATCAAATCCGGCTCTGGTGAGCCCAATCGAAATAAGATCGGGAAAGTCACCTGGGCGCAGTGCAAGGAAATTGCTGAGCAGAAAATGGAAGATCTGAATGCATTTGATCTTGAAAATGGTGCTGAGATGATTGCCGGAACTGCCCGAAGCATGGGTCTGAGAGTAATTCGAGATAAATAACAGGATATATAAATGGCAAAACGAGGTAAGAAATACCGACAGGCCGACGAGTTGATTGACCGGGAGGTTGATTATACGATCGAAGAGGCGTGTGATTTAGTAAAGAAGACTGCTAAATCAGGTTTTGATGAATCCGTGGATATGGACATCAGGCTTGGGGTCGATCCCAGACACGCTGATCAAATGGTCAGAGGTACGGTTGCATTGCCGCACGGATCGGGTAAATCCATTCGTGTGCTCGCGCTGGTCAATGAGGCCAAACAAGAGGAGGCAAAAGAAGCCGGAGCCGATCATGTAGGCCTGGATGAGTATGTCACCAAAATTGAAGAAGGGTGGGCTGACGTTGATGTCATTATTGCCACTCCGGATGTAATGGGAAAAATTGGCAAGCTGGGCCGTGTATTAGGTCCCCGCGGATTGATGCCGAACCCTAAAAGCGGTACAGTAACGATGGATGTTGCTGCTGCTGTCAAAGAGTTCAAGGCAGGTAAAGTGGATTTCCGGGTTGACAAAGCCGGAATTCTTCATACTTCAATCGGAAAAGCCAGTTTTGATGCCAACGAGTTGCGTGAGAATGCAAAAGCATTCCTGCAGACGGTTAACAAGTTACGACCTGCGTCGGCAAAAGGACACTATATCCGAAGTGCATATATGAGTACTACCATGGGACCCAGTATTCCCGTAAGTCGCTCATCAATCACATCCATTTAGAACGTAACAGGAACCGACGATGCCCACATTAGCAGAAAAGAAGGCAGTAGTTGAAGAGATTACTGAAAACCTGAACAACACAGATGCCTTGTATATTACCAACTACAAAGGCTTGTCTGTTTCAGAAATCAATGATCTTCGGACAAAGTTCAGAGATGGCGATGTTCGTTTCAGGGTGTATAAGAATACCCTGATTAAACGGGCAATGGAAGAGGTCGGCGGTTTTGATGATCTCTACCCGCATCTGAATGAACAGAATGGCTTTGCATTCGTCAATGAGGAATTGGCTGCTCCCGCCAAAATTTTGAAGGCATTTATCACGGAGCATAAAAAACCTCAGTTTGTGGCTGCAGTTGTTGAAGGGGACTATTACAGCGAGGCTCAACTCGACTCTCTTGCTTCGATGAAATCGAAGAATGAGATCATCGGAGACATTATGGGTCTGCTCATGTCACCTGTCAGCAACATAGTCAACGGTCTGCAGTCGCAGGGTAGTACAATCGCTGGCGCTGTTCAAACTATTGCCGAGAAAGGCGAAGAACAATAACATAGATTTTAATTTTAATAACTCTACCAACGGAGAAATAATCAAATGGCTGACGTTAAAGAAATAGCTGAACAACTGGTCAACCTGACCATCAAGGAAGCTAATGAACTTGCAAAGGTTCTCGAAGAAGAATACGACATCAAACCAGCTGCTGCAGCAGTTGCTGTAGCCGGTGGTGCTGCCGGAGACGGTGATGGTGCAGGTGCTGAAGAACAAACAGAGTTTGACGTGATCATTAAAAGTGCCGGAGCAAAGAAGATTGCAGTAATTAAAGAGGTGCGCGGAATCACCGGACTTGGCCTGAAAGAAGCCAAGGAACTTGTTGATGGCGCTCCCAATACAGTCAAAGAGGGTGTTGCCAAGGAAGAAGCTGAGCAATTGAAATCTCAGCTGGAAGAAGCAGGTGCAGAAATAGAACTCAAGTAAAATTCTTGGTTTCACACAATTTGCCTTAGCCAATATCGTTTTTCGGTATTGGCTATTGGCGTCTTATCTGATATTAAGGTCTGCCTGATGAAGAAGTCATACTACGACTCAATGTAACATGTCCTTATTTTTAACCAAAGGAGAAAATCCTTTTGAGTAATACTATGGAGAAAATCCCGTTTACCGAACGTTTAACATTTGGCCGCACGACACAAGTAATAGACTATCCGGATTTCCTGGATATCCAGCTCGCCTCTTTCGAGTATTTTACACAGCTGGATGTTGCCCCGAAAGATAGAAAGGATCAAGGGCTTCAGCGAATCTTCAATGATAATTTTCCAATTGTAGATTCGCGTGAAACGCACATTCTGGAGTTTATCTACTATGCGGTTGATACTCCCAAATATAATATCAGTGAGTGCCAGGAACGCGGACTCACCTATGCGGTACCTTTGAAAGCCAAACTGAGGTTGTCAACGGTTGATGAAAGTGATGAAGCTTCAGAGACGATTGAGCAAGAGGTATTTCTCGGTGACCTGCCATGGATGACCGAAAGAGGTACATTTGTCATCAATGGTGCCGAGCGCGTGATCGTCAGTCAGCTGCACCGTTCACCCGGTGTCTTCTTTGGCCAGTCCGTCCATCCGAACGGAACACAACTCTATTCTGCCCGTGTTATTCCGTTTAAAGGATCCTGGATTGAATTTACAACGGATATACGGGATGTCCTCTGGGCTTATATTGACCGAAAGAAAAAAGTTCCCGCCACCACGTTGCTGCGAGCACTCGGCTTCAGTACGGACCTCGATATCCTGAACCTTTTTGAACTGTCCGAAGATGTCAAATTCGGAAGCAAGAAGGCATATAATGACAAACTGGTCGGCAGAAGGCTGGCTACAGATATTGTTGTCGAGGAGACAGAAGAGGTTGTGAATGAGGAGACGGGCGAAGTAACAGAAGCCCTGAACAGAAATGTTATTCTTGAGCGGGATCATGAGCTGACGGAGGATGATTACGGCCTGTTGAAAGATGCCGGGTTAAAAACCGTTCTTCTTCAGAAGATCTCAACAGAAGAGTCCGAGAGATCTGTTATGATGAATACTCTTCGAAAAGACTCTACCCATGATGATATTACAGCTCTGGGTGAAATTTACCAGCAGATCCGGACGGGCGAGATGCCGGATCCTGAAACGGCCCGCTCTGTTCTTGAAAGACTCTTTTTCAGTGACAAGAAATATGATCTTGGTGAAGTTGGCCGCTATCGCCTGAATAAAAGGCTGAAACTTGATGTAGAGCTGGATACACGATATCTGACGAAAGAGGATATTGTCTCTATTGTCAAAGAGGTTATTCGCCTTAAAGAGATGAAGTCTCAGGTAGATGATATCGACCATCTGAGCAACCGGCGTGTACGGACAGTCGGCGAGCAGCTTGGACAGCAGTTCGCAATTGGTCTGGCCCGGATGAGCAGAACCATTCGGGAACGGATGAATTCACGTGATGCAGAACAGCTGACGCCTCAGGATCTGGTTAATGCCAGAACCATTTCAAGTGTCATCAATACCTTCTTTGGCACCAACCAGCTTTCCCAGTTCATGGATCAGACGAATCCGATTGCTGAGCTGACACACAAAAGAAGAATGTCGGCCCTGGGTCCCGGCGGACTGACACGCGAACGTGCCGGCTTTGAAGTGCGTGATGTTCACTATACCCACTATGGCCGCCTGTGTCCTATTGAGACACCGGAAGGACCGAATATCGGTTTGATATCATCACTGTGTGTGCATGCCAAAGTCAATGATTTCGGGTTTATTGAAACTCCCTACCGGCAGGTCAAGGATGGAGTGGTATCAAAAAACATTGAATATCTTGCGGCAGAGCAGGAGGACGAGACAGTCATTGCGCAGGCAAATGCTCCGCTGTCTCCTGAATCCACATTTTTGAATGACGCTATTTTCTCTCGTTTCCGGGACAGTAATGTCGGTCTTGCGAAACCCGATGAAGTAGAATACATGGATGTCTCTACAAACCAGATTACTTCTCTGGCAGCGGCCCTGATTCCATTTATTGAGCATGATGATGCGAACCGTGCCCTGATGGGGTCCAACATGCAGAGACAGGCAGTGCCTCTTTTGCGGCCGGAATCTCCGGTTGTTGGTACGGGCCTTGAGCACAGGGCGGCAAAAGACTCCCGTGCAATTATCACAGCCGAGGATGATGGTGAAATCGTCTATGTAAGCGGTACTGAGATCCGTGTGAAATACAAGAGGGACGAGATTGCAGAGAATTGTTACTTCGACGGTGGTATAAAAAGTTACACTCTGCAGAAGTTTGAACGGAGCAATCAGGATACGACTGTCAATCAGCGTCCTGTTGTAAATGTGGGTGACAAGGTGAAAAAAGGTGATACACTCGCTGACGGCTGTTCCACAGATCAGGGTGAACTTGCTCTGGGCAGAAACCTGCTTGTTGCCTTTATGCCCTGGCGCGGTTACAACTTTGAAGATGCTATTGTCGTAAGTGAACGGGTTGTCCAGGACGATATCTACACGTCCATTCACATTCAGGAGTTCGAACAGCAGGTCCGGGACACCAAGCGCGGTGAAGAGGAGCTCACCCGGGAAATACCGAATGTAAGTGAAGAGGCAACCAGAAATCTTGATGAACAGGGGATTATCCGGATGGGAGCCAAAGTGGATCATGGTGATATCCTGGTAGGTAAAATTACGCCAAAAGGAGAAACCGACCCGACTCCTGAAGAGAAACTGCTTCGGGCGATTTTCGGTGACAAGGCTGGTGATGTTAAAGACGCATCCATGAAAACCCCACCGGGTGTTTCCGGAACTGTGATCAATACCAAGCTCTTTAGCCGTAAGCGGGATGAGCAGATCTCACGGAAAGAGGAGAAAAAAATGGTTGAGCAGGAGAATGAGCGTTATGCCACTCTGCTCTCAGATCTCAACAGCCAGTGGGCAGATAAGATGTATTCTCTTCTGAGGGATAAAACATCGCCGGGCGTGGATGATTTCAGTGGTCATGAGTTGATTCCGAAAGGTGAAAAATACAAAAAATCAGTATTTGAACAGCTCGATCCCATTCATATCAATGAAAATATAGACTGGGCTACGGATGAGAAACTTGTCGATCATGTCAAGCTGCTTTTCAAGAATTACAGGGAAGAGCGCCGCCGGATTGATTCTGAAGCGAAACGCCGCAAATACCAGATTCAGGTAGGGGATGAATTGCCACCTGGTATCATTCAGAAGGCAAAAGTCTATGTTGCCAAGAAGCGGAAGCTTCAGGTTGGAGACAAAATGGCCGGCCGGCACGGTAACAAGGGTGTCATCGCCAAAGTGGTTCCGGCAGAAGATATGCCCTATATGGAAGATGGAACACCGGTTGATATTCTGTTGAATCCACTGGGTGTCCCTTCAAGAATGAACCTGGGTCAGATTTATGAAACGATCCTTGGCTGGGCAGCCAAAAAACTGGGAGTGAAGTTTGCATCACCGATTTTTGATGGTGCAACGTATGCACAAGTCCAGGAACAGCTTGAAAGTGCAGGACTGCCTAAAGATGGCCGGGTGATGCTTTATGACGGAAAAACCGGAATAAAGCTCGATCAGAAGACAACAGTAGGCTATATCTACATGCTGAAACTCAATCACCTGATTGAAGATAAAATGCATGCAAGATCCATTGGCCCTTATTCACTGATTACGCAGCAGCCATTAGGTGGTAAAGCGCAATTCGGTGGTCAGCGACTGGGTGAAATGGAAGTGTGGGCTCTGTATGCCTATGGTGCATCCAGTATATTGAAGGAGATGCTTACTGTGAAGAGTGATGATGTAAAAGGCCGCTCAAAAGTATACGAGGCAATCGTGAAAGGTGAAAATCTGCCGGAAGGAGATGTTCCCGAATCATTCAAAGTATTGCTGCGAGAACTCATGGGTCTCGGTCTCGAAATCCATATCGACTAAATTTAGTTAATCTTAGATCAATCGGAGGTAATTCCTTGCCGACTACCAAAACATTAACCGTTACGAAGGATTTCAACAATATTGGAGTCTCTCTGGCTTCAGCAGAAACGATTTTATCACGTTCTCACGGAGAGGTGTTGACGCCGGAAACTATCAACTACCGGACGTTCAAACCGGAAATGGATGGGTTATTTTGTGAAAAAATATTCGGTCCTGTCAAGGATTATGAATGTCACTGTGGCAAATACAAACGAATCCGCTACAAGGGGATCATTTGTGACCGGTGTGGTGTAGAAGTAACACGAAAAGCTGTCAGACGGGAGCGGATGGGCCATCTGACGTTAACTGTACCGGTTGTCCACATATGGTATTTCAAATCATTGCCGAACAAGATTGCCTATCTGTTGGGTCTTTCTTCTAAAAACCTCGAGAGGATTGTCTACTACGAGACTTTTGTGGTTGTCAATCCGGGTCTTGCCAAAGATCTCGGCTATAAAAAGGGAGATCTGATCAGTGAAGAGGAGAAGTTTGATATTTTCGATCAGCTTCCTGAAGACAATTTTGAATTGGATGACGATGATGAAGATAAATTCATCGTAAAAGAGGGTGCTGACGCAATCGAAGGTCTTCTGATGAACATGGATCTGCCGGAGACTGCTTACAGGCTTCGGGATGAAGTGCGCAATGAGACTTCCCAGATGCGGAAAAAGAAGAAGCTGAAGCGGCTGCAGGTGATTGAGTCATTCAGAGCTGCAAATCAGCACACCGAGAATCGTCCTGAATGGATGATCCAGCGTGTGATACCCGTTATCCCACCTGAACTCCGACCTCTGGTTCCACTGGAAGGCGGCCGGTTTGCGACGTCTGATCTGAATGATCTTTACCGCCGTGTGATTATCCGCAACAACCGGCTGAAGCGTTTGATTGATATCAAGGCGCCGGATGTGATCCTGCGTAATGAAAAGCGAATGCTTCAGGAAGCAGTTGATTCCCTGTATGACAATTCAAGAAAATCCAATGCAGTAAGAAATAATAACAGGCCCCTGAAGTCCCTGAGCGATATGCTGAAAGGGAAGAGCGGACGATTTCGCCAGAACCTGCTTGGAAAGCGGGTAGACTATTCAGGACGGTCAGTGATTGTTGTCGGTCCTGAGCAGAAAATGCATGAATGCGGACTTCCCAAGGAGATGGCGATTGAGTTGTATAAGCCGTTTGTGATCCGGCGTCTGATTGAGCGGGGGTATGTGAAGACCGTCAAGAGTGCAAAGAAAGTGGTAGATCGCCGCGACCAGGTTGTCTGGGAAGTACTTGAAAATGTGATTGACGGCCATCCAGTGCTTCTCAACCGTGCTCCGACGCTTCACAGGCTCGGGATACAGGCCTATCAGCCGGTTCTGATTGAAGACAAGGCTATCAGGCTTCACCCGCTTTCCTGTACTGCATTCAACGCCGATTTTGACGGGGACCAGATGGCAGTCCATCTCCCCCTGAGTCATGATGCAGTACTGGAGGCATCCGTACTGATGCTGGGTTCCCACAATATCCTCAGTCCTGCAAACGGAGGTCCGATAGCGGTACCTTCACAGGATATGGTTCTGGGTGTCTATTATCTGACCAAAATGGGCAGCGGCAAAAAGGGTGAAGGAAAAACCTTTGCCTCCACAGATGAGGTGCTGATCGCTTTTGACCAGAACAAGCTGGAGACCCACGCGAAAATCAATGTCCGTATTCCCGTTGTCAAGGATGATGGCGAAACCGAATATGAAATCATTAAAAGTACAACAGGCCGGGTCATCTTCAATGAAATTGTTCCGGAAGGGGTTCCTTTTGTCAACAAGACACTTGGCAAAAAGGAACTTCGAATTCTTATCGGAACCATTCATGCTGCAGTAGGTACTGCCAAAACCGCTCGTTTCCTTGATAAAATGAAAACAGCCGGTTTTGAGCAAGCTACGACGGGTGGTTTGTCGTTCAGCCTGGAGGATATCATTATACCGGATGCAAAACGCCAGTTGATCGAGAAAGCGCAAAGTGAAGTGTCCGAGATTCAGGATCGCTATGAAATGGGATTCATTACGGATAACGAGCGCTATAACCAGGTGATTGACAAATGGACGAGTACGACGAACCGTGTTTCTGAAACACTGTTCCAGAGTCTTGCTGATGACCGGGACGGATTCAATCCCGTATTCATGATGGCAGATTCCGGTGCCCGTGGTTCGAAAGAACAGATCCGTCAGCTGGGTGGCATGCGGGGGCTGATGGCCAAGCCGCAAAAAAGTTCACTTCAGCAGGGTAACGAGGTGATCGAGAATCCGATCCTCTCCAGTTTCCGTGAAGGGCTGACTGTACTTGAGTATTTCATTTCTACTCACGGTGCACGGAAAGGCTTGGCGGATACTGCCCTGAAGACGGCAGATGCCGGATATCTGACAAGACGGCTTGTTGATGTCTCTCAGGATATTATTATCAACGAGCAGGATTGCGGTACACTTCGGGGTATCAAGATGCAGGCTCTGAAGGATAATGAAGATATTATCGAAGGTCTTGAAGATCGTATCCTGGGACGTGTATCCATGCATGAAATCCATGATCCCATCTCTGATGAACTGATTTGCGAATCAAATCAGCTGATTGACGAGATCGTTGCCCAGAAGATTGCTGAAACATCCATTGAAGATGTAGAAATCCGCTCTGTACTCACATGTGAAACAGAACGTGGAGTATGTGCCAAGTGCTATGGCCGGGATCTGGCCAGAAACACAATGGTTCAGGTTGGAGAGGCTGTAGGTGTTATCGCCGCCCAGTCTATTGGTGAGCCCGGTACCCAGCTGACATTGAGGACCTTCCATGTGGGAGGGACTGCATCTCGTCTTGAGGCAGATTCCCAGCACAAGGCCAAGTTTGACGGAAAAGTGGAACTTGATAACGTACGTGTTGTCGAATATGACGATGGTGAAGAGTCTCACAATGTTGTCCTGAGCCGCGCCGGGGAGATCAAGCTGATCGATGATGACGGTAAAGTACTCTCTACATATAATGTACCTTACGGTTCCGAGATGCTGGTCGAAGAGGGTGAAAAAGTACCTAAAGGCGTGCCACTGTGCAAGTGGGATCCCTACAATGCGCTGATCTTTAGTGAAATTGATGGTGTCATTGAATACAAGGATATCATTCCCGAGATCACCTATACAGAGGATACCGATACGCAGACGGGTCACCGCGAAAAAGTGATCATTGATTCCAAAGACCGCTCTCTGATTCCGACCGTTATGGTGAAAGGGGACAGCGACCGGATCAGGGAGAGCACCCTGCCCGTTGATACCCATATTGTGGTGGACGACAAGGAGAATGTTCAGGCGGGTCAGGTACTGGCGAAGATTCCGAGAGCGGCTTCCAAGTCGAAGGATATTACAGCCGGGCTTCCGCGTATTACGGAGCTTTTCGAAGCTCGCTCCCCGAGTGAACCTGCTGCTGTTACCGAGATCGACGGTGTTGTCAAAATGGGCGGCAGAAAACGGGGTTCCCAGGAGGTAATCGTGGAGAGTAAAGACGGTACAGATGAAAAGAAATATCTGATCCCGCTC
>JBBDRX010000014.1:0-11280 GCA_040905245.1 Balneolaceae bacterium | reverse complement strand
CAAAATTGTTAACATTCATCCGTCAAGAACCGCTTAAGTTGTCTTGACCCTTATTTTTTTTAGGGAATCCACCCATTGCTCTACAAAACCTCAACTTACTGGCCGCCAATTTCTTTATTGAACGGCGTGTCAGCTGCCAGTTTCAGCAACCGCTTTTTTGTAACGGGAAAGGGCCCGTTTGCGAGCGAGTTTGTGCTCCACAATCGGTTCAGGATAGGCAGACGTACCGAATTCGGGAATCCAGGTACGAATGTAATGGCCCTCCGGATCGTACCGTTTCTGTTGCAACGTGGGATTGAAAATCCGGAACCAGGGCGCTGCATCATGGCCGGAACCGGCCGCCCATTGCCACCCTCCCACATTGGATGCCATTTCATAATCCAATAGACGGGCGGCAAAATAGCGCTCTCCCTTGCGCCAGTCGGTCATAAGGTGTTTGGTTAAAAAACTGGCCGTAATCATCCGCACCCGATTATGCATAAATCCGGTCTGGTTCAGCTCCCTCATTCCGGCATCTACCATGGGATACCCGGTCCGGCCTTCGCACCATGCCAGAAAGTGGTCCGGATTCTCTTCCCATTCTATCCGGTCGTAAGCCGGTTTAATCGCCCGGTCCGGAGATTCCGGATGATGCCAGAGAACCATCTGATAAAACTCCCTCCAGATCAGTTCTTTTAAAAAGATGTCGTTCCAGCGGAGCGCATAACGCACCAGCGTTCGAATCGACAGTGTCCCGAATCGGAGATGAACACCCAAACGAGTGGTCCCCTCAAGGGCCGGAACCTCCCGGGTCTGATCGTATGACCGGATGATCTTTTCCGGGATCTCTGACGAGGGAAAATCGGCTAATCCGGATGTCTCTCTCCTGAACCCAAGCGATTCCAGAGACGGGAACGGAGCCGGTTCAACCCGATAGAAAAGCCCGTCAGGAACCGTTGCCTCCGCCATATCCCGGCTGTTCAGCGACTGCTTCCACTGTTTTGAATAGGGAGTGAACACCTTGTATGGCTCACCGGCCTGGGAAAGAACATCGCTCTTTTCGAAAATCACCTGGTCCTTGACTCCGGTAAGCTGAATTCCATATTGGTTCAACAGCTCCCCGACCTTCCGGTCCCGTTTGCGGGCATACGGCTCATAATCCCGAACGACAGAGACCGACCCGACCGGATAGCGCTCCAGTACCTGTTTCCAGACCTCCGACGGATGGCCGTGGAATACCAACAGGGCCGAGCCGGCCGACTCCAGCTGTTCCCGCATGTGATTCAGCTGATGCCAGATAAACTGAACCCGACGATCTGCGGGGTCGTCCAGTTGTTCCAGAATTGTCCTGTCAAAAATAAAGAGAGAAAGAACAGGCCTTCCGGAGCGAGATCCAAGCAGCAAGCCCCGGTGATCCTTGAGCCGGAGATCCCTGCGAAACCAGTGAATATGAAGAGATTTTGATTCCATAATCAGGCAATAGGGTGGGCGCTGACAGCCCCTTTCAGATCTGATTTTTGAAATGTGAGACGGAACCGGGTGCCTTCTCCGATCGCCTGATACTGATAGGTTCCTTCCAGCTGGCGTACAAGGGAATCTATCAACTGTATTCCCAGCGTTCGGGGTTCATCGGCCGATACAGAGTCCGGCAAGCCCGTTCCGTTGTCCTCTATCGTCAGCGTCACCTTCTCCTCCCTCTCCTTCATGGACGCTTCGATACGAGGAGAACGGGCATGTTCCTCTCCAAAAGCGTGCTTGATGATGTTGGTTGTCACTTCATTCGCGATCAGCGAACAGGGTACAGCCTGGTTGATATTGAGCTGAACCAGGTCGCAGGAGAAAATAATATCAATGGAGAGCTCCTGCGATCCTGATTCGACAATTTCCTTGATAAGCTGATGAATACTCTCGGAGAAGTTGACCCGTGAAAAGCTTTCAGACCGATAAAGGTGTTCATGGATATTGGCCATTGTCCGGATTCGGCGAATGCTGTCGAACAACATTTGGTTCAGCTTCACGTCTCCCACTTGCTCCGCCTGCAGCTGCATCATGGCCGAAACAACAGCGAGATTATTCTTGACCCGGTGGTGAATTTCTGCAAGAAGCGTCTCCTTTTCGTGAAGGGAGTTGATCAGTTCCTTCTCCTGCTGTTTCTGCTCGGTGATATCCACCGCCAGAATGATTCGGGCTTTACGTCCATTGTATATTGTTTCATTTCCCTGAACCATCACATGGATCAGCTCTCCGTTCTTCTTCTGATGAAGTGCCGGAGTCGCAGCCATTTTTTCGACCGTCCGGATCTGTTCCAGAACGGTTTGAAGATAATTGTCCTGATCGGGCGGGCGAATTTCCCGGATGGTCATGGAGAGAAATTCCTCTTTGCTGTAGCCGTAGTGTTCCACAGCGGCACTGTTCACATCCAGAAACTCCAGAGTCTCCAGATCAAACAGCCACATCGGCAGGGGGCTCAGGTCAAACAGATCCCGATAACTCTTCTCGGACTGCAGCACTTTGGCCGAGAAGGCCCGACGCTCGATACTGTAGACAATGCTTTTGTAGAGAAGCGTCGGCGAGAGTTCATCTTTCAGCAGATAATCGGAGATCCCGGACGAAAGGGTTTTGATACTGAACTCCAGATCCCGGTGACCGGTCAGGACAATAATAGGAGTAGCATCCGCCACCTCCAGCATGTTGTTGATCAGCTCCTCTCCATCCATGTCGGGCAACGTAAGGTCCAGCAGAATCGCATCGAAAAGGTGGGCATTATCGGACAAAAGCTCATATGCCTCGCGATAGGTTGGGACATTGGTCAATATCACGTTGGCAAGAATATCGTTCAGGTACTCCTCGGTCAACAGAAAATCTCCGGGGTTGTCCTCGATCACCAGTAACGAAATTACACGCGGGTCTTTCTGCATGGCTATTTGGATTTGGGCAGACGAACCAGCTCAAGCCAGAATGCACCCAGCTGGGCGATCGCTTTCAAAAACAGATCCATATCCACCGGTTTGGTGATATAGCAGTTTGCATGATTTTGATAAGACTTCATAACGTCTTGTTCCGCGGAGGATGTCGTCAACATGATGACCGGAATAAATTTGAGATGCTCACTGCTTTTGATGTGTTCCAGAACCTCATGGCCGCTCTTTCGCGGAAGGTTCACATCCAAAATCACCAGGTTCGGTCGTCTTGCACCGTCATACTCACCACGCCTCTCCAGGAAGTCAATGGCTCTCTCTCCGTCTTTTACAACCGTGAGGTCGGTCACCAGGCGTGCCTCTTCAAACGCTTCGGATAGAAGTAAAACATCTCCTTCATTATCCTCGACAAGTAAAATGTGTACAGAGTCCATAGGACGTCAAAGCTCCTTTGATAGGGTGAACTGGAACGTGGTTCCTTTTCCAGGGACGGACTCCACTTCTATGGAGCCTCCGTGCTGCTCCACGATCTTCTTGCAGATCGCCAGCCCCATCCCCGAACCTTCATATTCGTCCCGGGTATGAAGTCGTTTGAAGAGCAGAAAAATCTGGTCATAATAGGCCTCGTCGATCCCGATTCCATTATCCGAAATACGGAAATACCATTCCGACACCCCCTCAGCAGAATTGACCACGATTTCCGGAGACCTGTCCGGAGAGTGGTATTTGAGACTGTTGGAGATCAAGTTCTGAAAAATCAGCCGGAGCGATACCGGAACCGCATGGACGACCGGCAGTCGAGACCAGAGAATGGTCGCGTTCTTCTTCTCAATATCCGCAGCAAAATAGCGCTGGACCTCCTCCATGATCTCATTCAGGTCTGTCGGTTCCATTTTTGTATAGAGCCGGCCGACCCGCGAATACTCCAGAAGATCGTCGACCAGCGCCGCCATTCGTTCGGCCCCGTCCCGGGCAAAGTGGATATATTTGTTCGCTTTTTCGTCCAGGGTGGGGCCATATTTTTTCTCCAGCAGGTCCATAAAGCTCCGCACCATGCGAAGAGGCTCCTTCAGATCGTGTGATGCCACCGAGGCAAACTCCTCCAGCTCCCGGTTCGATGTAACCAGCTCTCTCTCCAGGTCGGCCTTCTGTTCAATGGTAGACTGCAAGCCGTTGTAGAGACGCGGAATCAGAAGCACCGAGATCAGACTCAGAAATATCAGATTGGAGGAAACTCCGATCCAGGTCCCCAGGGTATATTCGTGGATCAGCAATGAATCTCCCACCTGATAGTAGATCAGTAAAGCGAACAGGATACAGATCAGCAGATTCAACGTCACAGACACCACCGCCCAGAAACGATCCAGCACAAGTACCACAATGATATTGACACCGAGCAGATAGAGCAGCCCCGGGCCAAAACTGGCCAGCTCCGCCAGCAGAATGACCGCGGCAACGTACATAACCCCACAGACAACCAGTTTTCGTATAAAAACAGGGATCCCGGGTACAAACGTATTCACGATAAAGATCGGAATAATCACAAGATTCATATAGACGAGTATCGGAGCATCCTGCACCCAGGAGACATAGATTCCGGGCAGAATCGCAACAAGGCTGAACGGTACCAGATAGGTCATCGATACTGCAAAAATGGAATCCTGCCAGTAGGGCAGTCCCATCTCTTTATAACCAGACTCGACACAGTTATTCCTGACAAGCTGTTTGTATGATTGCCACCATGATCCGGCCATCCCCTCTCTCCGTACACTCTATTCTGATATTCGGACACCCGGCTCTTTGCATCTTCCGGCCAGGCCACATGCATCTGCTAACCAGAATACAATGCTTCCAATCCCTAAACAAGGTGTGCGTAACACCCTGTTCAATTTCCCGCGCCTCCTGGCCGGGTTGTGGCACATCTTAAATGTATAGCACCTTCTCAACCCCCTGAAACCGGCTGCATCTCACGAATCTCCTTCAACCCGTCGTGCAGTTCCGTCTCCGTAAACGAATGATCCGTCAGCTTCCCGGCAAAGTAGTCTTCATAGGCCTGCATATCGACAAACCCATGACCGCAGAGATTAAAAAGAATCGTCTTCTCACTTCCCTCCTCTTTTGCCCGTTCGGCCTCGCGAATCACCTGGGCAACCGCATGCGTCGCTTCCGGCGCGGCAATAATCCCCTCGGACTTGGCCAGAGTGATCCCCGCCCGGAAACATTCGAGCTGTTGAAGAGCCACCGCTTCGATCAGCCCATCTTTCAGCAACTGACTGCAGAGGACACTCGCCCCATGATAGCGAAGTCCACCGGCATGAATCGCCGCCGGCGTGAAGTTGTGGCCGAGTGTATACATCGGCAAGAGTGGTGTATAGCCTGCCGTATCACCAAAATCGTAGAGAAACTCGCCCTGAGTGAGTTTTGGACAGGAGGCCGGCTCCACCGCAACAAACCTCGTCTTTTTCCCCTCCTTCAGATTGTCTCTTAAAAAGGGAAACGAAATTCCGGCAAAGTTGGATCCGCCGCCAAGTGGTGCGACGATCACATCCGGATAGTCTCCGGCATACTCCATCTGCTTCTGCGTCTCCTGACCGATAATCGTCTGATGAAGCAGGACATGATTGAGCACAGACCCAAGTGAATATTTGGTCTTCTCGTCCTGCACCGCCCGTTCAATCGCTTCTGAAATTGCAATTCCCAGACTCCCGCTGGTCTCCGGATCCTTCTTCAGAATCGCGCGTCCCGCCTCCGTTCTGTCACTCGGGGAGGGATGAACCTCTGCCCCGAACATATTCATCATCACCTTTCGATAGGGCTTCTGGTCATAGCTGATTCGGACCATATAGACTTCACAGTTGAGCCCAAACTGAGAGCAGGCAAATGCCAGTGCCGTTCCCCATTGGCCAGCACCGGTCTCGGTCGTAATGCTCTCTACCCCCTCCTGTTTATTGTAATAGGCCTGGGCAACCGATGTATTGGGCTTGTGCGAACCGCTCGGGCTCCCTCCTTCATACTTGTAATAGATCTTTGCCGGCGTATCGAGCGCCTTCTCCAGCCCCGTCGCCCGGTAGAGAGGCGAAGGCCGCCAGATACGATAGATCTCCCGTACCTGATCCGGTATCTCGATCAGTGGTTCGGCCGATACCTCCTGCTGTATCAACCCCATGGGGAAAATCGGAGAGAGGTCTTCCGGGCCCACCGGCTCTTTGGTCTTCGGGTTGAGCGGCGGCAACGGCTTGTTCGGCATGTCGGCCACAATATTGTACCAGTACTCGGGAATATCCGCTTCGTCCAGATAGATTTTTCGATTCATCTCGATCCATTATTTTTAACAGTTAAGGAAAGCCGGTATTCACTCTTCTTTATACCATGCTCATTTACAACCATCATCCTGCAACACTTGATTGCAAACGGGTTGAACCGGCCGGTTACATCCCCTGCATCAGGAGATCCGTCACCTGTAACAGATGAACGGCCAGAAGCCCCAGTAACCCGGTAAAGAGAATATAATAGAGTGTCGGAATAATCGTCAGTCGCAAGACATCTCCCTCCTTCCCGAGATAGCCCACCGTGGCAGAGGCGGCCACAACATTGTGGATGGCCACCATATTTCCTGCCGCGGCGCCCACAGCTCCGAGGCCCACCAACAGTGTTGTCGGCATCGACAGATTCTCGGCAACACCGAACTGAAACAGGCTGAACATCAAATTGCTGACCGTATTGCTCCCGGCAATAAAGGCACCCAGTGCGCCGATGGAGGCCGCAAAAAGCGGGTACACCTGGCCAACGTGAGAAGCCACCCACTCGGCCATAACAATCGGCATACTCTCCAGCCCGGCGTCATTGATGCCGGAATTGATGTAGATACGAACCATTGGAATGGTAAAAACCAGGACAAATCCCGCTCCGACCAGCATCCGCAAACTCTCCCGCAGTGCACTTCCCACATCCGGCCACTCCATCCGGTGTAAAAAAACAACAATCAGACAAGAGATCAAAAGCACGGTCCCCGGCAGGTAGAGTGGTGTGGAACTGGCTGTAATACTGGTTCCGAGAATCTGCGGCCAGGTAATCTCCACAGAGGTAATCCACTCCCGGACAGGAAGCTGGTTCAGCCTGCTCAGAACAAGCAGAACGGCCAGGCTCAGATAGGGAATCCACGCCTTCAGAAGTGAGAGACCGGGCCGGGCCGCTCTTTCCGATGCCATCTTCTCGTCCACGGAGAGCGTTCCCATCCAACTGGACGGCCACTCTTCCCGGGGAGCAAACTCCCAGCTGTCATTCGGCAACAGAAACCTTTTTCGGGCGGCTGTCACCATAATCCCCATACCAACAAGCGCGCCGATCAACGTGGGAAACTCCGGGCCAAGAAATATACCCGTCAACGCATAGGGAACAGTAAAAGAGAGCCCTCCCAGTACGGCAAATGGCAAAATGGAGAGGCCTTCACTCCAGGAACGGTTCTGGCCGAAAAAGCGGGTAAGCATCATGACCATCAGCACCGGCATGGCCGTCCCCACAATGGCATGGATGGTTGCCACATGAGCCGAAACAGCCAGAAGATAATCCATCAAAGTCGTATCGGCAGCCATCAGCTGCTGCGTCAATGCAGGACTGTCAATCCCGGCCTGTACACCGATCAGAATGGGGGTTCCAACGGCACCGAACGTAACAGCCGTACTTTGAACCATCATACCAATCATCACGGCAGCAAGAGCCGGATATCCCAGGGCCAGAAGCAGGGGGGCGACAATGGCAGCCGGCGTTCCAAATCCGGCAGCGCCTTCAAGAAATGACCCGAAAAGCCAGGCGATCAGAATGACCTGAACCCGCCGGTCCGAACTGACCCCCGCAAAACTCTCCCGGATTACAGAAACTCCTCCGGACCAGGTCAGCAGGTTCAACAGCAGAATGGCCCCAAAAATGATATAGAGGATATCAAACGTGATAAACAGCCCCTGAATAGAGGAGGCAAGGACATAGAGAAGAGAAAAATCCCAGGCAAGCACGGCAATCACAATCGTAACGACAAGAACCAGCGGCATCACCAGCCGGGCCGGAAGACGGAACCCAACCAGCAGGATGCCAGCCGTAAAAATTGGCAATAAAGCGAGCAACGCCATCAGTGATAGGGACATAAGCACTCCGGGAACAGGTTAAGGCCGCTGATTTGAAGAGAATAAGAAAAAAGATCGATGCGTGAAACCGTAAGGTCTGTTTCGGGCATCATTAACCGTAACCACACATTAACGCCCGACACGGCTCAAGTCCGGAATTCGGACTTCGAACAGCTTCGGCCAGAGTTTTCCGGTCACGAAGAGCCTCTTCTGCTCCTGGTCATAGGCAATACCGTTCAGAACATCAGCACGCCGGCTCTCTTCCCCCGGTGCAAGCAACCCTTCCAGGTTCAGCCAGGCGGTCACCACGCCGGACGCCGGATCAATAATGGCGATCCGATCTTCAAAAAGCACATTGGTAAAAAGAAATCCCTCGACCATTTCCAGCTCATTCAGGCGCTCCAGCGGCTCTCCCTGGTCTGTCACCGTTACCTGCCGGACCACCTCGAATGTCTCCGGTTGCAGATATCGAAGCACCGGGGAGCCATCACTCATTACCAGAAAATCCCCGTCTGTTGCAAGGCCCCACCCCTCTCCGTCATAGGGAATCACTTCCAGCAAATCGTATGTCTCCCGGTCATAGACATACGCCTGCTCTGCAAATAGTGTCAACTGAATGAGCCGGCCGTTCCAGGCCGCAAGACCCTCCCCGAACAGATCCTCGTCCAGAAAATGGCTCTGCAGCACCTTCCCCGTCTCCAGCTGCACCTTCCGAAGGGTGGAGTGGCCCAAACGGCCGGTACTCTCATAGAGAAATCCGTCCAGATAGATCAATCCCTGGGTAAAGGCGTCAGAGTCGTGCGGATAGATGTTCAGAACCTCGGTTTCGAGATGCATCGGATCGTCAGAAGGGGCCTGGGCAGCTCCCGGTTCAACCCGAAAGAGCAGTAAGAGAAGCACGATAAATATACAGCAGATGCGTTTCACGATTGGTGTTGGCTTATCTACAAAGAGAAACCCATATTTCAACAGCAGGAGAATGACCGGGAGACGGACACCGTATACCGCCTGCTTTCCGGCCCGGCCTGCAATATCTGAAAAAAATCAATCAGACGTTTGTACTATGAGCCGCAGCCGGAATAGACCTTTTGACAACCCGCTTGAGCCCGAATCGCCGGAGGAGGAGCGGCTTGCCGCACTCGATGCTTATCAGATACTGGACACCCCGGAAGAACCCGAATTCAATGCACTCGCCCGGCTGGCCCGCCAGATCTGTAATACACAAATTTCACAGATCAATTTTGTCGCTCGTGACCGACAGTGGAACAAGGCCTCCCTGCCGGAAGCTCCGAAAGAGATGCCCAGGAACGGTGCTTTCTGTAGCACAACGATTCAGCAGGAGAAGTGGCTGGTTGTTGAAAATGCGGCCGAGGACGATCGTTTCCGGCACTTTCCTTTTGTTAAGGACGACCCCAATATCCGGTTCTATGCCGGGGTGAACCTGAAGAGCCAAAACGGCTACAACATCGGGACAATCTGTGTCCTGGGGATGGAACCCAAAAAACTGGAGGACTGGCAGCTCGACAGCCTGCAGATACTTGCCAGTGAAGTGGAAACGAGGTTGGAGCTTCGCAGAAATCAGCTACAGCTGAAGGAGAAAAACCGGGAACTGGAAAAACAGACTACTTTTCTGGAGAACTCCACCGACCTCGTTCTGATCATCGATCCCGAAAACCGGGTCGTCACAGACATCAACCCGAAAGTCGAGCAAATCCTGGGCTATCGGGCCAATGAGGTGGCCGGGTTAGCGCTGGAGCAGCTCTCGGTGGACGAATCGCTGTTGCAACGGATGGATGAGTGGGCCCCGGGCTCAGGAGAACCGTTTGAGGGGGAGTTCCGAATGAAGAACATCGCCGGAAAGCCGGTCTGGCTCCACATTCACATGACTGAGAAGAGCGGACACTGGTACGCCACCGCACGGGATATCACCAAGCGAAAGGAACAGGAAATTACACTGGAAGAGTCCCTGGAAGAGAAGGAAGTGCTGCTGGCCGAAATCCATCACCGGGTCAAAAATAACCTGGCAGTTATTTCGGGGATGCTGGAACTGGAAGCCATGCATACCGACGATGAGCGAACCCGGTCGGTACTGCAGAAAAGCCAGCTCCGCATCCGCTCCATGGGAGCCATCCACAAATTGCTCTATGAAGGCAGCGATTTTGCCAATGTCTCTTTCCGGCCGTTCCTGAAGGAGTTAGTCCGAAGCATCACATCGATCCTTCGGGAGGAGAATTCAGCTGTCACTATTTACCATAAGATTGACGACATCCGTCTGAATGTAAACCAGGCAATCCCGGCTGCGCTCCTGATGAACGAACTGCTCTCCAACAGCTGCCGAGAGGCTCTGGAGTACCACAGCCCCGACAACCCCGGCAGGTTGCAACTGCAAGTATCCGAAAATGGAGAGACGATCCACATACATCTGCGTAACGAGGCCGGACCGATCGCTGTCCATCAACGTTCCAACGGAGGGGATATTTCGTCGTTTAACCTGGTCCGTATTCTGGCCAAACAGCTACAGGCAGATCTGACTCCGAATCGTCCTGACCGGCCCGGAGCTGTTGACATTTCGTTTCAAAAACGAGACAAAAAAGGGACCGGAAACGCGTTTTTACTTGACTGACCAACAACCCCTTTCAGGTATCAATAACAGGATGGTCTTGCAGCTTGGCCGTGATCGAAGTACTATGCAGTAATGGCCAGCGATGCTGGCGGCCGGCGCATCATCTGCATACAACCATCAAAAGCATACGAAAACTATCACTCGAATGAACAGCCAGCAGCCGTCAATACCGGACGAAAATCTGTCGCGAATGTGGGAGGGCTGGCTAACGGGCATGTCGGAATTTTATATGAACATGCTCGAGTCCCTGGCCGTTATCCTGGTCCTGATCCTCATCCGATTTGCCCTTCTCCGGGTCGTCAACCGGAACATCGAAGACAATACCGCCCGATATCGGTGGCGAAAGAACGTCGTCTATATTCTCAGCTTTGCCGGGTTTATGATCATCGGACGAATCTGGTTCGAGGGAGTCAGCTCCCTGGCTACCTTTTTAGGAATACTGACGGCGGGAGTTGCCATCGCCCTCCGGGATCCCCTGGTCGATATGGCCGGATGGGTATTTCTCCTCTGGAAAAAGCCATTCGAAGTGGGAGACCGGATCCAGGTCGCCGAAGACCGGGGCGATGTGATCGACATCCGGCTCTTTAAATTCTCTCTTCTGGAAATCGGCAACTGGGTTCATGCAGACCAAAGTACCGGACGT
>JBBDRX010000013.1:0-11484 GCA_040905245.1 Balneolaceae bacterium | reverse complement strand
AGGGCGGATCACCCCGTTGTTCCAGTAGAAGGTCTCTCCGGTATCGTTTTGCACCTCTTCAAACAGCTCCAGGGTTGCCTGCAGGGCCGTTTCTGCCTGCCACGCCTTTTTGGCCCGTCGGCCGGTGGCGGGGTTCAATAGCCCCATCCAGGCTCCGGAGGCACCGGAACCGGGTTTGGCCCGGTCGATCACCACGGTTTTTAGTCCCGCTTTCCGGGCCGCCGCAGCGACAGAGAGCCCGGCAATGCCGGCCCCGAGGATTATCAGGTCATACCGCTTGGCCTTGCTCACGGAATCAGCTCGCTGGATTGGATACGTTTGGCTCCGGCCTGCTCCATCTCACGCCACGCTTGTTCCACAGACCCCTCCAGGTCAATGCCGCGGACGGCATTCTCCACCACAAATACGTTAAAGCCCTCCTTGCAGCCGTCCAGAACGGACCACTTCACGCAGAAGTCGGTCGCCAGGCCGCAGATGTAGAGGCCGGTGAACTCCCTCTCTCTCAGGTAGCCGGCAAGGCCGGTGGGGGTCTCCTGGTCGTTTTCATAGAAGGTGGAGTAGGAGTCGATCTCTTTTCGGAACCCTTTTCGGATGATTGCCTGGGTCCGCACCGTCTCCAGGTCCGGATGAAACGCCGCCCCCTTGCTGTTTTGGACGCAGTGGTCGGGCCAGAGGATCTGTTCACCGTAGGGCGCGTCCACCGTCTCGAACGGCTCCTTGCCCGTATGCGAGGAGGCGAAGGAGAGGTGCCCCTCCGGATGCCAGTCCTGGGACTGGATCACATGGTCAAAGGTTTTGGAGAGCCGGTTGATCACCGGCACCACCGCATCCCCCTGTGGCACTTCCAGGGCTCCGCCGGGGCAGAAGTCATTCTGTACATCGACAATCAACAGTGCGCTCTTCATGGTTCCTCCCGTTTCATCTGTTCTTCCTGCAATGACTGTAGCGATTCACTGATTCCCACCGGATACCTCTCCGGATTCTGGTAACGTTTATACTCGTCGCCGAGTTTCGACAGGCGCTCTCGTGCATAGGCGGCGGAATCGGGGATCTCCGGGAGCTCTCCGGTGATCGTTCCTTCCTCCATCACACGGTGCAGAAGGGGAGAGGTGTCTGTTTTTCCGAGCCGGATTGGCTGGCGGGACTCCTCCAGGCTCCTCATCGACTCGCCCGGGGCTTCACCTTCACAGAGAATGGCATCCCCCAGAAAGGTCCCCTCCGGATCAATGTGGCGGACGACTCGTTTCCGGCCGGGCAGGGTCGCCTTGCTTCGGTTTTCAGAGAATTTCATGCGGGGGGTGCCGCCGGCCATGTTCAGTTTGTAGACGCCGTCCAGGGCGGGGGAGTCCTGCCCGGTCACCAGCCGGGTGCCGACCCCGAAGATATCGATCGGGGCGTCCTGGCTTCTCAGGACGGCGATCACATGTTCATCCAGTTGGTTGGAGGCGGCGATTTTGACCTCCTGCAGCCCCTCCTGATCGAGCATCTTGCGGGATTGTTTGGCAAAGTACGCAAGATCACCGCTGTCGAGCCGGATCCCTTTCATCTTATGGCCTTTTTCCCGCAGCTCCTTTGCCACGGTAATGGCGTTGGGCAGCCCGCTTCCGAGGGTGTCGTAGGTGTCGACCAGCAGGATGCAGTTGTCCGGAAAGTGTTCGGCATAGGTGCGGAACGCTGTCAGTTCATCGTCGAAGGATTGAACCCAGGAGTGGGCCATGGTTCCCCCGGCCGGAATTCCATACTTCCAGGCGCTGTAGACATTGGAGGTCCCGTCTATACCACCCACGCTGGCAGCCCGGGTGGCGTGAATTCCCCCCAGCCCCTGGGAGCGCCGCAGTCCGAAGTCGAGCACGGTCCGTTCACCGGCCGCCTGCCGCAGGCGGGAGGCCTTGGTTGCGATCAGTGACTGAAAATTGAGGATGTTCAACAGGAGCGTTTCGACAAGCTGGCACTCCAGCAGCGTGCCGTCCACCCGCACAACCGGTTCGCCCGGAAAGACCACCTCACCCTCCCGGGCGGCAGAGAGGGTGCCCCGGAAGCGGACGTTTTCGAGATAGTTGAGAAAGTCCCTGTCAAATCCCTCTTTTTGAAGATAGGCGAGGTTTTCCGGGGTAAACCGGAACGTTTCCAGCGTCTCCAGCAGGTCATTCAGCCCGCAGAAGATCACATATCCGCCGCCGAACGGAGTCTCCCGGAAAAAGTAGTCGAAGGAGGCTTCGGTCTCGCTGGTGCCGGAGTGGAAATAGCCCCGCGCCATCGTCAGCTCATAGTAGTCGGTATAGAGGGCGGGGTGGTCAATATACATGTGGGCTCCTGACGTTAAGTCCATGGTTCGCTACGGGAAAAGATGGAGGCTTGGCCCGGCATGAGGTTGGTTTGCATGATTCTACTCTAAAAAGGATTCACCCGCTTCGGGAATCAAAACCTTCGTGTCGCAGAACCCTTCGGTAAATTTCCTGAAATCCTCCGGGTCTCCCGTGAGCACCGGAAAGGTTCCATAGTGGATCGGGACAGCGATCTCCGCGCGGATCATGTCGCACGCCATCGCCGCTTCGTAGGGCCCCATCGTGTAGTAATCCCCCATCGGAACAGCGATCACATCCGGTTCATAGAGTTCACTGTAGAGCTCCAGGTCGGCAAAGATGTTGGTGTCCCCCAGGTGGTAGAAGGTGATGTCGTCGTCAAACTGGATCACCAGCCCGCCTGCCTCTCCGGCATACTCGCCGCCAAATGAGGAGCTGTGGTTGGCCGAGACGAGGGTCACCTGAAAGTCGTCAAAGATTACGGTACCCCCTTTGTTGAACTCTACGGCCTGATCCTCCTTCAATCCATGTTTTTTGAGCAGCCCGGAGAGCTCTACCTGCGCCAGAACGGTGCACCCGGTTCGCTCCGCGATGTCGAGGGTATCCCCGACATGATCTTCATGCCCGTGGGTGAGCAGAATGTAGTCAGCCTCTTTCGGTTTCTTGTAACCGGACGGGGTGGTGGGGTTCTGGCTCAGAAACGGGTCGATCCAGATCTGTTTGCCGCCGGGGCTTACAAGGTTGAAGGCAGAGTGTCCAAGCCATCGTGCGGTGACGTTCGTATCCATAGAGTGCTCCGAAGGGTTGAGGTGAAAAATTCCGGTTTTTCCTGCTGTCTGTTGAATATAGCAGGTATTTCTGCTTGTTCGCAGCAAAAAAGTACGGCCGGCCGTTGACAATGACCGGATCTAATGGTATCAATGAATAGAGACAGAGGAACGTTCCGAAACAACTCCAAAAATGAGGTTATCCATGGCCGAACGAGTAAAACTGCACCCTGATATTCCCCATCAAAAACGGATTTTTACAATCGCTGACCGGCTGCGCGAGGGAGCGCTGCTGCTCTTTCCGACCGACAGCCAGTACGCCCTGGGCTGTGACTATCAGAACAAGAAGGGGATCGACCGGATCAGGCAGATTCGCGGGTTCAACATGGATGACCACCTCTCGGTGATGTGCCACGGCCTGCAGCACGTGTCGAAATTTGCGCGGCTGGAGGACGCCAATTTCAAGCTCATGCGGCGGCTGATTCCCAGCCCGTTTACCTTTATTCTCCCCGCCACAAGAGAGGTGCCGAAACTGCTGGTTCACCCGAAGAAGAAAACCGTCGGGATTCGTGTGCCGGACTACCCGATCTGCCTGCGCATGATCGAGGAGCTGAAGCGGCCGCTTCTGGCAATTACTGCCAAGCTGGAAGGGGTGGAGTTTGACGGCGTGACCGATGAGGGGCGCGAGATGTTTCTGAGCCGGTTTCAGAACCGTGTGGATCTGATTATTGACAACCAGCAGCCGTTGTCCCAGAAAGAGTCTTCGGTGATCGACCTGACGGGAGAGGCTCCGGAGGTTCTCCGCGAGGGGCTCGGCATGGAGCGGTTCCGGGAGGCCCTCTCCATGGAAGGGATTGCTGTATAGAGAGGGGTCATCCGGTGCCGGGGACACGGTGCATGAGCCGCACCGCCCCGCTTGCTGCATCCCTACCGGCCGTGGACCGAACCGTCTCCCCTCGGGTCGGCAGCGCCATATTTTCGCCCCTCCTCATCAACGTAGATGATGTGGGAGCGGCCGATCGACTCCATTTCGGAGAGGGTGTGCCCCCGCTCCCTGAGGATCGTTTCCGTGTCTCTGGAGAGGGCAAAGGGTTCAACGGTGATCTGGTCCGGCAGCCACTGGTGGTGGAAGCGGGGTGCATGGATCGCCTGTTGGATGTTCATGTCGAACAGGGCGAGGTTCAAAAAATTCTGTAGAGTGGCGGTGATAATCCGGGGGCCGCCGGCAGCGCCCAGAATCATACGGACCTGGCCGTTTCGGGTCACGATGGTGGGCGTCATGCTGCTGAGCATCCGTTTGCCCGGCTGGATCGCATTCGCCTCGGCACCGATCAGGCCGAACATGTTGGGTTCGCCCGGTTTGGCTGAAAAGTCGTCCATTTCGTTGTTGAGCAGGAAGCCGCCCCCCTGAACGGCCAGCTTGTTTCCAAACGAGCCGTTCAGTGTTGTCGTGACCGCTACAGCGTTCCCTTCCCGGTCCAGGATAGAGAAGTGGGTTGTCTCGGAGGATTCCAGCATGATCGGCGGCTCTCCGTGGCTGAGGTCGGAACTCGGGGTAGCGCGCTCCGGGTCAAACCTGCGCATCCGGTCGCGGTTGTACTGCCGGGTCTGCAGAACCGGGGAGATATCGGCAAAGTCGGGGTCCCCCAGGTGGTAGTTCCGGTCGGCAAAGGACCTTCTCCAGGTTTCACTCAGCAGGTGGACGTAATCGGCCGAGTTGAACCCGAGGGAGCGGACGTCGAAATCTTTGAGCATCTCCAGCGTTTGCTGAATCACAAACCCTCCGCTGCTGGGAGGTGGCATCATATAGAGGGTGTACCCTTCAAAATCTGTCTGCAGCGGCTCCCTCCAGCTACTCCGGTAGGTGCGGAGGTCTTCGTAATCGATAATGCCACCCTGTTCTCTCATCGTTATCACGATCCGCTGGGCGGTAATGCCGGTATAGAACCCCCTCCGGCCGTACCGGGCAATCCGCTCGAGTGTCTCTCCCAGATCGTTCTGGACAAAGTGGTCGCCCTGTTGCCAGCGTTCATCGCCCGATTTTGTGAAGTAGGCGGCAGAGGAGGGGAACTGACGGAGCTGATCGGCAAATTCATTCAGTTCATCCGCCAGTGTTCGGGAGATCAGAAAGCCCTCTTTGGCCAGGCGGATGGCCGGCTGCATGACCGTCTCAAGGGGAAGCCGTCCGTAGTGTTCCAGGGCAGTGATCATCCCGTCAACGGTGCCAGGCACTCCGGATGCGAGGGCCCCCGTGCGGCTCAGCTCGGTGATGTACTCCCCATCCTCATCCAGATACATGTCCCGGTAGGCGTGAAGGGGGGCTTTCTCCCGGAAATCAAGGGTTCGAATGGTGCCATCCTGCAGGTGGAGGACCATAAAGCCTCCGCCTCCGATGTTGCCGGCACGGGGCAGGGTAACAGCCAGGGCAAACTGGACGGCGACGGCCGCATCCACCGCGTTCCCTCCCTGGTTCAAGATCTCCAGCCCCGCCTGCCCCGCAAACTCTTCCGCCACAACCACCACAGACTCGCTATAGGGGTGTGCCCACCCGGTTTGTGCTTGCAGTTCCGGGACAAGGAACAGGATCAGTAACAGAATGGGGGAGAGGATATTGAGAAGTTTGTTTGTCATTTATTTTTAGTGTTCAGAATTTCCGTATTCTCTGTTCATCACGCTGCTCACGTCACGCGGGTTGCCCTCGGATGAAACTGCTTGTGGACCTGGTGTAAGAGGGAACGGTCAATGTGAGTATAAATTTCAGTGGTTAGAATGGAAACGTGGCCCAGCATCTCCTGGACGGCCCGCAGGTCGGCGCCCCCTTCCAGCAGGTGGGTGGCAAAGGAGTGCCGGAAGATATGGGGGTAGACATTCTTCTCAACGCCCGCCTTCAACGCATAGCGGTTCACAATGTTCCAGACGCTCATCCGGGTCAGCGGGCCGCCCCGCTGGTTCAGAAAAATCCGGTTTTTCGATTTGCCCGGGTTCTTTGCACTCAGCAGATGAGGCCGGGCGGTCTCCAGGTAGTACTCCAGCGCCTGCTGGGCGATCTCCCCGACCGGGACAAGCCGCTCCTTGCTTCCCTTGCCGGTCACCCGGATAAACCCGATCTCGAAGTAGAGGTTGCCCGGCTCCAGGGCGGTCAGTTCGCTGACCCGCATCCCGGTGGCGTAAAGGGTCTCCAGAATCGCAGCATCCCGCGCCCCCGGCGGCTTCTCCCGGTCCGGCTCCTGCAGAATCCGGTCGATTTCGTCCGGGTCCAGGATTTCCGGCAGCTTTTTTGCCTTTTTCGGCAGGTCGATCAGCTCGGCGGGATTCGCCTCCGCGAGTCCTTCCACAACGGCATATTCATGAAAACTGCGGATGCTGGAGATGTTCCGGGCGATGGAGCTGACGGCAAGGCCGAGCTCCGTGAGCAGCTCCAGGTACTGCTCGATGTGGTGGAGGGTTACGCCGTTCAGGCTCTTCAGCTTTACCTCCTGCGAGAGGAAGGAGAGGTAGCGGCCCAGGTCGTGCTCATAGGCGTGCAGGGAGTTTTTCGCCAGCCCCTTCTCGAGCCGGACAAACTGCAGATACTGTTTTAATTCCGATTGAAAAGCGTTCAACGGTTCTGTTACGGCTGATTATCGGGTCTGTGTTCTTCCTCTCCGGAGGATCCGCTGCCGTCCGGAGGGTTAGCCCCGTTCTCTTCCGCCGGAGGTTTCTGATCGGTTGTCTGCCTGCTGCCATCCGGTTCCGTGGCCTCTCCGGCTTGCTTTTTCTCTGTTTTTGAGCTCTTCTCTTCGTCATCCGGATACTCGATGCGGCTGTGGTAGACCCCGACCTGGATATTCAGGAAGGTCTTTTTGATGATGTCGAGCTGATGAAACGTAAGGGGGCAGTGGTTCATCTGGCCCTCGTGGACGTAGTCGTCCACGATCCGGTTGATCAGGTTCTCCAGCTTCGAGTAGGTGGGGTCCTTCATCGAGCGGCAGGCGGCTTCAACGCTGTCTGCCAGCATCAGGATCCCCGTTTCACGAGTGGACGGGATCGGGCCGTCGTAGCGGAAATCCTCCTCCTGGATTTCGGATTCGTTCGTTGAGTTTTTCTGCGCCTTGTCGTAGAAATATTTGATCAGCGAGGTGCCGTGATGCGTCCGGATAAATTCGATGATGGTCTCGGGCAGGTTGTTCTCCTGCGCCATCTTGACCCCGTCACTCACATGAGCTTTGATCACCAGGGCGCTCATTCTCGGTTTCAGGTTGTTGTGTTCGTTGTGTCCGGTCTGGTTTTCAATGAAATAGCCCGGCTTCTTGATCTTGCCGATGTCATGATAGAGGGCGCCCACGCGGCATTTCAGGGCGTTTGCGCCGATGGCCGAAGCGGCGGATTCCGCCAGGTTGGATACCTGAAGGCTGTGGTGGAACGATCCGGGCGCCTTGTTCATCAGCTCCTTGAGCAGCGGCAGGTTGGTGTCGCTCAGCTCCAGCAGGGTGAAGTCGGTCGTGATGTTGAAGGTCTTCTCGAAAAAGAGGATTAACGGGTAGGTAAAGAGGATAAAGACCGCATTGACCGTCACATAGGAGAGGTTGTCGAGCAGGTTCTCCCAGCCGCCGTACCGGGTGAGGGCAAATCCGGAGAGTACCAGCAGGTAGCCGAGGATGATCACGAACGGAGTGGTCACGAAGAACTGTGTCCGTTTGTTGATGTCCCGGACCGAGAAGACCCCGAAGCTGCACGCCAGGATGGTGGCGATCAGGTATTCGAAGTGGTTGTCATGAAAAATGGCCGTTACAATAGCCAGGGTAACGGCGGCCATCAGGCCGACCCGAGAGTCGAAAATGATGGTCAGTATCAGCGGTGCAATGGCAATCGGCACAATGAAGGCGGAGATGTTGTCAAAGGAGTAGACGATTCCGCTGGCAAACGAGACGATTGCCATCACCAGAAAGACCAGGAGAAACATGGAACTGCTTTCGTAGATCTGCCGGCGGTAGAGATAGAGGTAGATCAGGAAAAAGAGGCTGGATATGGTCAGAATCAGGATATCCCCGAGAAAACGGACCCACCGTTCGATATCCGTAGCGGTGTCGGCTCTCGCATCGGACAGGCTTCGCAGAATATTGGCACGATCCTCGGTTACGATATCTCCCCGGCGGATGATCACTTCCCCCTGTGCGATCGCACCCTTGGTCCGGGAGATGTTCTCCATCGCTTCCGCCAGACGAGCCTGGGTATCCTCTTCATTGTAGATCCAGTTCGGCAACAGCACCTCCTGAAAGAGCTCGCGGGCCAGGTTTACCCCGGGCGTGGAATAGATTCGGGAAAATTCAAAATGGGCATGTTCGCGCGCCTCGTCAAGGTCCCGGACATTGTTGACGGAAATGGTCCGTTCGGTCCGCTGGCTCAGGTCCCGGACTGTGATCTCGTCCGTTTCCAGATCCTCCTTGGAGAGGTTGATGATCCCGCTGTTCATCATCGAGGTGATCAGGTCGTTGATCCTGTTTCGGATCTGTGTACCGATAAATTCGGATGTAGGCTGGTTTTCGATATGAACCGTTGCATAGCTATCGAGCAGGAACTCCCAGGAGGAGTTGGTCAGCTCCAGATCGACGCTGTTTCGTTGCTGCAGAAACCGGAGGCTGTCATTGGCGGCCGAAACGTCCGGATTGTTCCGGGCGCGCTGCCACTGCAGGTAGGCGTCCAGGACCGGCTCGAGTTCGTTGTAGAGGGAGTCAAACCGGCTCTGGGAAGTAACCCGTGCGTTTTCGTTGATATGAAAGATCAGAGGGGTGTTTGCCCGGATCTGCTCTCTCTCTGCTTCCAGCTCTGCAGGGCTCTTGTTCAGCGCAAAGGTAAAGGGGGCGATCAGGTCGTCCGCCCGCCACGGTTCTTCCAGGGTGTAGCTGGACATCTGTCGGAACGTATTGTTGGGCAGAGAGTAGAAGAGGACCAGAAGAAAACTGACGAAGATGGCCCAGCGGATGTAGACCTTTTTCCGGTTGGCGACAGCATCCTGCTCTTTTTTCCGGCTCTCTCCGATCATCGGAGCACCTTCCCGCTTTTTCTGGGCCAGGCCCAGTTTTTTCAATAGTCCCATAGAGGTTTTCTGAATCTTGGAAGGGTTTGCATCACACCCCATCCTGTACCGGAATCTGTAATGTACAAAAAAAGTGAATGAGTGACAGTGTTTCGGCTCGCGGATTGGCAGGGGACGAAAACCGGCGATTCCGGCAGTGTCATGGTAACCATGTGATGTGAGCAAAGCCTCTCACAAGTATGGTTTGCACGACACGAATGAAGAGGGGTTCTGTGGTTACCCGCCTGCGGTTTCCCCGATCATTTTCCGGAACGCCTCCTCGTCCAGAATCGGTATCTCCAGTTTTTTCGCTTTCTCCAGCTTGCTGCCTGCACTGTCTCCGGCAAGCAGGTAGTCCGTATTCTTGCTGACCGAGGAGACCGTGCGCCCGCCATGCTGTTCAATCAGTTCCGTCGCCTCCTTTCGGGTGAGGGTGGGAAGTGTTCCTGTGAGTACCCAGGAGGTTCCGTCCAGTTTCTCGGAGACCGTCTCTGTCTTCTCCATTTCAAAAGTGAGGCCATAGCTGCGGAGAGACTCGATCAGCTCCCTGTTCTTCTCCAGAGCGAAAAAGGCGGTGACCGACTCTGCAATCTTCGGCCCGATCGAATCTGCTTCCAGAAAGTTCTCCGGGGTGCCGTTCATCAGGGCATCCATCGACCCGAAATGGGCTGCGAGGTCCCGTGCGACCGTCTTGCCGACAAATCGGATTCCGAGTGCGTAGATCAGCCGGTCGAAGGGCTGCTGTTTGCTTGCCTGGATGGCGTCGATCAGGTTCTTCGCACTCTTTTCCGCCATCCGTTCCAGGGGAATCAGATCCTCTTCTGAAAGGGTGTACAGGTCTGCAAATGTCCGGATTTTCCCCTCGCTGATCAGCTGGCCGGCGACCGCTTCGCCAAGCCCCTCGATATCCATCGCATCGCGTGACGCAAAGTGGATCACCCGTTCCCGTTTCTGGGGCGGGCACTCCGGGTTGACGCACCGCCAGTCTACCTCCCCGTCAAATTTTTCCAGTTTCTCCGAACAGGCGGGGCAGGTTTCCGGCATCGTGAAGGGTTCTGCACGATCCTCTCTGTCTGCGTTGAGTACACTCACCACCTGCGGGATAATCTCTCCCGCTTTCTCCACCACGACGGTATCTCCGGGCCGGATATCTTTCCGCCTGATTTCATCTTCATTGTGCAGGGAGGCCCGTTTTACCGTGGTTCCGGCAAGTTGAACCGGCTGCAGCTCGGCAACCGGGGTGATTTTCCCAAGCCGGCCGACCTGAAGGGTGATCGATTCGATCACGGTAGGAGCCTGCTCCGCTTCAAATTTGTATGCGATAGCCCATCTGGGGGACTTGGAGGTGGAGCCGAGTTCAGCCCGAAACCGCTCCTCATTTACCTTGATCACCACTCCGTCCGTCTCAAAGGGGAGTTCCCTGCGTTTTTCATCCCACTCGCGGATGGTCTCCAGAACGTCCTCCACAGAGCGGTGAACCCGGTAGCCGGGTGCAACGCAGAAGCCCGCCTTCTCGAGCCATTTCAGCTTTTCGACCTGGGTCGGAAGCTGGTGCCCCCGGTCCGTAAGCAGGTCGAAGGCAAAGAACCGGATCGGCCGGCGGGCCACTTCTCGGGGATCCTGCATCTTCAGGCTCCCGGCTGTTGAGTTTCTCGGGTTTGCAAAGGGCTCCAGCTCCTGCTCCTCGCGGTGCCTGTTGAGGCGGACGAACGCCTCCTTTTCCATATACGCTTCACCCCGGATTTCGGCAACGGGAGGGGGGCTCCCTTTCAGTTTCAGCGGGATGTCCCGGATTGTCTTCAGGTTGGCCGTAATCTCGTCTCCCCGTCTGCCGTCCCCGCGTGTCGCCCCGAGCATCAGCTCGCCGTCTTCGTAGCGGAGACGGATAGCGGCTCCGTCAAATTTCATCTCAGCGGAGTATGTAAACTCCTGCTCTCCAAGTATATTACGAACTCGTTTGTCAAACTCCCGAAGCTCTTCTTCGTTGTAGGTATTGTCGAGGCTGAGCATCGGGTCGGGATGCTCGACGGTGGGAAACGTCTCCGAGGGCGCACCGCCGACACGCAGGGTGGGAGAGGAGGGGTCAGCCAGGTGATGTTCCTCCTCCAGGTCCCGAAGTTCTCTCAACGCCTGGTCGAACTCTTTGTCCGAAATAAAGGGCCGCGCTTCCTCGTAATAGGCGCGGTTGGCCCGTTCAATCAAATCCCGCAACTCTTCTACCCGTTGCGTAGCCTCTTTCTTCTCCATACCTGCGTGAAAAGGGGGTTAAAAGGTGGGGCGGTTCTGAATCAGATTCGGTTCGGAGACATCCTCCGGAAGCTCCAGCGGAATCGGTTCGGACCACTTTGGAACCGTTGTG
>JBBDRX010000012.1:0-11513 GCA_040905245.1 Balneolaceae bacterium | reverse complement strand
CCCGATCATAAAGAGGAACAGGAAAAAGAGAGCGTAGATCATCGGGGTTTTCAAGTCAATCGACCCCCTGTACATGGTAGCCACCCAGTTGAAGATCTTGATCCCGGTCGGGATTCCCACAAAGAACGTCAAAAAGGAGAAGACCATGTTGGCCAGCGAAGACTGCCCTGCGGTAAACATGTGGTGTCCCCAGACCAGAAAGCCGATAAAGGCGATCGCCAGTGAGGAGAGCGCGATGGCCCAGTACCCGAATATATGTTTTCTGGAGAAGGTGGAGACCACCTCGGAGATAATCCCGAACCCTGGCACAATCATAATATAGACCGCCGGGTGGGAGTAGAACCAGAAGAAGTGCTGGTAGAGAACCGGATCGCCACCCAGAGCCGGATCAAAGATCCCAATGCCGAGCAGCCGCTCCATTGTGAGCAGAAGCAAGGTAATCGCCAGTACCGGCGTGGCCAGAATCTGGATGATGCTGGTCGCGTAGAGGCTCCAGAGAAAGAGCGGAAGCCGGTCCCAGCTCAGGCCCGGAGAGCGCATCCGGTGGATGGTGGTAATGAAGTTCACCCCGGTCAAAATGGACGAAAACCCAAGAACAAATACTCCGAAGGTCATAAGCATCACACTTCCGCCGGTATTGGTGGAGTAGGGTGTGTAGAAGGTCCATCCGGTATCGACCCCGCCGGTCAGGATCGCCGCAATCACGATAAACGCACCGATCAGGTAGATATAGTAACTGGCCAGGTTCAACCTGGGAAAGGCCACATCCTTACAGCCGAGCTGCAGGGGCAAAATAAAGTTTCCAAGCGCCGCCGGGACCGACGGCACCAGGAAGAAGAAGACCATGATGGCCCCGTGGAGCGTAAAAATCTGGTTGTACGCATCAGCCGAGAGAAACGACTGGACCGGAGTCAATAGTTCGGTCCGCAGCACCAGCGCCAGCATCCCTCCAATAAAAAAGAAGAACGCGATCGAGGCCAGATACATCAGCCCGATCTTCTTGTGATCGACCGTGGTCATCCAGGCCCAAAGCCCTTTCTCCTCGGTCAGGTAGCTCTTCTCCGGATTCTCTTCCGGTTTGAAGCGCCGTACCTGTATCGTTTTTTCCGTTGTTGAATCTGCGTCAGACATATCACTCTATGGTTTTGATATATTCGATAATGGCATCGATCTGCCGGTCGTTGAGCTGGGAGAAGGTCGGCATAACGGGCTGGTAACCTTCCACAATCTTCGCGTTTGGCTCCAGAATAGACTCCCGGATGTAGTTCTCGTCGGCTGTTACCGTGGAACCGTCACTCAGCGTCACATCGTGGCCAAAGACTCCCTGGAAGGTAGGGCCGACACCCGCGGATCCGTCCGAGGAGTGGCACGCCGTACAACCCTGCCGGCTGACAAGTTGCCGGCCGAGTTCGACCGGATCCATATCCTCGTCAATCGTATTGGCCCCGGCCAGCCATTCTTCAAATTCTTCCTCTTCATGCACAATCAGGTCGGCCATCATCTGGGAGTGGGCCGTCCCGCAATATTCGGTACAGAAGACCACAGACTCTCCGGGCTCGGGCGCTTCAAACCAGACCTGCGTATAGCGGTTGGGAAGCACATCCCGCTTGATGCGGAAGTCGGGAACATAGAACGAATGAATCACATCGTCCGAACTCATCACCAGGCGTACAGGACGCCCGGCAGGCACATGGAGTTCATTGGTACTCACATAGCCATTTTCATAATGAAAATTCCAGAGCCAGGAGGTCCCGACCACCCGGACTTCGTAGGCATCCGACGGCGGATTGGAGTGGGACATGTACCCACGAAATCCCCAGATAAAGACAAAGAGTACAAGGATCAGCGGAATCACAGACCAGGTAATTTCCAGGCCGGCGTGGTGGGTAATCAGCGGTGTGGTTTCGTCCTCGGATTTGCGCCTGTATTTGAATACGAAATAGACCATCGTGAGGGTGATCCCGACCAGGAGGATCAAACTCACGACGTTGATAAAGTTAAACAGCGCATCCGTTTCCGCCGCAATCGTGCTGCGTGCGGGAGGGAGCATAAAATCACTCAGTCTGTTCATTACGAATCGTCAGATTTTTGAGATTTTGATGATGATCGGCCCCCTTTTTACCAAACCAAAAGAGGCCGAGAAATATACCCAGAATAATCACGGTAGCCAACCCGCCGAGCTTCATGATGTTGATCGCAACCGGCACGTAACTCTCCGAATCCGGGTCGTATGTAAAACAGTACAGGATCGCCTGATCTACTGCCGAACCGATCTTCCCGTCGGCCGACTCATAGAGCGCGTTCCGCAGGTCAAACTCGGCAAACTGAATACCGTACAGGTACCGCGTCACCACTCCTTCCGGACTCAGGAACATGATGGCGGCGGGATGGAGATACTCTCCGGTCCGCTCCTCCTTTTTGTACCTGAAACCGACCGATTCGGCCAGCCTCCGGATCTGCTGCTGCTCTCCGGTCAAAAAGTGCCAGCCGTTTTCCGCCCCGGCTCTGTCCAGGGCCTGCAGGTATCGATCACGACTCTGCGCCGCCAGCTCCGTCCCCTCTTCGGGGTCGATGCTGACCGAAATAATGGTGTATTCATCGCCGGGAGTCCATTTCAAATCCTCCACGCCGGTATAGACCGCTTCAACCACCAGGTTGCACAACATCGGGCAGTCGTAGTAGAGCAGATTCAGCAGTACCGGCTTCCCCTCCTCCATCAGCTCACGAATCGTTACCTCCCGGCCAAACGAATCGGTAAAACGGGTATCGAGTGGAACAGCTTCACCCAGCTTTTCGTCCACTCCGATCTCTTCCAGAACCGCGGGCGTTCCCTGGTTCAACTGCGCCATGGCGGGAACGGCCAGAAGAGAGGGCAGAAACGCCAATAGCAGGAATATCCCAACTGACCCGCCGGCCCCTCTTCTATGTTGTCCTGAACGTTTCACATTACACCCACATCTACTGCTCTTCCGCATCCCGGGCCATCTGCTCAATCACCTGATCGATCGGCACCCGATAGATCTCCTGGTCTGCATCGACCACTCCAAAGGAGTTGAGCCGCTGCTGCTCGCGCGCTTTCAACTGTGTTACCTCATAATGGCTGCCGCTGCTCTCCAGCACCTGCTGGATCGTCTGTGCTGTGGTAAACTGATAGATGCCCATCAGGGCAAGCACAATCAAAAGAACAAAGCCGGCTCCGAACGTGGTCCAGAACCCGAGCTTTTTCATGTTGATTACATCCGGCGTTACGCCGTAACTGATACTATCCAGAAAACGCTTGCTGCCGCTTGTCAGTTCCACATCCATCGCGAGGTCGTCGGGATCCACACCGGCTTCTCTCGCCATCGTGTACAGATCTTCCGAAGGCAGATCCATACCGGCCGCCCACTCCACAATCTGCGCCGGTGTTACCTCATACTCTCCAGCAATCTTCGACAGGCTGCCCTGTTCACCGGAAGCCGCTTCCAGTACGACCTTCGCCTTGAACTCTTCACTATGTGTTTCACTCATATCCTTCTCCATTGATATCGTTACCTGAAAAACCTATTGGTGATAGTGCTTGTCAAGAGACTCACCCAGTTTCGGATCGTTCACCGGCACCAGCCTGTTTGCATTCAGTTTGTGGAAAAAGAGGCCGAAGAAGATCCCTCCGAGCCCGATCAGTGTTGTCACATCCAGCCAGCTAAAGGCAATTCCATGATGATGCAACGTCGGCATCGCAATCCAGTAGACCTCCAGAAAGTGCATCACCAGTACCACTACTGAAACGAAACCCAGCATCGTTCGATTGTGCTTCCAATCCCGATTCATCAACAGAACAAACGGAACGATGAACCGTCCGATGATGAGCCCCCAGGCGATCCACTCCCAACTTCCTTCCAGACGGTGATAGTACCAGAGCACCTCTTCGGAAATGTTGGCGTAGTAGATCAGCAGAAACTGGCTGAACGCGATATAGGCGTAAAAGACGGTGAAGCCGAAGAACCAGGCTCCCAAATCATAGATATGCGCCTTGCCGATGGTATTCTCGAGAACTCCCCGTTTGTGCATCCAGAAGACCAGCAGGAGCAGCATGGCAAAGAGCGCCTGAAAACTCATGGCGAAGAAATAGACCCCGAACATGGTCGAGAACCAGTGAGCGTCCAGAGACATCAGCCAGTCGAAGCTGGCAAAGGCGATGGTCAGGGCAAAAATGAGAATCCCCGGCGCGCTGATCTTGCGCAAGAGCGTTGTCTGTCCCCAGTCGTTGGTCTGGTCCATTCCCACAGAAATCTTGTGGAGCCGGTAGCCGAGCCAGCCCCAGACCCCGAAAAAGAGCACTTGCCGCAGAATAAAAAAGGTGGTGTTCAGGTAGGCCACTTTCCCTTCCAAAATCGGATCGCCCACCACATGATGGGGATCGGACCAGCCGTAGAGCGTTCCCATCCCAAAAATCACCGGTAGAAAGAAGATCGACCAGACCCAGATATTGGACGAAAACGTCTCCGGAATCCGCCGCAGGGCCACACCCCAGGAGGCGCGCGTGATGTGATGGATCATCACAAAAATCAGCGAGGCCAGCGCGAAGGTGGTAAAAAAGCTGAAACTAATCAGATAAGAGAAAAAGAACTGATCCGGGTTCAGAAAATAGCCCACACCACTGGCGATCAGTCCGGCAATACCGGCCCCGAACAGGGGTTTCGACAGATCGGCCCCGGAGGGTAGTTCAACTGAATCGGTAAGTTTTGGGCTGCTTGTAGCCATGAATCAATACCTGGGTTTATACAATCGGTTTATCGGTCTGTTCCTCGAATCGGTTTCACTCGTCGGCAAGAGTCTTGATATACTCAATCAGCGACTGAATCTCATTTTCACTCAGGTGGCCGTAGGGTGTCATCATGTTCTGATAGCCGGCCGCGATACGCACGCCGGGTTCGACGATTGACTCATGAAGATACGCGTCATCGACCACCACCGTCTCTCCCCCCTCCAGCTCATGCTCTTGCTGCCCGTACAGGCCGGCCAGTGAAGGCCCCACACCGGGCGATCCGTCCACAGAGTGGCATGCCTGACATCCCTGGCGGGTAAAAAGTTGTTGTCCCAGTTCGGCGGAGACGTTGCCACCTTCATCGCCCGCTGCGCTATCTGATGCCGCTTCATCGGCCCCATCCTCAGCCGCCTGGCTCTCCTGCTCCGCCTCGGCCGCTGCCGCAGCCTCTTGTGCTTCACGTAACAACTGCTGCGGATTGCCACCCAGAGATGCCACCAGCTCTGCCGACGCGTTCTGGCTCTGCTGAAGGGCTCTCACATAAGACACAATCGCCCAGCGGTCTTCCGGCTTGATCTGGGTCGCATAGGACGGCATCGTCCGTACACCGTTGTAGATCGCCGAATAGATCTCTCCGTCGGGCATTTCGCGGATCCGGTCCTGATGAAAACTCGGTGCAGGCACATAGCCGTAGCCACCCGCCATGATAATCCCCTGGCCATCGCCCGCTCCACCGTGGCAGACGGCGCAATAAATATCGTAGCGGTTCTTCCCCCGAAAGAGC
Organism: Balneolaceae bacterium; assembly: GCA_040905245.1. GTDB lineage: Bacteria > Bacteroidota > Rhodothermia > Balneolales > Balneolaceae > JBBDRX01. Next base: position 5,982 of record JBBDRX010000012.1, on the reverse strand, counting down.
AGCTCTTCGGTCAGTTCCACCGGAATCTGCTCCACAAAATCGCCATTCTCGTCCACCCCTTCATACAATTCGTGGTCTTCACGAAGCTGTCCCCGGGCAACCGTCCCCTCGACCGGCGCCCGCATGGCCCGGCCATCTTCAAAAAACGGGTTCTCTTCCTGGGCTTCGAACCGGTTCTGAAAATCCATATTCTGCTGCGGGTGCACCGGCGGCTTTTCCGAAATCTGCCCCCGGCAGGAGGCCAGCATCATGGAGGCCAGCAGCACAACGGCAAACGAAGTTCGATTGGTGAGAGTCATATAGTTGTAATCACGTTTCATCATTTCTTGACTAAACTGTTTCACAGGCGCCTTGCTGCCTACTCGTCGTACACATCTTCCACATTGTAGCCGCCCGCCTCTTCCAGCAGCCGCCGAACCTTGTCGCGGTCGAACTGCGGATCATCGGATTCAATACAGATAAAAAATCCGTCGTCCGTCGCTCTGGAGAAGTTCTCCACGTTGTAGAGCGGATGGTTGAACCGGGGCAGTCCGCAGAGGAAAAACATCCCGTAGACGGCCCCAAAGGCCGAAAGAAGGACTGTAAGCTCGAACGTCACCGGAATCCAGGCCGGAATATTCAGAAGCGTCTTGCCGCTGATGTTGATCGGGTAGTCTACCACCATCATGAAGTAGATCATGGAGAGCGCCCCCACAAACCCGAGCAGGCCGTGCGCCAGTACGATACCGCCCAGTTTTGATTTCTTCAGGCCCATCGCCTTGTCGATTCCGTGAATCGGAAACGGGCTAAACGTATCCCACGCTCTGTACCCGTGTTTCCGAACTTTCTCAGACACATCGATCAGCGCCTTCGGGTTCCGGACTTCGGCCAGCACCCCATAGAGTTTCTTGTCGTCAGCTTGTTGTTCCATCGTCGTCTCGTTTGCCATAGCGATTAACCTCCCTTACTCCGATTTATAGTTGGGTTCGGGAACCTCCACCTTCGGCGGAACAAATTCGCCCTTCTCGTCATAGTTGTGTGGATCCGCCTGTGGCAGCACGTTCTTGATTTCGGCCACCGCCACCATCGGCAGAAACCGGAGAAACAGCAGGAACATGGTAAAGAAGAGGCCAAACGTACCCACGTAGGTCAACACGTCCCAGATGGTCGGAGAGAAGTATCCCCAGGATGAGGGCAAAAAGTCGGTCGACAGAGAGGTGACGGCGATCACAAACCGCTCGAACCACATCCCGATATTCACAACAATCGATATAAAGAAGGTAAACGCCACATTCCGCCGCAATTTCTTGATCCAGAAAAACTGCGGAGAGAGTACATTACAGGTAATCATGATCCAGTAGGCCCAGGCATACGGCCCGGTCGCGCGCAGAATAAAAATTGCTTTCTCATACTCTACCCCGCTGTACCAGGCAATAAAGAACTCCATCATATAGGCGAAGCCGACCATCATCCCCGTCACCAGCAGAATCATGTTCATCTTCTCCATATGGTCGTCGGTCATGATCTCTTCCATACCGTACATCTTCCGGGCAATGATCATGAGCGACAGCACCATCGCGAATCCGGAGAAAACGGCGCCGGCCACGAAGTAGGGCGGAAAAATCGTGGTGTGCCAACCGGGAATGACCGAAACGGCAAAGTCAAACGATACAATCGTGTGAACCGACAGGACCAGCGGCGTCGCCAGGCCGGCCAGAATCATATAGGCTTTTTCGTAGTTCCACCAGTGGCGGTTGCTTCCCCGCCAGCCCAGGGCAAATGTCCCGTACACCACCTTGCCCACCTTGCTCTTGATCCGGTCCCGGATAGTCGCCAGATCGGGAACCAGCCCCACATACCAGAAGAGCAGCGAGACCGTAAAGTAGGTCGAGACGGCAAACACATCCCAGAGCAAGGGCGAGTTAAAGTTGGGCCACATGGACATCTGGTTCGGAATCGGGAAGACCCAGTAGATCACCCAGATCCGGCCCACGTGAATCGCCGGAAAAACCCCGGCACACATCACCGCAAAGATGGTCATCGCCTCGGCAAACCGGTTAATGGCCGTCCGCCAGTCCTGCCGGAACAGAAACAGAATCGCCGAAATGAGCGTCCCGGCGTGGCCAATCCCGACCCACCAGACAAAGTTGACAATGGCCCAGCCCCAGCCGGCCGGCGAGTTAAGGCCCCAGATCCCGGTTCCCTCCCAGACCAGGTAGCCGATGGCCACCACCATCACCAGCAGCAACAGATTAGCAATACCGAATGCGACATACCAGCTCTTCGGCGTCGGCCGGAGGTTGATATCTGTGACCAGAGCCGTAATACTCTTAAAGTCATGATCCCCTTTGACCAGGGTTGGCTCGTGTACGTATTCGTACGTTTTACTCATGTTCAGTCGTTTACGATTAAAGCCTTTGGATTATCCCACTTCAGGGTTTGGATTACTCAGTTTGCCCAGATACGACGTCCGCGGGCGCACGCTCAGCTCTTCCAGCATCACGTAGTTGCGATCGTTTTGCTTCTGTCTGGAGACCTCGCTGCTCTGGTCGGTCAAATCCCCGAAGGAGATGGCGTTGGCCGGACAGGCCTGCTGGCAGGCGGTCTGAACCGCTCCGTCGGCCGGCTTTCTGGAGCCGGTCGCCAGACGGGCTTTCGACTTGGCCCGGTTTACACGCTGCACACAGTAGGTGCACTTCTCCATCACCCCGCGGAACCGGACGGTCACATCCGGGTTCATCGCCATCTGGACAATCTCGGGTTCGTCCCCGTTGGCCAGAAACTCTTTGGAGTAGTTAAAGAAGTTGAACCGACGCACTTTGTACGGGCAGTTGTTGGCGCAATACCGGGTTCCGATACAACGGTTGTAGGCCATCTGGTTCATCCCGTCATCACTCTGCGTAGTTGCCGCCACGGGGCAGACCTGCTCGCAGGGTGCCAGGTCGCAATGCATACAGGGAACCGGCTGGTGAAGGGCCCGCGGGTTCTCCTCGCTTCCTTCATAATAGCGGTCGGTACGGATCCAGTGCATCACTCTCCGGCGGCCCACTTCGCGCTTGCCCACAACCGGAATGTTGTTCTCGGCCTGGCAGGCGATGGTACAGACCCCGCAGCCAAAACAGGCGTTCAGGTCGATGGCCATCCCCCACTGGGGCTGGTTGTCCGGAAAGTCTCTCGGGTTGAAGAGGCTCACCGGATGCTCACCGTCGCCGGCCGCCGCGGACTCCTTGAGCCCCGGCACTTCATATCCGTGTACTTTTTCGTAGGAAGCGAAGTCGGGGGTCTCCCGATATTCGTCGATCGTCGCCTCGCGGATCATGTCCCGCCCTTCCAGCGAGTGGTGATCCTGCGTACAGGCAATTTCGTAGGAACGGCCGGTCACTTCGACCGAGGCCGCCTGCGCATAGAGCGCTCCGCTGGTTCGCAGCGGCCAGGTATTGACGCCGACGCCGTCTGCCACGCGGCCGATCCCCGTGCGGCCATATCCGGCCGTAAGGGTAATGGATCCGTCGACATGGCCGGGCTGAACCCAGGCAGCGATTTCAATGGCTTCTCCACCCGCTTCGATCCGGACAACGGGAGCTTCCTTGTCGCTCAAATGGCGATCGGTGGCAATCCCCAGTTCCCGGGCGGTTGCCGGGCTCATCAGGGCGACGTTGTCCCAGGTGATCTTGGTCATGGGGTCGGGCAGCTCCTGAAGCCAGGAGTTGTTGGCGTACCGCCCGTCGAACAGTGTCGAATCCGGCTTAATGGTAATCTCGATGCCACTGACACCACTCGCGTCCAGGTGTGGGGCCAGCTCCTGCCGGAAGCCGGAAGCCAGGCTCGCAGATGCCGCTTCAAAGGCATCCGCCGTGTCCACTCCGTCGTGAAGGACCCGCTCCCAGCGATTTTCAAAATTGGTTGTGTAGAACTCCTGCCAGGTTTGTTGGACCAGATCGTACCCATTGGCCCACTCTCCGTTCAGGATGGTTCCCATCAGCTCCAGTTCGCTCCAGCCACCAAACAGGGGCTGAATCTGGGGCTGAACCACGGAGCGCACTCCGCTGAAGGAGCGTCCATCCCCCCAGGCCTCCAGAAAATGGGCCCGGTTGATGTGCCAGTTGGCTACGCGGGAGGTTTCGTCCACGTAGTCGGCCAGGTGAATGACCGTTTCGGCCCGCTGCAGCGCTTCACCGAATCCAAGATCGGCCGGCGCGTTCCAGACCGGGTTGGTTCCCAGCAGAATCACTGTATCGACCTGTCCACTTCCCATCTCGCGGATTACTTCGCGCAGGGCTTCCCGCTGATCGGTTTCGCCCAGGTGGGGTACGTCGTGCCAGCTTACGGTCTCGCCTTCATTGCCGAGTGCCAGATTGATGGCAGCGACGGCGGCGTGAACCGCAGCGGGCTGGTTCGACCCGGCTGTCACAACCGAACCGCCCCGGTTGGCCAACAGATCGTCGGCCAGGGTATCGATCCAGTCGTGACTGGAAAATTCATTGGAGAAACCGGAGAAGGCATCCAGCCCGGCAACAGACTGCGAAAGCCGTCCGGCCAGTGCAAAGGTAAAGGGGGCGATCTCGGACGCCTTTAACCGGAGGCGGTTATCAGCGTACGATCCGGTATTGGTAAAGGTACTCTCTACTGAATAGATGCGCGAAAGGGTGTCGTCCGTACTCTCCACCTTCCGACGGCCCGTCAGTTCCCGGGCGTTGGCCACGCTGTTCTTGTGGCCGTACGGATTCATCAGGTCACTGTCGAGCGCGACAACGACGTCTGCCTGTCCAAAGTGGTTGACGGTTCTCAGGCGACGGCCAAAGGCCATCCGGGTCCCTTCCAGTTCGTTCTCTTCATCAAAGGGTTCGTAGGTAACCCAGCTCCCGTTGGCAAACTGCTCTTCGAACTGCCCACGCAGTCGTTGCAGTGTGGGCGAGGAGTTGGCCTCGCTGATGACCACGACACGCCGGCCAGTGTCGGAAAAGTGATTAGCAGCAAACGACAGAAAGTCTTCTTTTGTGGCCTGCTCGCCATCCCGGCGAATTGCACGGGACCGGTCGGGGTCGTAAAGGCCCAGGATCTGTGCCTGATCGTAGATAGAGCTGCGTCCCCCACTGGCGGGATGCACTTCGTTGCCCTCCAGTTTGGTGGGCCGCCCGTCGGTGTTTTGTACTACCAGTCCATTCAATACATCCTGAAACGGATGCGCTGTGGCATAGAAGAGCGGCTCTCCCTGAACAATATTCTCCGGCATCTGGCTGAACGGCATAATCTTCTGCACCGGACGCCGGCAGGAGGCGAACCCGGCCAGGGCGATGGACGCCCCCATGACTCGCAAGAAACTACGCCGGGAGACCTGGTCGGTCAGTTCGGACGCGTCTTCCGGAAACTCGCGCTCGGCGAATTTCTTGTACTCTTCGTTTTTGGAAAGCTCGTTCAGGCTCTTCCAATAGCTGTTGTTTTTCAGTTCCTCACTCATTCGTCAATCAGACTTTGATTCAAAAAAGCGTTGGCAGACGGTACCGCGTATTTCCACGGCCGGTTCCGCCCGTCAATAGTGACAGCCCTGGCAGTACTGAGGCGCCTTAATATTGTGTTTGGCAACCAGCTCACGCCCGGCCTCCAGCTGGTTGTCCACTTCATAGCCCATCGTCGTGACTTCCTCTACCGGGCGGACGTGATTCTCCGGTTCCCGGTGGCAGTCCAGACACCAGCTCATACTCAGTGGCTCTGCCTGGAAGACCTGCTCCATCCGGTCGATGCGTCCGTGGCAGGATTCGCACCCGACGCCGACATTGACGTGAGCACTATGGTTAAAAAAGGCGTAGTCCGGCAGGTTGTGTACTTTAATCCACTCGATCGGGTCGCCGCTCTCCCAGCTCTCGCGGACCGGCTCCAGCGTCTCCAGGTCCGTACCGATCTGGCTGTGGCAGTTCATACAGGTTTGTGTGGCCGGAATGTTGGCCTGATTCGTATTAAAGACTTCGGTGTGGCAGTACTGACAGTCCAGGCCAATTTCCCCTA
>JBBDRX010000011.1:9542-11782 GCA_040905245.1 Balneolaceae bacterium | reverse complement strand
TGTAATTTAAATCAAGCCAGATGGAGAGGTTCCATGACTACACGACGTGATTTTTTGGGGAAAGTGGCTCTGGGCGGGATCGGAGGAATTCTTGCCAGCCAGACGCCACCGGCATTTCTGCGGAATTTAGGGACCATCCGAGAGCAGGACAGGCTTCAGGAGGCCAGAGAGATCCATGACAGATGCCTGATATTTGACGGTCACAATGATACGCCTGTCGAACGGGTGGCACGGGGGATGGATGTCTCCACAATGATGGAGTACAACAAGCACTATCAGACCGATTACCTGAGAATGAGTGAGGTCGGCTACGATACGGCTGCGTTTATTATCGGGAACGGAAGGATTGCCAATGTCTGGGTAACCATGGAGCAGACCCTTTCGATGATTCAGGACCATCCCGACAAACTTCTGTTGGCGTTGGAGCCCGGGGATATCCGGGAAGCTCAAAACTCCGACAGAGTTGCTGTTATGATGGCGATCGAGGGAATTGCCAAATGGATTCATGGCCAACCCGATATTTTACGGATGCTTCACAGAAACGGAGTCCGTATGGTGGCACTTACACACGGGGAAGGGGGCCCGGACCCGAAGTTTGAACAGGTTTCCAATCCGCTGTACAGACGAATGAGAAGCGGCCCGACCCAATTGCAGGGATCCAGAAGTCCATATCGGCTTTGTACGCCACAAGAACGTGCAGCAGAGCTTCGTAATGCGATTGGCCTGACGCAATTCGGGGAGGAGATCCTGGGACTGAATAACGAACTCGGTATTGTCACGGATCTGACGCATATTAATGACAGGGCCTATTTTGATGTGTTGGAGCGAACATCGAAACCGACCATTGTATCCCATACGGCTGTATTTTCTCGTTGCAATCATTTTCGCTGTCTGACAGACGATCAGATCAGGGCTCTTGCAGACAATGGCGGTGCGATGGGCGTCTGTTTTGTGAGTCAGTTTCTGAAGGAGGATCCCGCAGAAGCAACTCTGGAGACACTGGCAGAACATATTGCACACGTAGCAGATATAGTCGGTGTGGAACATGCAGGTATCGGAACGGACTTTGATGGTGTTGGAACAATGTCCGTTGTAGTACCTGAACTGTCTGAACTCGCCCAGGTGACAAGAGCTTTGATGGATTTCGGATTTTCTGAATCTGAAATCAGACAGATCTGGGGAGAGAATTTTCTGAGGGTCTGGCAAGAGAACCACACTGCATAGAACCATTTATTTTGAGTTTCCATGGCCCAAACCGTAGACCATCGTTTCAATACCAGAATACGTGAGATTGAATGTTTCAGGGCAAAGTCTCCGTTGTCGAGGCCCGTTGCCGACAGTACACATAAAATAGATGAGATCTCCTTTGTGGTAACGCGCCTCCATCTGGACAATGGCGTGACCGGTGAATCCTACCTGCTCTCCTTTGACTACTCGCCCGGTGCTATTGCGGGAGCGTTAAAAGATCTCACTGAGCTGGCGATCGGATTTCATGCCTCGGATACGGGAAAATTTCTGGAGAGCGCGGAGAACGAAAGCGAATATTTTGGGAATACTGGTATTAACCGTTGGGCATTGGGTTCTGTGAATATTGCCATGTGGGATGCATGGGCACGAACACTTGAAATCCCGGTGGCCAGGATGTTCGGCACTTATCGCAAGCGTATTCCCCTGTATGGCAGTGGAGGATGGCTATCCTACAGCATTGAAGAGTTAATTGAAGAGGTCACAGAGTATCGGGAACGAGGTTTCAGATCGGTCAAGATTAAAGTTGGCTCTCCCGACATGGAACAGGATATTGAAAGGCTTGTGAAGGTTAGAGAGTCGGTTGGAGATTCTCTTAATATTATGATGGATGCCAATCAGGGCATGTCTGTTGCCTCGGCAACACAACTGGTTAATGCGGTCCGTGATTTACGAATTAGCTGGTTTGAAGAGCCTGTGTCGAATACCGATTATGACGGGTACCGAACTCTTCGCTCCAGAAGTGATGTCTCAATTGCCATGGGAGAAAGGGAGTTTGATCTCACGGCGCTTAAAGAGTTGATCTCACGAAGTGCCATCGATTTGTGGCAACCGGATCTTCTCAGGCTTGGCAGTGTGGAAGCATGGAGAGCTTCTGCAAATCTTGCGGCTGCCTACCACCTGCCCGTACTGCCGCATTACTACAAAGAATATGACGTTCCACTTCTGACCACAATTCCGAATGCCTATGGAGCGGAAAGTTTCGACTGGGTAGA
>JBBDRX010000011.1:0-9442 GCA_040905245.1 Balneolaceae bacterium | reverse complement strand
TCGATTGCATTACGCAGCATATCTGATTCGATGAAACCCGGGGCAATAGCGTTTACACGAATACCAAAACCGGTAAGCTCGGAAGACAGCCCCCGGACGAGCCCAAGAACCCCACTTTTTGCAGCTGAATAGGCGACTACTTTCGGTATGGCCAGATAAGATGCCATGGAGGCAATAAAAAGGATGGATCCCCCGCCATTCTTTTTCATGTGCGCTGCAACCGAACGGCTCAGAGAGAAGGAGCCAGACAGGTGTGTCTGAATAATTCTGTTGAACTCATCATCAGTCGTATCAAGTGCCGGTTTTTTTAGATGATTACCTGCATTGTTTACCAGAATATCTATGGAACCTATCTGTTCCATTAATTCTTGTACCATCTGTTCTGTATGGGAAAAGTCGGTCACGTCATGAACTCGGAATGCAGTATCAGACCCGAGTTCGACCGCTGCTTTCCTGAGCGTGGCCTCTTTACGCCCCGTGATGACAACACGTGCTCCAGACTGTATCATCGATTTTGCAATTCCAAAGCCGATCCCTTTCGAACCTCCGGTAATGAGTGCCGTTTTGTGATCAAGACGAAATGGAGAATTTAGATGTGACATTCAGGATCTGTTTCACTTTATCGTTTCTTTTGCAAAAACCGTATTTTTACTGGTTCGGACGAACGAATTTATCAGCAGTAGCAGTGAAGATAGATATTGTTTATAAGGAATCCAGTTAAGAAAGACGGTGTTCTCTATTTTAGAGGGAAGCCCTGACCAGATCGTTAATACAGCTATAAATATTTTATAAGTCAATAAAAAACAATAAGATGAAATCTATATTCCCCAAATACGATGTAATTGTCGTCGGAGCTGGCCATGCAGGCAGTGAGGCTGCAGGAGCAGCCTCGCAAATGGGGGCAAAAACACTCCTGATTACGATGAATCTTGAGGCGATTGCCAAAATGTCCTGCAACCCGGCAATGGGTGGCGTGGCAAAGGGGCAGTTAGTCAGGGAGATTGACGCACTTGGCGGACTAAGTGGGAAAGTCAGTGATGCAACAGGAGTACAGTTTCGTATGCTGAATCTGAGTAAAGGGCCGGCAATGTGGAGCCCTCGCTGTCAAAGTGATCGTCTGTTATACAGTGCCAAAATGCGTGAAATGCTTGAAGAAAAAGAGAATCTTACGTTAAGGCAAGATCATGTAGTAGATTTGGTGTTCGATGATAAACAGGACAGAGTCAGAGGGGTTGTCACACAAACAGGACAAACGTTTCTGTCAGAAACTGTTGTGTTGACAACAGGCACATTCGGCAATGGAACGATTCATATCGGAGAAACTCAATTTGGAGGTGGACGGTCCGGAGAGCGAGCTTCTGTAGGTATTTCAGCAGCTCTGGAAAAGCGAGGCCTGGAAGTTGGCAGGTTGAAGACAGGAACCCCTCCAAGAGTGGATGGACGTTCGATCGATTACGACCAACTGGAAATTCAATATGGAGATGAAGATCCGTCGCCTTTTTCTTTTATGACGAATCACCTTCCCTCGGTTGACGAACAGCTGACCTGCTGGATTGGCTATACTAATCACCAGGTTCATGATACTCTTAAGACCGGGTTCGATCGAAGCCCGATGTTTAATGGCCGTATTAAATCCGTGGGCCCAAGGTACTGTCCCAGTATCGAGGATAAGATTAACCGTTTTTCTGACAAGGATTCCCATCAACTGTTTCTGGAACCTGAGGGATGGACTACCTATGAAATGTATTTGAATGGCTTCTCTACCTCTTTACCAGAAGAAGTGCAGTATAACGGGATGCGGAGCATCCCAGGATTTGAAGAGGTAGTGATGATACGGCCTGGTTATGCAATTGAGTACGATTACTTCCCGCCATATCAGATTCAGAGAAGTATGGAAACAAAGAAAATCAACGGACTCTTTTTTGCAGGGCAAATCAATGGTACAACTGGTTATGAGGAAGCTGCTTGCCAGGGCCTTATGGCTGGAATCAATGCAGCACGATCTGTGGACGAGAAGGAGCCACTTGTATTGGGTCGATCTGAAGCGTATATCGGGGTTTTGATTGATGACTTGATCAACAAAGGGACAGAGGAACCCTATCGGATGTTTACGTCCAGAGCAGAACACAGAATTCTGCTCCGACAGGATAATGCGGATCTGCGACTTACAGAAAAAGGAGAGGAGATCGGTCTTGTTACAACAGAACGAATTGAGCGTTTTCATAAAAAGCGTGACGAAATTGATCGGCTTTCATCACTTCTCGAATCCTATACGGTTCGGCCCGAACAGATGGATCCAATGCTTGAGCAGTTGAAAACTTCCACTCTCTCCCAGCCTGTAAAGGCCAAAAGTTTGATACCACGACCGGAAGTTCATTTACACCATCTTTTGGAGGCGGACCAAGAGCTTCGGGATAAAGTCAATGGGATCACATCGGACCGAAAAGTTAAGGAGCAGGTGGAGATTCAGATCAAGTATGCAGGATATATTGAAAAAGAGTTTGAAATGGTGAAGGAGATCAGCAGGCAGGAGAATTCGGCTATCCCGGATTCAGTACAGTACGAGAACATTCAAAGTTTATCCACAGAAGGCGCTCAAAAGCTGATGAAAATTCAACCAGAAACGATTGGGCAAGCCAGTCGTATCAGTGGGGTTTCTGCCAGTGATATTGCTGTATTGACGATCTATTTAAAGAACTGATATGAGTAACAGGGGTAATTTGACTGTATACGATGTTTCACGTGAAACATTGTTACTTGCGCGGGATCGGTACAATGAAGACCGAGATCGCAATGAGTACTACCTTGACAGTTTGTTGTGGTGGAATGAGCGAGTCAACCTGGTCAGCCGTAATGTTTCACGTGAAACATTACGGGAGCATATTATACACAGTTTGTTGCCGGACGCCCTTTCTCTGTTCGATGAAGAAGCTCGTTGGGTCGATGCGGGCACTGGGGGAGGGCTCCCAGGAATTCCGCTTGCTCTTGCAAACCCTCAAAAAGAGTGGGTGTTAAATGATGTGGTTCAAAAAAAGATTGTGGCTGTCCGGCAGATCGCTCACCTTAGTGGATTGGAAAATGTTGTTTTGGCAAATAGTTCTGTTGAGGTGCTACGCTTTGTTGGGACTGTAGGGGTGGTGTCCAAACATGCATTTTCTGTGATGAAGTTGCTCGATCTGATAAGCGGTTTGAAGTGGAGTCGGATCGTAATGTATAAGGGAGTGGAAGAGTCTGTTGAAGAGTGCAAAGAGATCTCACCGTCACTCTCGCTGCAGTTGTTTCGCTTTCAATTTGGCCAGGAAGAGTCATTTTATCAAGAGAAGGGATTACTTGTGGTTGATCGCACTGATAATTGAGTTCTGAGCAAAATAATAGTGTAGAGTTGTCATGTCCCGACTGAAAAGCTCCGAGCGGCGAATGAAAATTATACTGATGCTACAGGAGTCTTCCTCCAGGATTACAGTGAACCGTCTGGCTGAGACTTTCGGGGTGAGTCGGCGAACCATTTTTCGGGATCTGAATGCGCTTTCCGATTTGAATGTCCCGGTTACCTGGGAGGAGTACAGTGGGTACGGTATCATGCCCGGCTACAAGGTGCCACCACTGATGTTTACTTCACGGGAGCTGGCAACCATCATGGTTGGCCTGAATTTTGTGAAGTCTCAAGTAGACAAGGGGTTGGTCGAAGATGCCGATGGTGTTGAGCTAAAGATCAAGAATGTCCTTCCGGATAAGCTTAAAGGATTTATGGAATCGTTGGCCGATCGAACCATTGTGGATCCATTTCTTACATTTGGCAGAAAAAAACGGGAAGGTGGAAGCTGGTATTTAATTGGTAGTGCGATTTCCCAGAACAAGTCCATTCGGTTTCAGTATCGTTCCCGCCATAAGGAGAGTCACAGAGAACGGTTTGTCGATCCATACTTGTTGGTTTTTTATCAGGACCACTGGAATGTGATCGGATATTCCCGTGAACGGGAAGATATACGTAATTTTATCCTGGACAGGATGTCAGAGCTCGAAATATCGGGCCACGCTTTCCGCTCCCCCGGTAAAATCGACGTAGAGGCCCTTATTTTTCGATTTGACGGGCCCGCTAAAGAAGTGATGGTAGAGGTTGCTACAAGTCAATTAGAGCGATTTGAGGGCGATTTGCCAACAAAAATAATTAGGAAATATGGTGTTTCTGCCGAAAAAATTAAAGTAACCTTTCGATTCGATAATTTGGACTATTTAAACCAATGGCTTCTTCGATATGCAGATGATGTAAAGATTCTGGCTCCGAAGGAGCTTATCGGGAAACGAAACTCTCTACTAAAGCGAATGATGGCGCGGTAAGATGATTCCCGGGTCGTCCGGATCCAGAACTTTGTTATAGCAGGTTTTTCCTGATGAGATTGAACAGAAGTTCAATGCCTCCTGACGAAAGAATGGATGCACATTGGATGCTCTGTTCAAATGTTGAGTAGTTGTCAGGGAAATGGTGCTCGGTAACCGATCAGAGTTTGGTCGCCTCTTCTTCTTCCTGATCATTGACGACGCGAGTGACTGCTCCGATTTTTCCTTCGTCGCCTAAACGTATGATTCGAACACCCTGCGTATTCCGTCCCATGGTTCGTATTCCTTTACACTGCATTCGAATGACCTTTCCTCTCTCCGTGATAATCATCAAATCGTCATCATCCGAAACTTCTTTAAGCCCAATGAGATGTCCGGTCTTTGGAGTTACCTTCAGAGTGATTACACCTTTTCCGCCCCGGCTCTGCTCTCTGTAGTCGTCAACGAGGGATCGTTTGCCGTATCCATTCTCCGAAATGGCGAGTACAGTCGCCTCATGTGTGTTCTTGATCACAACCATATCGACAAGCTCCTCACTTTTGCCGAGATTCATGCCTCGAACACCGGAGGTGTTCCGTCCCATCTCACGTGCATCATTTTCATGGAAGCGGATGGCGCGGCCATTTTTGTTGGCAAGTAGAATGGTGCTTTCACCATTGGTCAGGGCAGCTCCCAAAAGGCTGTCTCCCTCCTTGATGTTGATCGCAATAATTCCGTCTCGACGCGGCCGGCTGTAGGCTTCAAGTTTGGTTTTTTTGACTTGCCCGTTTTTGGTGGACATGATGATGTAGTGATTCTTGATGTACTCCTCATCGTCCAGTGTTTTTACGGGGACAAAAGTTTTGATGCAATCGTCTTTCTCGATGTCAATCAGATTTACAATCGCCCGTCCTCGGGACAGACGGGAGCCTTCGGGGATCTCATACACCTTGAGCCAGTAGCAGTTTCCTTTTTCTGTGAAAAAGAGAATGTAATTGTGGTTGGTGGCGACAAAGAGATGTTCCACAAAATCGTCGTCTTTTGTGGTTGTCCCTTTCATCCCTTTCCCACCGCGGCGTTGTCGTCGGTATCCACTGACGGGCATTCGCTTGATAAACCCTTTGTTGGAAATGGTCACCACCACATCCTCGTCCGCAATCATATCCTCTACATTGAAATCCTCAGCAGAGTAGACGATCTGGGTTCTACGTTCGTCATTATATCGACCTTTCAGATCCAGAAGCTCTTCCTTGATAATGCTTGTCTGTCGGTCGCGATCCTGAAGGATATCCCGGTATTCGGAAATCCGATCTACAATCTCCCGGTACTCCTGATCAATCTTGTCTCGTTCCAGTCCTGTGAGCTTCTGGAGACGCATATCCAGAATAGCTTTTGCCTGGATATCGGTAAGTGCAAATTTCTTGCGCAGCTCCAGGTTGGCTTCGTTCGGACTGGATGCAGCCCGGATGGTTTTGATTACTTCATCAAGATTGTCGAGCGCAATTTTCAGTCCTTCAAGGATGTGTGCTCTGGCTTCTGCCTGATCCAGATCATAAATCGTACGGCGAATAATGACTTCAATCCGGTGCTCAAGGAAGTGATATATTAACTCTTTGAGTGACATGACCCTGGGCCGTCCTTTTACCAGGGCGAGATTGATCACGCCAAAGGTCTGTTGCATCTGTGTGTACTTGTAGAGCTGGTTTAGTACAACACCTGTATTGGCACCTCGTTTCAACATGATCACAATACGCATTCCTTCGCGGTCCGATTCGTCTCGTACTTCTGAGATCTCCGTGATCTTCTCGTTATTGACGAGTTCGGCAATCTTCTGGATGAGAGTCGCCTTGTTAACCTGATAGGGGATTTCTGTGACAACAATCTGCTCCCGATTGTTGCGCATCTCTTCTACATTCGCACGGGCACGAAGCGTGATCTTTCCTCTTCCCGTTTCATAAGCATCCTTGACCCCTTCATAGCCGTAGATAATTCCGCCGGTAGGAAAATCCGGAGCGGTGATATGCTTCATCAACTCCGCAATCTCGATATCCGGGTTATCAATTAGTGAGGTAATTCCGTCTACAACCTGCCCAAGGTTGTGAGGCGCCATGTTTGTCGCCATTCCCACGGCAATTCCGGATGCGCCATTCAACAGCAGGTTCGGAAGCATGGAGGGCAGAACCGTTGGTTCATGCAGCGTATCGTCAAAGTTTTGCTGATAGTCGACCGTTTCTTTGTTAATGTCGGCCAGCATCTCTTCGGCGATCCGCTGCATCCGGACCTCTGTATATCGCATAGCTGCAGCCGAGTCGCCATCCACCGATCCGAAGTTGCCCTGCCCATCAACCAAAGGGTATCTCAGCGAGAAATCCTGAACCATCCGGACAATGGAATCGTAAACAGCAGAGTCTCCGTGAGGGTGATACTTACCCAGAACCTCACCGACAATACGGGCACTCTTCTTGTAATTTCTGTTATGAAGCATCCCAAGTTCACTCATTCCGTAGAGAATACGTCTGTGAACCGGTTTCAGTCCATCCCGAACATCGGGAAGAGCTCTTGAGACAATCACCGACATCGAGTAATCGATGTAGGAAGATTGCATTTCATCTTCAATCGCAATAGGTATAATCTTTTCGCTGGCCATACGTGTCTGTCAGTTGTTGCGGATTGTAAGAATTACCGGGTTATAACTATATATCGAGTGTAGCGTACCGGGCATTTCGTTCAATGAACTCTCTTCTCGGCTGTACATCGCCTCCCATCAGGGTTGAGAACATTTTGTCTGCTGCCGCAGCATTTTCCACAGTCACCTGCTGCAGTGTTCGTGTTTCAGGGTCCATTGTAGTTTCCCAAAGCTGGCTCGGGTTCATCTCACCAAGTCCTTTGTAACGGGAGACATCAAATTTTTTCTTCTGTTTTCTCAACTGTAGGATAAGTTTGTCTCTCGTATCGTCGTCCCAGGCGTAATCGATCTGTCCGCGGGAGGAAGTAATACGATAGAGTGGTGGGGTGGCAATATAGACGTGCCCCATCTCCAACAGGGGTTTCATGTATCGGTAAAAGAAGGTCAGTAGCAGGGTTCGGATATGAGAACCGTCCACGTCTGCATCGGTCATGACAATAATCTTGTGGTAACGCAGTTTCTCGATGTCAAAATCCTCTTCGCCATGCCCGATCCCGGATCCGAGTGCCGTTATCATGGCCTGGATCTCCTTATTCTCAAGAATCTTGTTGATCTTCGCTTTTTCTACATTGAGAATCTTGCCGCGCAGGGGAAGAATGGCCTGGAAGCTACGGTTTCGACCCATTTTGGCAGAACCTCCAGCAGAATCTCCCTCCACCAGGTAAATTTCGCAGTGTTCCGGATCATTAATGGAGCAGTCTGCAAGCTTCCCGGGGAGCCCACCACCCCCCATGGCACTCTTTCGCTGGATCAGCTGTCGGGCTTTTCGGGCAGCTTCCCGCGCCTCTGCGGCCAAAATCACTTTCTCAAGGATCTGTTTGGCAATTTTGGGATTCTGTTCCAGGTATTCATTCAGTTTTTCATAGACGACCACTTCCACAGCGCTCTGAACTTCCGAGTTGCCGAGTTTTGTTTTGGTCTGGCCTTCAAACTGTGGTTCGGGCACTTTCACGCTCAATACACCAGTCAACCCCTCCCGAAAATCTTCTCCGGAAATGGAGATCTTGTTGTTGGACTTGAGAATGTTATTCCGCTCAGCATAGTTTTTCAAACACCGGGTCAGGGCACGCCGGAATCCTGAAATGTGTGTCCCCCCCTCACGGGTGTTGATATTGTTTACATACGAGAAGATATTTTCGGTATAGGTCCTGTTGTACTGCAGTGCCAGTTCGACCGGAACCATGTCGACCTCACCGGAGATAAAAATTGGTTCATCCATCATCGGTTCCCGATTCTCGTCCAGGTACCGAACAAAATCCTTCACCCCACCGGCATAATGAAATGTTTCGGTCCGGGACTCATTGTCTTCTTCAATGCGTTCGTCGGTCAGCTCAATGGTGATCTCGGGATTCAAAAAGGCGAGCTCTCTCATCCGGTCTGCTATGACGTCGAATTTGAATTCCGCTGTCTGTTTAAAGATATCAGCATCTGGTTTAAACCGAATAATCGTTCCTGTTTTGTCTGTTTTTCCGACAGACTTGAGGGGTGTGGCCGTGACCCCGTACTTGAACTCCATGATATAGATTTCACCGTCCCGGTGTACCTCTGCCTGAAACAGAGATGATAGGGCGTTAACACAGCTGACGCCAACACCATGTAGGCCGCCGGATACTTTATAACTGTCCTTGTCAAATTTTCCGCCGGCATGCAATTTGGTGAGCACCACCTCGACCGCAGGCAGTTTCAATTTCGGATGCTCATCCACGGGGATACCACGGCCGTTGTCGGCAACGGTTAGTGAACCATCATCGTGTATTGTAATCGTAATATGATCGCAGTATCCGCCGAGTGCTTCATCGATCGAGTTGTCAACGACTTCATTAATCAGATGGTGAAGTCCGCGCTGTCCTGTATCGCCAATATACATGGCTGGACGCTTTCGAACAGCCTCCAGCCCTTCCAGTACCTGAATGTTAGACGCCTTGTAGTCTGAGCTCTTGGGTTTTGCCATTTGACAGGGTGGGTTGATTCTAAAGAGTAATAGCCGTTTTCACGCCTGAAAATAGCGTTAATATGTACAAAAACAAAAGATCCGAGCAAAACCTATCGTTAGAATAGATAGGCCCTTAGAGCTAAAATTAGGCCTTTGGCAGAAAGGTTCATCCCGCTTTGAGAGATTCACTGGTTAAAGGTGAAAAAGAACATTGAATTTATTTCATTTTAGGAGTAAATTTGGTGTCTATCTAAAAAATTCAACAGTTCATCACTCACTGAGAATTATTATGGCACGCAGGGATGATATTACCGGTAAGCGACCCTTGAACGGTTATCGGTCTTCCAAATCGAACAACAAAACGAAGCACCGGTTTCATCTGAATCTGAAGAAGCAGCGGTTCTATATTCCTGAAGAGGATCGGTGGGTTACCCTAAAGGTAACAGTGAAGACTCTTCGGACGATTAACAAGAAGGGAATTTCGGCTGTTCTGAAGGAAGCCAGAA
>JBBDRX010000010.1:0-11821 GCA_040905245.1 Balneolaceae bacterium | reverse complement strand
GGAGCCGGGTTCGGCCGGCCGGAGGGTCTGGAATCGCCATCAGAAACTGCTCTTAGTAGTAGGGCCGGAGGGAGGGTTCTCTGACAGAGAACGCGAAATTCTGGACCGGGCCGGAGCCGAACGTTTTTCACTGGGAAGGCACAGGCTTCGCACCGAGACCGCCGTCGTGGCTCTTGCCTCTCTGTTTCTGGAGTAATGAATGGAATGGTGTCCGGCCACCTTCACACCATTTTGGAAGTAAAATCCAGGATAGCCGGGGCCACCGTGGACTCAGAACTCCGTTCTGCAGGTTGTAACGACTGAAACCGTGGAGGTCAGTTTTCGCGTATTGAGCGCGGCTGATTCGAGGAGCTGTCTGCCGGCCGGTAATTGTTGCTGTTAGCAGCCAGGCTTTCCAGCCTGGAGACTTCTCCCCAAAGATTCATGGCTTCGGTAAGGATGTCGTTGAAATAGTCATTGATGACCGGGTAGAAATATTCCATTCCCCAGATTTGCCGGGCAATTTCTGCTTTGACTCGTCCCTCGGCCATCCAGAGGCTTTTGTTCAGCTCTTCTGTTGAAATCTTCAGTGTGTCGTCTTCGATGACCGGTTCTTCCAGGCTGTCGTCCAGTACAAGACCGTTCTCGATGAGCATTTCGACAAACCGATGTTCCTGGCTGTCCGACCAGCGGTAGTTTTCCCGGTATTGACGAAAGTCTGCCTCCCAATTCTTTCGGAATTTCTCACCATTTTCGTCCAGAAACTGTCTCACATAGTCAAAATCGATCCGGTTGGCCAGCATGAAGTTGAATACATCCAGCGTGAGTGTGGTATCTTCCTGTACAATGTAGTCGGGTACAATTCCACCACCACCATATACATCCCGCCCTGCACGCGTTTTGTAGACCAGTGAGTCGGGCAGATGCCCGATAAAGCTTTTGGCATCGTCCATGGCAGAATCACGAGAGTAGATCTCATATGCATACTCTTCGCGTCCTTTCTCATACGGCTTTTGAATGAGCCGCCCGGAGGGAGTGTGGTACTGGGAGATGGTTACGCGAATATTGCTCTCGTCGATCAGTTCATACTGCTGCTGGACCAGCCCTTTTCCGAAGGTTCTTCGGCCGACAATGAGTCCGCGGTCGTGATCCTGAATAGCCCCTGATACAATTTCACTGGCCGATGCAGAGCCTTCGTTGACCAGGGCAATGACTGGCATGTCTTTCAGAATCCCGTGCTTTCTGGAGCGAATTTCCGATGTAAAACGGGAGTGTCGGCTCTTTGTGGAGACCAGCTTGGTGCCTCGTGGAAAAAACTCTTCCGCAACTGCAATGGCCTGGCTCAGATAACCGCCGGGATTATTCCGGAAATCGACCACGATCCGTTCCATTCCCTTACCCATAAGTTCATGAACGGCACTTATGAACTCATCATGGGTGGTAGCGGCAAACCGGTTGATTTTGATATAGCCTGTTCGCTCGTCCAGCATATACTGCGTATCCAGTGTGGTGAGCGGTATGTCGTCCCGTTCAATGGTGAAGTTGAGTGGTGTGCTGGTTCTCGGACGTTTGATGGTTACACGAACTTCCGTTCCCTTCGGCCCCCGGAGTTTGTTGATCACGTCATCGATAGAGAGGCCGATGGCACTGCTGTCTTCAATGGCGACGATGCGGTCGCCGGAAAGGATTCCGAGATGATCACTTGGGCCACCGGAGATAGCCGTAATCACGGTAATGGTATCACTGATAATATTGAACTGGATGCCGATCCCCTGGAAACGACCCTCGAAATCTTCCTGCATCTGTTTGCTGTCTTCCGGCTTGATGTAGACGGAGTGGGGATCCAGTGTAGTAAGCATCCCCTGTATTGCTTTTTCGGTCAGCAGATCCATATCCCGGTCGGGATAGTTGTTGGCAATATAGAGATAGGCTTCTTCGAACCGGCTGAAAGCATCGCGGTAGTTACTCAGATTCAGATTATTGAAGAGTGTGTCTGCCGGAGTGCCAGAGATCTCCACAGTCGATTCATACTGGTCACCGTTCAGAGCTTCGGTAAATCCCGTCATACTATTACGGAAGAGCACATTGATATGGGTCTTTGAAACGTAGTTGTCTACAATTCGCTGTTGAACCTGAAGATATTTTGAAAGGTTCTCGTGATGGTTGTTGTCGACATAGACGCGGTCAATACCCGCCAGCCAGACAAACGAAAGTATCACAAGAACAGCGAGGTTTGGGGCGATAAACTTTTTTACACTCATCCAATCTGTTTTGTAATCCCGGGTTGCCTTCTATTCATTTCCTCTCTTCGATTATTATCGGCACAATCTGAAAATACCCAAGTCGGCCGGTAATTGCCAATAGACTCTAATACGATAACGGGCCTGTCTGGAAATCATTTTGTATGAACAGAGATCTCTTTCTGAACGTTCTTTTTACTACAGAATATAGTGGCTCAGATCCTTGTCTGTAGCCAATTCATTAAGTTGTTTCTCCACATACTCTTTGTCAATGGTGATTTTTCCACTTTTGATATCGTCTGGGATAGCGAATAACAACTCCTCCAGCAGTGAAGAGAGAATCGTATGTAATCGCCTGGCACCGATGTTTTCCACCTGTTCGTTTACCTGTGCGGCGATCCCGGCAATGGCGCGAATCGCTTCCTCCTCAAACTCGATTTCGACTCCTTCAGAGGCCAGCATGGCCTGGTACTGTCTTGTCAACGCGTTTTTAGGTTTAGTCAGTATGTCGTAAAAGTCCTTTTCGGTCAGGGAATCCAATTCGACCCGGATCGGAAAACGTCCTTGCATCTCGGGAATCAGATCGGAAGGTTTGGACATGTGGAAGGCACCGGAGCCGATGAACAGGATGTGGTCGGTACGGACCATTCCATACCGGGTGGTGACGTTGCTCCCTTCAACAATGGGAAGCAGATCGCGTTGAACCCCCTGTCGGCTCACATCTCCACTCCCTTTTCCTTGAGAGCTTCCGGAGTCGGCCACTTTGTCGATCTCATCGATAAAAACAATCCCCTGGTTCTGCACACGGTCCAGAGCTTCCTGGGTCGCCGCTTCATGATCGATCAGCTTTTCCGCCTCCTCTTCCAGCAGAATTTCCCGCGCTTCCTGAATTGGCAGACTTCGCTTGACCCTTTTATTGGCCTTGGTCAGGTTGCCGAGCATATCCTGAAGGTTCAGCCCCATCTCTTCCATTCCCTGTGGGCCGAAGAGCTGCATCGTCGGTTTGTTTCGGGGACTGACTTCAATTTCGATGTTCCGGTCTTCAAGATCGCCTCGCTTCAGCTTTTCCCGGAATTTTTCACGGGTACGTTCATTGAGCTCCTGGTCACTTGCTTTGAGCTCCTGGTCACTTGCTTCCTGCGGGTCAAAATCCGACTCACTTCCTGCGGCAGAAGAATTTCGGTTCGATCGTACAGGCGGGATCAGTATATCGAGAATACGTTCTTCTACTCGTTTTTCGGCTTTTTCACGGACTCGCTCCTGCATTTCCTGTTTGACCATATTCACCGAAATATCGACCAGATCCCGGATCATCGATTCCACATCCCGGCCGACATATCCCACCTCTGTAAACTTCGAGGCTTCCACTTTGATGAACGGGGCGTGGGCCAGTTTTGCCAGGCGCCGGGCGATTTCTGTCTTGCCAACCCCGGTCGGTCCAATCATAAGAATATTGTTCGGAATAATTTCTTCCCGGATCTCGGGGTCGGCGTGAAGCCGTCTCCAGCGATTTCTGAGGGAGATCGCTACGGATCTTTTGGCGTCCCGCTGCCCAATGATATACCGGTCGAGTGCTTCTACGATCTGGCCGGGGGTCAAATTCTTCTCTGCAATGGGGTTCATGTTAACTCTTGTCAATTTCCAGAATTGTCAAATGCTCATTGGTGTAAATGTCGATTCCTGCGGCAATTTGGAGGGACTGATTGACGATCTCTCTGGCCGACAGGGAAGAGGCGTTCTGTTTAAGTGCCCGGGCTGCTGCCAGAGCATACATTCCGCCACTTCCAATGGCCAGTATCTGGTCGTCCGGTTCAATCACATCTCCCTGGCCGGAAATAATCAAAGAGGTATTCCCGTCCATAACGGCCAGAAGTGCTTGCAGCTTTTGCAAAAACTTGTCCTTCCGCCACTCTTTGGCCAGCTCGACGGCAGCCCGTTCCAGATTTCCGTTGTAGGCAGACAGTTTCTCTTCGAACTTTTCGAAGAGGGTAAAGGCGTCTGCTGTGGAGCCGGCAAATCCGGCGAGGATCTGTCCGTTCTGGAGTTTCCGAACCTTTTTTACCGTAGCCTTCATTACAGTTTTGTCGAGTGTCGCCTGGCCGTCGCTGCCGATGGCACACTCTCCATTATGGATCACTCCCAGAACGGTTGTCGCATGAAGCGTGGATAAATCGTGCATTGTAATAAACCTGCTGCTGATAAGATTAGGTGTGCATTTTTTCACGTTCTTTCTTTCCGGACCCTCTTCCAGGCCGGGCCGAACGCCCCTTGCCACCTTGTTCATCCCTGGAATAGATATCCAGATTTTCTCTTCGGGAAAAGCTGCTGTCGGTTTCCTGTAATTCTGCATCGGAGAGGATTTCGTCCAGGCTTTCCCCGCGGATTACGGTATCAGTGATGTCGACGTCGGAACCGGCGAGCGTCACTTTGAATTCGTTCAGAGAGATCGTTTCGTCTGCAATCATAGTGATTCGAAGCCGGTAGCGAAACATCCATCTTGTATTGATGCTAAACAACCCTTTGGTCAGATAGGACTTCAGAAAAGGGTTGATGTAGATTTCAACAGCTCGAAAGTCCGTTGTGGTCTTGAGTTTGCTGAGCCATCCGGCAATATCCGTTACAATTGTATCACGTGTGACGACCGATCCACTGCCTCCACACATGGGACAGACCTTGGATACCGAATTGACCACACTGGGCCGAATTCGCTGCCGGGTGATCTGAACAAGCCCGAAATCGCTCATTCCGATCACGTTGGTTTTGGCCTGGTCTTTTTTGAACTCCTTTTTCAGTTCGTCATAGATCTTTTTGCGGTTCTTGTCGTCGCGCTGATCGATAAAATCCACAACGATAATGCCACCGATATCCCTCAATCGAAGCTGCTTGGCAATTTCGCGTGCGGCTTCCAGGTTGGTTTTCAGAGAGTTGTCTTCCTGTTTCTGCTTGGCGGCATAGGGGCCGGAATTTACGTCAACGACATACATCGCTTCGGTCTGTTCAAAAATCAGATATCCGCCGGAAGGCATACGGACCCGGGGGCTAAAAATGGAATTCACATCTTCCGAGACATTTGCATGGTCAAAAATATGCTCCTTTTCCTTGTAGAGTTGCACATTCGGGAGCATTTTGGGAGCGATCTGGGAGACGTAGCTTTTGATGGACTTGTAGAGCTGGTAGTCGTCTATCAGTACCCGGTCGTAATTCTTGGCAAAGAGATCCCGGACCAGGCTCTCCGTCATATCAAGATCTTTGTAGAGAAGTGTGGGTGGTTTTTCTGTTTCCAGTTTCGTGACAATCTTCTCCCACTTTTTGAGAACATTGCGGAGATCGTCTTCCAGCGCCTGCTGATCCTGCCCCTTGGCAACTGTCCGGATAATGACACCGAAGCCTTCCGGCAGCATGGATCCGACGACTCCCTTGAGCCGCTTCCGCTCCTTGTGGTGGCTTATTTTCTTGGAAACGGCAATGTACTCGCCCATCGGGATCAAAACCAGAAAACGGCCGGCAATGGTAATATCCGTTGAGACTCTCGGCCCCTTGCTTCCAATTGGCTCTTTGACGATCTGAACGAGAATTCGTTGACCCGGGCTTAAAATTTTCCCGGCAAGAATCTGTTTGTCGTGGTTGGAAAGTTTGTCGAAATTGTCCAGGTCCTTGCGCGCATCCTTGCCCAGACTTTCACCGCCATTCAGCATACGGACGTAATCTCCGAGATGGTCACCCGCGTCGGAGAAGTGCAGGAAAGCGTCCTTCTCCATTCCGACGTCGATAAATGCGGCGCGAATACCGCTCATAACCTTGTGAACGCGTGCTACATAGATATTTCCTACAGTACGCTGGTTATCCTCGGATTCGATAAAAAGTTGGGCCAGCTCCCCATGCTCGATCAGAGCAATCCGGGTCTGCTTGCCGGCAGAGTGGATAATTATTTGATTCTTCATGCAGTTGTGCAAATTTCGTACGCAGTCCCTCCATCCAACAGCTTCCAGTATTTTGGTACAGCTGAAGGGGGTATGTACTACAACTCTCCTCAGATGCTTCCGGAGATAGTTGTACAGACAGTGGAGAGGCGTAATTCAAATTTCTGTGACGGGGTCGTTCGGGACACATATCCTTGTCGGACCGGTTCCGGGTGAAGCACTCCTCAGGCTTGCGACCAGGCACATTCAGTGTGCAGGCGAAAAGCCAGGGCATAATATGTAAATACCTGAATATCAATTTGATAAAAGTCGTTATTCAATAATTCTCTTCTACTCAAGACCCTGTTTGCAATATAGTACAATATCATCAAAAAATAAGCGTCCCGATGGAAATCACGAGGCGGCCGGTTCCGGGGGATCCTCACTTCTCTGAATCGATGCCCCGACCCGGTTTAACTTCTGTTCCAGATCTTCGTAGCCCCGGTCCAGATGATAAATTCGAAGCACGTTGGTTTCGCCACGTGAGACCATTCCCGCGAGAACAAGGCTTACGCTGGCTCGCAGATCCGTACTCATAACAGAAGCGCCACTGAGACGGTTTGGTCCCTCAATGGAGACCTTGTTGCCGTATACGCTCATATTGGCACCAAGTCGTTTCAGTTCGGGAACATAGCTGAAACGGTCCATGTAGATGGCATCCGTTACGGTGGAACGGCCTTCCGCCTGGGTCATCATGGTGGACCACTGGGCCTGCAGGTCGGTCGGGAAGCCGGGATAGATAGCTGTTTCGATCGAGACGGGGCGTATACTTTCCGGGGCCTGAACACGAATCCGGTCCGGTGCGGTTTCGATGATTGCTCCGGTTTGGGAGAGTGTTTCTGAAAAAACACCCAGGTCTTCCGGGTTGGTGTCGGTCAACAGCAGATCCGATTCGGGGTGCATGGCTGCCGCAATCATGAAGGTGCCGGTTTCGATTCGATCGGGGGAGTTGCGCAGGGGGACTGCTTTTAACTTTCCGACCCGGCGAATGGTCAGTGTATCTGTTCCCGCTCCTTCAATATCGGCACCCATCTTCAGTAAAGCTTCACAGAGCTGAACCACATCCGGTTCTTTGGCGGCATTCCGGATCGTGAACTGTTCACTTCTCAATACAGCAGCCAGAAGAAGATTGATCGTGGCACCAACACTGCTCGGGTTCAGTGTAAACTCCGTTTTCGGCAGGGTTTTTCCGGTTTTCGCCACAACATAT
This sequence comes from Balneolaceae bacterium, assembly GCA_040905245.1. GTDB lineage: Bacteria > Bacteroidota > Rhodothermia > Balneolales > Balneolaceae > JBBDRX01. The sequence continues at coordinate 4,433 of JBBDRX010000010.1, read as the reverse complement.
CCACCGTCCAGGTCCAGTTGAACTCCCATCGCCTCCAGGCCTTTCAGATGCAGATCCACCGGCCGGGGCCCCCATGCACACCCGCCTGGAAGGGAGACACGGGCCTGGCCGGTCCGGCCGACAAGGCTGCCGAGCATATAGAAGGAGGCCCGCATTTTCCGGACGAGATCGTAGGGTGCCTCGATATGTGCCAGATGCGAAGGGTCGATAATCAGACGGTTGGCCAACCCATCGAACTGAACGTGTGTGCCGGTTACACGCAGCACATTGTTGAAAGTGTAAATATCTTTGAGTTTCGGAACATGTGTAATCACTGTGGGCCCATCGGCCAGCAGGGCAGCAGCCATCAGGGGGAGGGCTGCATTTTTTGAACCGCTGATCGGAATGGTTCCCCGAAGCGGGGTCGGCCCCTGAATTGTAAATTTATCCACCTCTTGTCTCCGGTCTGGCTTGTTGTCAGCGACGTTGCAGGGCTGTGAGTCCCGATCGGGTCGCCTTGAAAGCAAATTTGTGTAGGTTATCGATGTCATAGAACGGAGATACGGATCGGCTGCCATCTTTCAGGTAAACTTCGACATAGCCGTGGCTGACGAGATGAATCAGGTCGTCCCGAAGGGATCCGGGATCCATGCCGGTCTCGTCCATGAGCTGATGGAACGGTTCCGGGTAGATCATTACATCGAGTATCTCCAGTTCTGAAGTAGTCAGTTTCATAAGGAAAAAGAAGATAGAACGTGTGCGTCGTATTGCCAAAAGCGCAATGACTATTCGATCAGAATATCTCCATAACTGACGATGTTTCCGTAGTTGGACGAGTTGCTGTCGTAGAGGATAAGGCGGTAGAGCCCGCTCGCATTGTTGAACCGGGCCAGCTCACTGGCAGTAAAATTAATGTCGTATTGGCCGAAACCCGAACTGATCGATATTGGATTGCCTACGGGTTTGAGGGGTGAGGAGGTGCTGTGGTAATAGACGTAGGCAACCAGGTCTCTGATATTTGTATCCCCAGTCGTTATATGAGTCTGTATTACGATATCATCCGTCGATAAAGCCGGATTCGGAAAGGCGGGATCTACTGTTATCAACCCCTGGAAAAAGGGAGCGGTGCGCCAGTCATCCGGGTCGTTTTGTATTTTGTCTATCTTGCCGTGTCCGTCGGTTTGGGTGTATCCATCAGGTGCCTGGAGCGCTTCCTGTTCAAACTCCCGTTGATCGTTCTGGGCCGAACATCCCGCAAGTACCAGAGCGAGCAGCAACAGCCACACCGGCCGATGGGAAAGAAAACGTATATTGTTGGATGTTTCGTGTAGTTGACTCATTTCAGAGAATTCGATTCGACGGGATGTTTGGATTGGAATACGGTTACAATAGGTCTGATAAATTGTATCTTTAGGCGGTGTCGGTGCTCACAGGCCGGCCACATCCCGGCTTCAGGTTTATACCTGGATCGTAAACCATTTCCAATATAGCGATGATTACACTATACGGCATCAGGAATTGCAATAAGATACGTGATACCCGGCGCTGGCTTGAGCAAAATAAGGTGCCATTTACATTTGTAGACCTCAAGAAGGCTCCGCTTACAGAGGAGGAACTGCAGAAATTTGAACGCAAGGTGGGGCTGGACACCCTCGTTAACCGGAGGGGAATGAAGTGGAGACAGCTCGGGTTGTCCAAAAAAGATCTGAGCGACAGTGAACTGTTCGATCTTCTTCTGGAACATCAGGTGATGATCAAAAGGCCGCTGATGACGAATGGCGATGCCGTACTGGCAGGATATGATGAGGACTTATTTGAAGATTTTATCGATTAGCTTATTTCTGCTGCTGACCGTCCTTCCGCTGTACGGGCAGTCGAACGGGGAGGAGCAGCGGATCGCACCTCCCGATATCCACGAGTTGATGTCGGTGCGCGAGCGTTTCGTCTACAATGTGCGCTACAGTTTTTTCAATCTGGGAGAGATTGAGGTAGAGCTGATGCCGGACACCCTCTGGAATGGCCGTCCTGTACAACGGATGAGAACGATTATGCGGTCTGGATCCGGGGTACCGTTTGTCCGCAACCGGAATGTTCACTACCAGAACTTTTTCACCTATACCCCCGAGGCGATGTACAGTCATCGGTTTTGGCGTTCGGATCTGCACGACGACGAACCGGAACGAAGTGAAATTATTTTTGACCGGGAGGCGGGCCTGGTTCTTTTTTTCGAGCGGGGCGAACCCCGGGATACACTGGAACTGGTTGAACCGGCCAGTGGGGGAGATGTGATCTTTTTCTACTCCCGGATGTTTGCAGGAACCGAGCAGGCATACCGGCTGCCGGTTTTTATTGACGACGAGCTGGGCATGGTGAGTGCGGTCAGCAGCCCCGAGACGGAGCTTCGAAGCTATGATGCATTTTCCGAACCGATCGAGACGTACGAGAGTGAAGGGGTAGCCGATATTGACGGCCCCTTCGGGTTTACCGGGCGGTTCCGGTCCTGGTTTGCAACCGACGAACGGAGGATTCCGGTGGAGGCGCATGTCCGTGTACTCTTCGGGAATGTCCGTATCACCCTGAAATCTTATGAAATAATCGATGAACGAAGTAACGATCCGATTTCAACCACTTCCACATCTCGAAAACCTTGAGCTGCCCGGGTATGCTACTCCCGACTCGGCCGGAATGGATATTCGGGCTGCACTGAATGAACCATTACAGATAGCACCCGGGTCCCGGGCCCTGATCCCGACCGGCTTCCGGATGGCGCTTCCGAAAGGGTATGAGGCTCAGATACGGCCCAGGAGCGGCCTTGCCTGGCGAAACGGGATTACCATGCTCAATACTCCCGGGACGATTGATGCAGACTACAGGGGAGAGGTCAAGGTGCTTGCCATTAATCATGGAGACGAACAATTTACCGTTCAGCATGGCGACCGGATTGCACAAATGGTGATTGCTCCGGTGCTTCGGGTATCCGGCGTGCAGGTGGAAGACCTGGACGAAACGGACCGGGGGTCGGGCGGGTTCGGCAGTACCGGTCTGGATTAGGCTGTTGCGGCTGTTCTTCCATACGTTCACATAATCTGTGCTCCTGTAAAAAAACATTTCAGACTCAACAAGCCTGAAACCTGACGTATGTTTCAAATCACCCAAAAAGCAGCGCCCTATATCGATCTGCTTCGGGACAACCGGAATTTCCGGCTACTCTGGTGGAGCCAGGTGGTCTCCAATTTCGGGGACTGGTTCGGTATTCTGGCCGTCTATGCACTCATTCAGCAGTACAGTGGATCGGAGTTTTTGTTAGGGCTCATTATTGTGGTGAAGATGCTTAGCCTGGCTCTTTTTTCGCCACTGGCCGGGTATATTACAGACCGGTTCAATCGTCGTCGGTTGATGGTCTGGTGCGATATTCTCCGGGGGGTGATTGTTCTCGGATTCCTGTTGATTGTTTCGGCTGGAACGCTCTGGCTGGCCTATCTTCTGACTGCTCTGCAGATGATGCTTTCTGCTATCTTCCAACCGGCAAAAACCTCGTCCATACCCAATGTGACTTCTGATGATGAGCTGGTTCACGCAAACATTCTGTCTGCAGCCTCCTGGAGTGTCATATTTACTTCAGGGATGGCACTGGGCGGTGTAGCCACTTCGTTTTTGGGTACAGATCTCGTATTTGTTATCAACAGCATCAGTTACCTCTACTCTGGATGGGTGATCTGGAAAGCCGTTGTTCCGCAGGAGACGATGTCTCCGGAGGAGAGAAACCGAACCAGAAATCCACTAACCGGAATACGGGAGGGGTTCGACTACCTGCTGTCGAACCGGTCGGTTCTTCGCCCGGTGTTGGCAAAAGGCTTTATGACCTCCTGCCTGGGGGCTCTCGTCTATCTGTTAATTATTATTGCCGAGGAGATTCTGCTGATGGGGAGTATGGGCCTCGGCCTTCTTTATGCCGCTCGCGGCATCGGAACCGGAATCGGGCCGGTGATGGGACGGCGCCTCTTTCGGAAGGAGAGCAGCTGGATTCGTGCTATGGGCTTCTGTATGATCTGTTGCGGGGTGTTCTATCTTCCTTTGGCCTTCTCCTCCTCACTCTGGGTCATGTTCGGACTGGTGACAATTGCCCACATGGCATCCGGCGCCAACTGGGTTATGAGTACGGTGCTGCTGCAACGACGGTCGGTGGACACCTATCGCGGCCGTGCTTTCAGTACCGAGTGGCTGCTCTTTACGCTCGCTCAGTCGGTTTCCGTTACGTTTGCCTCCCTGATGCTGGAGCTGGATCTGCTGACGGTTCGTGAGGCGACCGGGCTTTTTGCCCTGCTACTGATGGTGGCCGGACTGTTCTGGCTGGTTCGTATTGCTCCTGCAGAGTCCTCTCCGGTTCAACCCTCCGGAACAGAAAGCCGGGAAGCGGGAGCGAACGGGTTGCCGTACGAGGCGTTGAGAGAGGA
>JBBDRX010000009.1:0-11875 GCA_040905245.1 Balneolaceae bacterium | reverse complement strand
GGGCATCTTTGGGTAGACAGGGTGCGGGTGCCATCACTTGCATTGCAGAGAGCCAGGCTCGGTGGTGTCGGTTCGTGGATTCACAACATGTATCCTGGTCATCTGGTCTCCTGGCTGTTCAAGGAACCTCACCGTCCCGAAGATGTGGCCATTAAAATCCCACATGCGAGCCGGAATTACGCCGAAGTACACGCTTTCAACTTGATCCACGATCCGGTCAAAGCGGAGATGATCGCCTGGGATATGGATCCCGGCATCTGGCAGGTGGTCGAGGAGACGGAAATCGATGGTGAGTTTATAGTTACCGGTACCCGTGAGGTATCGCTGAAACGTAAGGAGTCTATCGAGGTCATCTTTGCTCCGTTCACCAACACACGCCTTACACTCAAGCAAATCGAAGAAGCCACGCCGCTCAGAGAGCGACCCGATATTGGAATCGGTGAAGAGGGTATCCGCTTTGATGGAAACCGTCTTCGGGTGAGTGTTCATAACCTGGGATCACGGCCCACTCCGGCGACCGATCTGATCTTTGTTGATGCGGACGGATCGGTGGTGGACCGTCAGCGGGTTCCGGCTATGGAGCCTCCTCTGGACCTTCAGCCGAAAGTGACTGAAGTTACCTTGTCAGTGCCACAGGGAATCGATGGAGTCCTGATCCTCGATTCCGATGATCAGATTGAGGAGATCACCAAACGAAACAACAGGGTTACCATTCAGAATGAGTGACTCTGATTTCGGCTGATTGTGGGTCGTTTTAAAGGCCTATTCACCCTTAGTGATCATTTCCTATTTACTTCTGGTAGTTTACATATCTATCAGATTAGAGGTAGGTATAAATCTAAGGTAAGCCTAATCAGACATTTGTAAATCATGTAAACCAAATTGAACGATCTGTAATACTATTCACGTCTCAAATATTCAGATTTGTTGAGAAGCATCTTACAAAAACAAATCAACGCACGCATGAAAAAGAAGAAAAGAAAGGAAGCACCGAAGGCGTATACATTTGAGGAGCTCGTGAAAGACTATGTAGAACGACATTTGCCAACCTAAAGAAATAAACAGTGCTTTTATACATCAAATGATTGATGCGCGGTCGGTGTAGTTTCCGAATATTGTCTGTGAAGTATAGCAGTTAGACAATAATTAACGGAGCAAGACCATGAAAAAGATCACTGTTTATGACTGGCCCACGCGGATTTTCCATTGGTTGTTTTCATTCCTTTTTTTGGCAGCATTTGTGATTGCCAAAACGATAGATGATGACAGTTCGGTGTTTTCATATCATATGTTGGCTGGGCTGACAATCCTGTTTTTACTAATATTCAGATTGATCTGGGGGTTTTGGGGCACAACATATGCCCGGTTCTCATCCTTTAAGTTGAAACCGGCAGAACTGTTCGAGTATTTCAGAGACTCGGTGCGGACAAAAACCAAACGATATACGGGACACAATCCGGCTTCCAGTTATATAACTGTAATCATGTTTGTAAGTGTTATTGGGTTGGCTGTGACCGGTTTGCAAATGACAAATGGTGCGGATGCTGATATTTATGAGGACGTTCATGAACTACTGGCCAATCTGTTTATGGCCGCAGTTATCGTTCATGTGACGGGGATTCTTTTACACCAATTCAGGCACAAGGATGCACTTTGGTCAAGCATGATCAATGGCAAAAAGGGATCCATTCCCGGTGAAGATGGAATTGCCGGCGCGAAGCCGTTTGTCGGGGTGCTGTTAATTATGATTACCTTTATATGGGTTATATATATTGGTTCGCAGTACGATTCGAATACTCAAACCCTGGATCTTTTTGGTGCGGAACTCTCCTTTGGCGAAGAGAATCATGAGTCACCTTCGGATGTAGATTCGGGAGATCAGGAGAAGTGGTATGATGATTAAACAGAAACAGGATGAATAGAAAAGAACGGTGGACCATTGCTGCAATTCTCACTGCAGTAGCGGTTCTGGCAACCGTGGATATCTTTAATGATTATTTCGAAGGTGTAGCTTTATGGCATCTGTCCATTGAGATATCCGTAGCTGTTGTTGCGGTGGCAGGCGTATTCTATCTGATCAGAGGGCGCCTGAGGTTACAACACACCCTGGCCAAAGAGAAGCAATTCTCCAAAAATGTTGAAGTTGAGGCTGAAAAATGGAAGCGGGTATCAAAAATTTACACGGAGGGCCTGAGTGTCGAAATCGACAATCAGCTGAACCGGTGGGGATTAACAACCGCTGAGAAAATGGTCGCATTTTTGCTGATCAAAGGACTAAGTAACAAAGAAATTGCTAAGGTCAAGGGGACAAGTGTGCAAACAGTCCGAACACAAACAAATGCAATATATACCAAGTCTGGACTTTCTGGCCGTTCCGAGCTGTCGGCCTTTTTTCTTGAGGATTTATTGCTGCCAAAGTAGTAGACCAAACCTTTTTTATTAGTAATGAATCTGTCTGTATCGCATAAGCTAATCCCTTCAAAAAACATTCAATAAAAATTTTGAATGTTGTGGATCTTGCTGTATCATTCATTCAACAAAATTATTGAATGAAAGCAGGATTCATGAATAGCAGAGAGTTCAAAACCAAACTTTACGAAGAGCTTTCACGAGTTACCAAGGCTCTGAGTAATCCACACAGGCTCGAGATTCTTGACCTGTTGGCACAGAGTCCATTTCCGGTGGCGTACATTGCTGAGCAAATTCATCTGCCCGTCGCGAACACTTCACAGCATCTTCAGGTACTCAAAACATCCGGCCTTGTCAGAACAGAGAGGAAAGGTAAGTACATGTACTACGGTCTTGCTGGAGAACATGTATTTGATACCTGGATCACCCTGAGAAAGCTTGGGTTTTCCCTGAATGGAGAGATCAATACTCTTCTTGAGGACTATCGAGAAAAGCGGAGCAAGCTGAATACAATCAATCGAGAAGAGCTGTTGATAAAGCTGGATCGTCAAGAGATTTACCTCATAGATGTTCGTCCCGAGGAAGAATACCGAAAAGGACACATTGATCAGGCGATTTCGTTTCCTCAACGGGAGCTCAAGGATCATCTGGATAAACTACCAAAGGAGAGAGAGATCGTTGCATACTGTCGTGGCCCCCTCTGTTTGATGGCCGACGAGGCGGTCGCCCTTCTCAATGAGAGAGGGTACAGTGCAGTTCGTCTGAACGATGGGTTTGCGGACTGGATCGCAAATGATATGCCGGTGAATCAGCCGGAAATTACGAATTAAGCACAATATAAGTTCAGGAGGAGCAAATCATGAAGCCAACAATATTGGTACTGGGTGGTGGCATTGGAGGTGTAACTGCAGCCAAAGAGTTGAGCAGAAAGGTTGGAAATGAGGGCGGTATCGATCTGGCCTGTATACAAGTATTTGAACGGGAGAAAAAAAGCCTGTTCGCCCCGTCTCTTACATGGATGATGGTTGGAAAGAGAGAAAAAGGGCAACTCACGCGAGATCTTTCATCCATCGAATACAACGGGATCGAGATGATCTACGGAGAGATTGAATCGATCGATCCGCAGGCTCGTTCTGTCGTTTCCAATGGAGTCGAATACAAAGGAGATTATATGATCATCTCGCTTGGATCAGAGTTGATTGATGAATTCCAGCTCGAATCGATAGGTCACAATATCTACACGATCCGGGGAGCCAGCGCATTTCATCAGGATCTGCAATCGTTTACGGGTGGAGAGATCGCCGTTGTGGTCTCCTCGCTTCCCCACAAATCTCCCGTTGCACCCTATGAAGCCGCGCTCCTGATCGATGATTATCTGAGTGACACTCCATTCGGTGAGAACACAACCATTTCGCTCTACACCCCTGAGGCCAAGCCGATGGCTTTTGCGAGTCGTGAAATTTCTGATCAAGTCCTTCAATTGATGGGAGAGAAGGGAATTCAGTCTCACCCCAATCATCATGTAGTTTCGAGAAATGGAGATCAGGTCCTTTTTGAAACATCCGATGGCGAACAAGTGAAAGCCACCATTGATCTATTGGCATACATTCCCGGCCATCGGGCACCGGAGGTAATCAGAAAAGCCGATCTGTCCGGAGCCAATGGTTGGATTGAAGTGGATGAGCAAACATTGCAGACTCAATTCGAAGGCGTCTATGCCATCGGTGACAACATCACGGTGTCTCTGCCCAATGGTTCCAATCTCCCAATGGCTGGAATTTTTGCACAGTATCAGGCAGCAACGGTTGCTCACAATATCGCTCGTCTGATTCATCAAAAAAGCCCTGACCGGCAGTATGAGATAAAAGGCTCTTATATGCTAGATAAGGGTGGGGAAGGGATCAAGGTAAGTGGAAACTTCGGCTCCGACAATTTGAAATTGGGGAGTTCCAGTATGTTCAAACACTGGGAGAAGGTACTCAAGGAGAAGTCCTGGTTTCTGAAAAACTTTTGACCAAAAGCTCATAATCCCATTTTCAAAATGAAACACAAGAGAGTAGAAATACCGGTGGTATGCCTTCTTCTGTTTATGAGTTGGCTGCCGGCGATCGTGCAGGCACAGAATTCGCAGAGCGAAGAACCAGTCCTCTATCTTACACTTCAGGAAGCGATTGATCGGGCAGATGTACAGAATGTACAGGTAGAAATAGCCGAACGTGATATCGAGATTGCAAGGGGTGTCTATCGACAGACCCACGCGACCTTTCTTCCTCAACTTTCGATTGAAGAGACAGGTGTTGCTACGAACGATCCGCTCCAAGTTTTTGGCTATCGTTTAAAACAGGAGTCCGTGACGCCAACAGATTTTGACCCTGGCCGTCTCAATGATCCCGGACGTTTCGACAACTTTTCTACGCGACTGGAACTTCGTCAGCCTTTGCTTAACGTCGATCGTTTTTTTGAGCGGCGATCCGTAAGCCACAACGTAAAGGCGGCTCGTGAAGCCTTGCGGGGAACGAAGGCACACATTCGATATCAGGTGAAGGATGTCTATTATCGACTGCAACTCTCGAGTCAGCAACGATTCGTTTTGGAGCAAACCCTTCAAACGGCCCGTGAAAATGATCGACAGGCAACCGAGTTGCACGATCAAGAGATGATTAACCGGGCCGATATGCTGGCTGCCAGAGTACGAGTTCTTGAACTGGAGAGTCACCTTTCCGGAATTGAAAATCAGATCCAAGACATCCAGGGAGAGTTGCGTTATCTCATGGATGTAGAGCAGAAGGTAGAAATTGTTGCCACCGACAGCCTTCAAAGAGCTCCCGCCCGCAGCGGGTTGTCGATTGAATCGGCTTCTCTGCAGAATGGGACACTTCGTGCCATGGAGCACTCAATCTCTGCCGCAAAAGAATCCCTCAAAGCCTCTCAATGGAGCGTACTTCCAAGCATCAATCTATTCGGGAGTTATGAGTTCAACGACGAGATCCCGTTTGGGACACGGGGGAACGGTTACATGGTGGGAGCCACACTGCGCTGGGAGCTGTTCAGCGGCCTTGGGAGATCAGGGAAATCAATGGAGTCCAAAGCCAGGCTTCGACAAGCCAAACTGCTGCATGAGAGTGAACGAGTCGAGCAGAGACTGGAAGTTGATCAGGCGCAGCGTTCACTAAAGCAGGTCGAGGTACAGCTTCGTTTTGCAGAGGCCGCCATCGAACAGTCAAAAGAGGATTACCGAATTCGCAACGACCGGTACAGCGAGGGTTTGGAGTCGACAACGGACCTGTTGTCGTCCGAATCGAGTCTTTTGCAGGCGAGATTCCAGCGCCTGGAAGTTCTCTATCAATACAACATGGCAAAGGCAACCCTTGATCTTCTTTTGGAACCCAATTCAAATTAACAGGCCGAATAGAATCGTAATGAACCGATTCACGTACAAATCTCAAACCATTAAGATTCCGATAATGAATTCTATATCTGTCACACTCCCCGTAATCGTACTCATGATTCTCTTCACCGTAGTCTCTTGTGGTGGGCAGGACGAAGAAACCGTCAATCGTCCCGATTCGATAGAAGTAAATGTTCAGAATGCTCGTATTGCGCAGAAAGTGATCGCACGCCGATTTGCTGGGGTAGTTGTGAGTTCCTGGACAGCAAGCCTGAGCACCACAATTATGGGTACGATCACCCGAATCGATGTAGATGAGGGGGATGCCGTCGAGCAGGGAGAAGTTTTGGTTCGCATCAAGGATGACCACTTAAACGCGCAGAGACGTCAGGTCCAGTCGAACCTTGATGGAGCCCGTGCGACTCTCGCCAATGCGAAGGCGAACTACCAGCGTATACGTGTACTTCACGAACGAGATAGTGCTACAAAGCAGGAGTTGGATGAAATGACCTCTCGTTACGAGATGGCGAGCGCAAATGTTCACTCTCTAGAAAACAAACTCAAAGAGATTCGTGAAATGCTTGCGTACACAACACTGAAAGCTCCATTCGACGGGCATGTTGTCTCCAAATTGGCATCAGAGTCGGACATGGCTTCACCCGGCCAGCCACTTCTGGTATTGGAGCAGCAGGGGCAATCGGAATTTCATATTACGGTGCCGGAAAGCGAGATCACACATCTTTCCATTCAGGACACCGTCTCCATACAACTGCCTGCAGTAGACATCTCCAATGAAATGGGCGTGATCTCCAACATTCATCCGGCCGGGGCTCCCGGCAGCCGGCAGTTTACCGTCGAGGTGCTGCCGGTCCAACCCGAAAGAATGCGTACCGTCCGGTCCGGAATGTTCGTCGAAATCGCTCTGGCGAATAGAGGAGAACAAGCTGTACTTGTTCCTCGTTCGGCGATCCTGGAGAGAGGACAGTTAACTGGTATCTATACACTGAATGAAGAGTCTGAGTTGATTCTTAGATGGGTCCGTCTCGGTGAACTGGTTGGTTCCAATGTCGAGATTCTTTCCGGGCTGTCCGAGGGAGAAGTGTATGTATCATCCATCGATTCCCAGCTTCAGGAAGGTCAAACCGCCATTATCCATTAAGACGTCAACCAAACTGATTATGAAAACAGGATTTGCAGGTACGATTGCAAAGAGCTTTATCGATTCCAAGTTGACGCCACTTCTCATGGTTCTGTTTCTGGCTGTCGGCTTTTATGGAATCTATCTGACTCCCCGTGAAGAGGAGCCTCAGATTGATGTTCCGATGGCGGACATCTTCGTTGGGTACCCGGGAGCAACTCCCGAAGAGGTAGAAAAGCGTATTGCCATTCCGCTCGAAAAAGTGATTTCGAACATTGAAGGAGTCGAATATGTCTATTCGACTTCCATGCCGGAACAGGCGATGGTCTCGGCTCGATTCTATGTAGGCGAAGATGTGGAACGAAGTTTGGTACGTCTCTACAACGAAATCATGAAATATCCCGATCAGATCCCGAACGGAGCCACGGAACCGCTGATAAAGACTCGCTCGATCGATGACGTACCTATTATGACTTTGACGCTCTGGAGTGATCAGTATAGTGATTACGAAATCGCCCGAATTGCCGATGAGCTTACTCTTGAACTTAAACAGATCGAGGATGTGGCTCGGGTACAACGGCACGGAGGGCGATCACGACAACTGTCGGTTCAACTCGATTCCCGACGAATGGCCTCTTTCGGTGTGGATCCACTCCGGATTGCCAGTCGGATTCAAGCGGCCAACCAACAGGTTTCCTCCGGCACTTTTGACAAGAACGATACCGAGTATTTGGTAGATACCGGCCAAATTTTCCGGTCGGTCGAAGATGTGCGAAATTTCGTGATTGATGTTCGTGACGGAGCTCCGATTTACCTGAGTAGTGTGGCCGATGTAGTGGATGAACCGAATGAACCGGCTTCCTATGTCTCTTATGGCGCAGGTGCAGCTGCTCTCGGTGAGGGGTTGAACCCGGGAATGACCTATCCAGCCGTTACCCTGTCGATCGCCAAGCGGTCGGGTGCCGATGCGATGACGATCGCCGAACAAATTCTGCAGAAAGTAGACCATGCGAAAGGGTCGATCATCCCGGCAGACGTAGAGGTCACAACAACTCGAAACTACGGTGAAACGGCTTCCCACAAGGTCCTCTCTCTGTTGGAGCACCTCTTGGTTGCCATCCTTGCTGTCACTCTGGTGGTTACGCTCGCACTCGGATGGAGAGGTGGATTGGTCGTATTTCTCTCTGTACCGGTGACGTTTGCACTGACACTTTTCCTCTACTACATGTTCGGTTATACACTGAACCGAATTACTCTCTTTGCTCTCGTGTTCGTGACCGGAATTGTCGTTGATGATTCCATCATCATTGCGGAAAACATGCATAGGCACTTCAAAATGAAGAAGCTTCCGCTCAAACAGGCGGCGATTGCTTCGATCAACGAAGTGGGGAATCCAACCATTCTTGCAACGTTTACTGTGATATCCGCTGTACTCCCGATGGTTTTCGTTTCGGGATTGATGGGCCCCTACATGAGCCCGATGCCCATCGGTGCATCGCTGGCCATGATCTTTTCGCTTGTTGTTGCACTGGTCATTACCCCCTGGCTTGCATACATCCTCCTTCCGCATGGATCGTCCGGCAACAAAAAGGAGAAGGCCTACGATCTGAAGGAGACTCTCATTTATCGATGGTACGATCAAGTCATGAGTCCACTGCTCGATAGCGGAATGCGCCGATGGGCAGTGATCATCGGTGTCACGATTCTTTTGTTGGCATCCACGCTGCTCTTTCTCTTCCGATCGGTTGAAGTCAAAATGTTGCCGTTCGACAACAAGAACGAGATACAGCTCATTATTGACATGCCGGAGGGAACGACACTTGAACGCACGCATGCTGTTGCAAGAGAAGTTGCGTTGAGTTTGAGAAGTATTCCAGAGGTTCATGACTATCAGATATATTCAGGAACCCACGCTCCCATCAACTTCAACGGACTTGTCCGTCACTATGATCTTCGGTCCGGGTCCAACGGTGCAGATATCCAGCTGAATCTGATCGACAAGGGAGATCGAAAGGACCAGAGCCACGACATAGCCAAGCGAATCCGACCTCTGGTCCAGGCGGTTGGCCATCGGTATGGTGCTAATGTAAAAGTGGTCGAGGTTCCACCCGGCCCTCCCGTTCTTTCGACCATCGTGGCCGAGATTTACGGTCCGCAGACCAGCGAGAGAGAACGTGTAGCTCGTCGGATCAAGGAGATCTTCGAACAGACGGAGGGTGTCGTCGATGTGGATTGGTTGGTCGAAGATCCGCAGCCAAAGCATGTACTTGATGTGAATTCGACCAAAGCAGCGCTCTCCGGTATTTCGGTTCAGCAGGTGAGTCAAACTCTCTCCCTGGCACTCCGGGGCATGAATGTATCGAGGTTCCACAGCGATCGAGAGTTGGGCGAAATCCCTATTTACTTGAAACTTCCGGAGGCGGACCGATCCGGAATCGAGAGGCTGGGGCAGCTTCACATGCAGTCGGAAACCGGTATGATGATTCCGGTGACCGACCTGATCACAGCGAGAGAGGAGACTCTCCAACCGAGTATTCACCGAAAGAATCAGAAGCGTGTCACCTACGTCTTGGCCGAAGTGGCCGGAGAGATCGAGAGCCCGGTTTATGCGCTGCTCGATACGGGTGACGAGATCGATTCAATCAAGATGCCGGACGGGACACATCTCTCACAGGTGTTTGCAGGGTTACCTCTGGTTACGGATGATTACTCCGTGAAATGGGACGGAGAATGGCAGATCACCTACGAAGTATTTCGCGATCTGGGCATTGCTTTTGCGGTCGTACTCGTAATTATTTACATGCTCATTATCGGCTGGTTCCAGGATTTCAAGGTTCCGCTCGTCATGATGATTGCCATCCCGCTCTCTCTGATTGGAATCCTTGTCGGACACTGGATCCTCGGAGCCTTTTTTACAGCCACTTCGATGATCGGTATGATCGCTTTAGCCGGAATCATGGTCCGAAATTCGATTCTGCTGATCGATTTTATAAATCTGAGACTCGATGATGGGGAATCGATCCGGCAGGCTGTGATTGAAGCGGGTGCTGTACGGAGCATGCCGATTCTCTTGACAGCTGGTACGGTGGTCATCGGCGCCGTGGTTATCCTGTTCGATCCGATTTTTCAGGGGTTGGCCATCTCGCTCATGGGTGGGGCCGTTGCATCCACGGTACTCACGCTGGTCATGGTTCCGCTTATCTATTTCATGGTAGAGAGAAATGAAATAGAAGGCAGTGCATCCCCTGCTTCTCAAGATGTCGAGAAAGAGGCTGAACCGAATTCAAAAACTGAATAACTACCCTAATCCCGAACCAATGAAACTACTCATTATTCTCAGTATCGAAGAGTTTGCCAATGATGTGCGAAAGATTTTATCGCGACAGAAAGTCCCGATCTATAGTGAAACCAGTGTACACGGATTCCGGATGGACAAGAACCAACCGGACATTACCAACTGGTTTGCGAGTAATGAACAAGGGGCGTACTCCACCCTCTTTTTTTCTATTCAGGACGAAGGGTGTGTAGAGCGTGTTTTCGAAGAGGTGAAAAACTACAATCGTCAATCGGATGCTGGTACGCAAAATCCCCTGCACGCCTACTCGCTACATGTGGACGGTTCAGTTTGAATATCTGCATACCCCAAAAAAACCAAAAGCTATGGATATGAAACAATCGATTTTTCACTGCTCAAATCTTCAGCCAATGGAACGGGCCATTCGGGCGCTCGCTGGAACCATGGTCACCCTTAGCGTTATTCTGGCTCATTTAATGAACCCTTATTGGCTTCTTCTCGCACTTTTTGTCGGGCTGAACCTGCTGCAATCCTCGGTTACCAGATGGTGTCTGGCGGAGAGAATCCTCTACAGGATGGGGATCGTGGGGGGACACAAGAAGTGAAATAAAAACTTCACTTCTTGTTATAAAATTTATAAACCCTAATTGAGAAAGATCTTAAAAATTTTGAATTCCAGTATCTATTAATGGCACCTGAATTGCACAGTAACATTAGGAAAACTGCAGCTGCGACTGCGATCGTCTTTGGAGTTGTTACGCTTATTGCAAGTTCTCGTATACTTTACCTTGGCTCTGACCCTGGCTATTATGTCTTTTTCCCGTTGTTGATTTTTAATCATGTCATGGGCGTTTTTTATGTGATAGCCGGCTACCAGATTTGGAGAAGCAAGGAAAAAGGCAAAAGATTTTCTTTGGCCATATTTTCAATCAATTTTTTGGTGCTGTTTGCAATCGTAATTGCTTATCTGATTGATATCAAGATTGCAACGGAGAGTCTTGGAGCGTTGTCTTTCAGGACGGTTATATGGCTACTCATATTTATGAGTCTAAAGTCGACAGAAAAATAAAACAAGCCACCCCTTCCTTTAAAGGAGAATTATTATGAAAAACCGGATCAAGATAGTTGCCATTATGCTTGTGTCTGGAATCATTCTTATGGCCCTCCAACTGAACGAACCCGGGAATGAACAATCACCGGATTTACCAACCATCATGCGTCTCCTCTCTGCGGATATTCAGCTCATAAATGAAGGAATCTATACGGAGAACTACAATCTTATCGAACAGGGAGCCGCAGCTATTAATGAACACCCACCGCTGTCCGAAGAAACCAGGTCACTATTGCAAGAAACGTTGGGAAATCGGATGCAGGCATTTGGTCAGTATGACAAGTTAGTTCACGATACAGCGGATTCGTTAAGAAATGTAGCTCAGCATCAAGATATGGGACGTGTACTGGAGCAGTATCAAATCATACAGAGAGGCTGTGTCAGCTGCCACGAAGTGTTTAGAAACGAGATCGTTCAGGCCAGGACGAATCAGTAAGTACTAATAAAAAACCTTCAAGTACCTGTAATCAGATGTATTGAAAGGGGTTATAAAAAGTACGCCCGGGAAGATTCGAACTTCCAACCTCCTGATCC
>JBBDRX010000008.1:0-12051 GCA_040905245.1 Balneolaceae bacterium | reverse complement strand
GGTCCAGGGTTTGCTGAAAGCTCTGAATTGTCTGAACTGGGAGGCCGTAAATCAAGTCCAGATTAATCCGGCCGATCCCCACAGACCGAAGCATCGCTGTTACATCCCGGGTCATCTCAAATGGCTGAATCCGATGAATCGCCTCCTGAACGTCCGGATTGGTATCCTGAACCCCGAGAGACGCGCGGTTACACCCCATCCGTCGCAGCGCCTCGATCCGATCCCTGTCGCACCGGCGGGGGTCAATTTCCACACTGAATTCGGTCTCGGAATCGACCGGAAAGCGTTCGTGAATCAATTCCCCGAGGCGGTCCAGTTGGCCCGGCCGGAGAAAGGTCGGGGTACCTCCCCCGAAATGAACCTGGCGAACCGGACCGCGTGCATCAAACGAATCGAGAGTCAAATTCATCTCCTTCTCCAGATAGTCCAGATAGAGGTCCCCCCGGTCACTGTTTCTGGTAATCACCTTCGTGCAGCCACAGTACCAGCAGAGAGAGTAGCAAAAAGGAATATGAAAATAGAGAGAGAGGCCTCTTGCACCGGGCCCGGACCGATCCCGTTGAAGCGTATTTCGCCAGCGCTTCTCCTGCTTCGTTTTCGACAGATCAGCCCCGAATTCCACCGCTGTCGGATAAGAGGTGTACCGGGGGCCCGGTACATTGTACTTCTCCACAAGGTGGAATGGAACATTCATCAGAAATCTTTTCTTTCAAACTGTTTTTGCCCTGCGTAAATCGGCCAGATTAGCCAGACAAGCAGGATAGCCCCGGCAACAATAACTCCCGTGGAAGATCCGAAAAATTGTCGGAAGATCGCCCCGGTATACCCCATCAGGGCAGAAATATCAAACTCCAGAAGAATGAGAATCCGGGCCAGATCCACCGGATTGACCATGGTGATCCCGAGAATCAGCTGATCTACGGGATAATCTCCGAGAACGGCCACCAACAAAAGAATCAACCCGTCATAAAGAATGGCCAGAAAGAGCCAGATCACCATCGTGAACCCGAATCCTTTGATTCGATCTTCATAGAAAAGAAGCCCGATTAAAAACCCGATAGCCGCAAACAGAACCGTCAGCATCCCACCCAGGCCAAGCACAAGAACAGCAGCATAGAGATGATCTCGTACCAGGCCATGCCAGATCATCGGCAAGCCTCCCCCCGCGACGAAGGCGCCCATCAATGGCGTAGAGATGCCAAGAAAGAGTCCTCGATAGATGGACCGCCGGTCTATTGGCTGGGTGAGTAACAGCTCAATAAACTCTTTTGACTGATAGATATACAATGTTCCGTAGATCATACCCACCAGAGGGACAAAAAGTAGCATCACGTTGGAGAGGCTCAGAAGGACTTCCGGGCCACTCTGCCCGAACCGAAGCATCATGTCGGTAAGCAGCAGAAAAATCAATGCGTACCCAAGAATCCATTTCCCCCGTAAAAGGGAAATCCACTCACTGCGTACAATATGCCACCATCGGAATTTCATTCATCCTCCTCCATCATTGCTGCAATGGCTGGTTCCAGCCGTTTTCCGCCAACCTCCGAGAAGAGGGTTTCCAGGCTTCCGTAGAATCGCACTCGTCCATCCAGAACGAAGATTACGTGAGAGACCAGCTGCTCCAGTTCACTCATGATATGCGAGGTAATTAACACCGTCTTTCCCCGATCGATCTCCTGATGTACGGTCTCTTTAAACCGCAGGCTGGATCGGGGATCCAGTCCCGCTGTCGGTTCGTCCAGAAAAAGAATAGAGGGGGCAAACATCATGGCCAATACCGCTCCCGCCTTCTGCCGGTTTCCCCCGGACAGTACACTGAGCGGTTTCTCCAGCTCCGATCTCAACTGAAACCGGTCGATTAATTCCTGTTCATAAAGGGCCTCTTCTCCTCTGAGATTCCTGATGAACGAAAAAAGCTCGTGAACCTTCATCTTTTCCGGGTAACGAGCCACCTGCGGCATGTATCCAATCTCTTTGCGGTACATCCAGTGCCCGTTCAATTTTTTTCCCTGAATCGTAATCTCTCCACTGTCGGGTTTAACCAAACCCAGGATGGATTTGATCAGTGTCGTCTTTCCGGCACCGTTCGGGCCGATCAACCCGGTCGCCTGGCCCGCCGGTATCTGAACACTCAATCCATCCAGAACGCTTCGTCCGCCAAAAGACTTTTTCAACTGGCTGATATCAATCATGGTTCCGCTCCATTAGTGGCATTTCGTCCACAAGATCTGCCGGGGTCAATACCGGAAATACTCGCTCGGCTGCATCCAGAATGCCGATCAACAGGCTTCGCAGCAGTATCATCGAAGAGGGGTATCGCTCAATCATCATGGAGAATAGCCGAACCGGACGATAGGGGACATCCCCGATGCCATCCCGATTCAGGTCGTACCCTTCATAGTGGCTCCAGTAGTTTTGTTCGAACAGGTTGGGGTTCCGACGGCTGTCGGTTCCCACATCAAACGTATTCTCAATAAACTGATTCCCGGTAAATCGGTTATTTCTGCTATTGGACCGGATCTTGATCGCCCAGCCGTTCAACTCAAACCGATTGTCCCTGACTTCCATTTTTGAGCTGCCCTCCGAAAAGATGGCCGTCGTATTCTCGGAAAACTCATTATGGGCCACCAGGCTCTCTGTCATATCCTTAAGAAGCAACCCGTAAGAAGACCCGCCCCAATTCTCCAGGAATCGATTCTCTACCATTTCTACACGAGAGGAGTACATGACGGCGACTCCGGCACCATTCCGCCGAAACTCGTTTGCTACATAGCGGCAGTCGTTGGAAAACATAAAGTGAAGCCCATATCGGTTGTTCTCCAGGCTGATGTTTCCCCGAATCTCCGCATTGGTCACAAACTCCAGATAGATACCATCGCGTTGACCCTGAATCCGGTTTTCGACGACAGCCGGCCCGGTCGCATTCCAGAGATGAATGCCGTTTCCGGATGCTGCCTCCCGATGCTCACCGGACTGAATCGAATTTCCCCGAATCTCTCCTCCCCGAGTTTCGGCCAGATAAATGCCAAAAAAGATATTCTCCAATCTATTGTTCAGGATTTTTGGGTCCGCCGCCTCCTCAATCAGGATCGCGGCGTAATCATATACATGACTGAATCCGGTATTGCGAAGTGTTAACCCCTCGATCGTAACCCCGTCTGCCCGGATCACAATCAGTGAACCCTTCCCCTCACCATCAATGACCGCCCCATCTGCACCAATTATTGATATCGATTTATCAATAACCAGATCGTGTTCAAAGTAGATACCGGACGCGACCTCGATCGTATCTCCTTCCGAGGCCAGCGCAATCGCTTCAGAGATAGAGTTCAGATTCCCGTCCGAATCTACCAGCCACTGCCCGTGAGCTGGCGTCAAGAGGAACACCCAGCCCCAAAATGCACCGACAATCACCCATCTGCCCATCAACTCTATGACGTTTCTATTTCCCATGTCCTATCGGTTCAACCCCCACTCTGTCCAGACATAGTCTCCCGCCTGAATCCAGTTCATTCGCTCCCCTCCATACTGTTCGAGAAGCCTGTCGGCACCTTCCTCATTCGCATGAGCAGACAGATAAAGCCCCATTGGACTGCGCAGAGTATCACTCCGCAGAAAGTACGCCTCCTGCGCGTTCAGCCACCCGCCGTTTCCGGAAAAATCGGGCACCCACAGAGAATGGATATTCTCCGGGCTCTCATGCTCCGTTTTATAGGCAATCATACACTCAATAGAGTCAAAAGCATAGACACGACCCCGGCTCATGACGATTTGGGAGGCGTATTCGGGTTCTGTCAACATCATACGGCAATGGGAACACTCCTCCTGCCCGTACTGCAACTCTCTGGGGCCCGGTGAACACCCCTGTATTGCCAGGAACAGAACCATCAACAGGAACGGTGTCGAATGTTGTTTCCCGCTCATTGTAATCCTCCCATGATCCAGTTTTTGCCGCCGGACGGCTCCTCATTTTCGCTCCCACTTTGTCGCTCCGCAACTGGCAAATTCCATTTTTCCCCAACCAACTCCAGTACCTCGTCCCATTCCAGCATCGGGCCTGGATAGGCGTCATAGATATAGCTTCTCATTTTGGTGTCGGCCGCTTCAATAGCTGTGAGGGAAAGGCCGTTCGGGCTGGGCCTCAACCGACTATTCAGGTACACCATCTTGTTCACATCCATCAGGCGAGTACCGTGCGTAAAGTCGACCACCTGCATACGGCTGATCTCTTTCGCATCCTGCATCTGTATATAGTAGGCCGCCAGACACTCGACCGACATGAAGTTCAATGCTTTACCGTTCTGAAGTGTCATCCGGCCACCATACCGAACTGTTTTGATCACATCGCCGGTCAGTGCGCATACATCTTCACCGTAAGAGAGTTCCTCCACCTCGGAAGTTGCTTCCATCTTAGGAGTCTTATCCGACACACAGCCGGTAAATATCCCTCCCGAAACCAGAATCACCAACAGTACCCGTTGCGGCCACCACATTCGCCTATTTCTCATTGTCTCTCCTCCACTCCGCAAATCCTGCAAGCCCAACGGAAGCTGCCATAAAGATGGAACCGATGTATGGCCAGGAACAGGCATTTATGTTCAGAAGCTGTTTACATCCGAGCAGGGGAGGTTGATAGCTCATACCCGGCACTTTGATTGGGGCATCCGGACTGAGGTTGTGGCCATAGTCATATCCCCACATGTAATAATCGACAAACCCGACAACTCCCAATAGAATCATCAGACCCAACCAGATTCGAATCCATACAGGATTTCCCTGCATGGCAGCTACCACACCAAGAGCAACCATGAATCCGATAATCCATGGAATCACCGCAAACTCCCGAAAATCCTCTTTGTTGATCTCTTTCATCCCGATGTAATGGTTCAGTGTATTGATGCTCTGAATATCGTGCCGGTTATGTCCCGTCAAATCATTGATCTGTATATGCATTCCGATCCCTCCCGGAAACTGGGGAGCACTCATCGAAATCGTCCAGAACGGAATCCAGTAGAGAGGCACCAGCATCAGTGCTGCCATCAGCATAGCTGTTCTGGATGTTTTTGACATTTTCATAGTTCTACTCCGTCTCTGACAAGATTAGTCGATCTCGTACATTATTTAGAGATCCGGGTTCGGTTTCAACCGAACCCGGATAGGGGATCCTGCACTCGGGCTTACAGAGTGCAGGACAGTCTCACTCAACTTCTCAGATTTCTCCACCTGTCGTCCAACCCAAATCGACATCACTGTCCGCCTCGGAAACGCGAACGTATCCCGACATCTCCTGGTGCAACGCAGAACAGAAAGCCGTACAGTAGAACGGATAGATCCCTGGCCTTTTGGGTTCCCATTTCAGTGTTTTTGTCTGTCCGGGAACCACCAATAGTTCGGACGTATTGGCTCCCTTGATTCCAATGCCGTGTACCACATCCCACTCCTGCTCCAGATTCGTCAGGTGGATGTATACGGTGTCTCCCACCTTGACACCTTCAATGTTATCGGGCCGGAAGTTGCTTCGAATACTGGTCATATAGACCCGAACCACATCCCCATCCCGTTCGACCCGGGCACTTCCTGCACCTCTGGTCGCATGCTCATGGTTGTTCTCTTCCATTTCATAGATCTGTTTCGTATTCCCCATGATTTTGGAAGAGGCAATCGCCTGTGCATAGTGAGGCTCACCAACCGTCGGGAAGTCATAGATCAACTCCATTCGACCGCCGGATATATCGTAAAGCTGAGCCGGATGGTTCTGTTTGGGGCCGGTTGGCAAAAATCGATCCTTGGCTGTTTTGGTCAACCCCAGCATATACCGGGCATCCGGATCTACAGTATCACCACCGGTGATCAACAGGTGGCCAATGGAGTAGTAGGAGTCAATCCGGTCTACAACTTCAAATGTTTCCAGAGACCACTTCACAATCTCCGATGAAATGTACACCGACGTATAGGCGTGGCCTTCTCCGTCAAACTCCGTATGCAAAGGGCCCAGTCCGGGATTCTCCACCTCACCGGCAATGGTCGACTCATATCGCAGAATTGGAATTCCACGTACCTCTCCCTCATAATCCTCATTCTCGATCGCCTCAAGCATTTGGGAAAATGAATGAACAGGAATAACTGTCGCCAGCTTGCCTCCAGCCACAATCAGCTCGCCGGATGGATCCAGATCCACACCGTGTGGGGATTTCGGCGTCGGAAGGAAGTAGATGTGTCCCTCAATATCGTCGATACTGAGTACCGTAACTTCGTTTTGTACATGGGAGACAGCCATACCACCATCGTCATAGTAGTTATGGTAGTACTCGGCACTCATCGTCTGCCCCGCACCATTTTTAACCGATTCGACAATCTCTGTCCAATGAATCGCCGCAATATAATCCTTGTCATTCCGGGACGCATTGACCTCCATCAGCGTATGAGCTTCCTCGGTGTTGTAGGTTGTAAAGAAGACCCAGTCTGCTGAAACTCCTTTACCTGGACGGCCCAGATCGTAGTTGTACGGGGGTACCAAAATTTGAAAATCCAGGTTCATACGGCCGCTTTCCGGATCTACAGCAACAAAACTGAGAGCTCCATCAAAGTTCTCTTTATAGCTGTCAATAGGAACATCCAGATCTTTCTCATAGGGAATGCTGAACCGGGTGGCTCCGATCACATACTCACTGTTTGACGTCACAAACGAAGAGGCGTGGTTCCCGCCCGTATTCGGGAGTTCCAGAATCTCCTGTGTTTCGAATGTTGTCAAATCCAGTCGTGCAATACGCGGAGTATTGTTAGCATTGATAAAGATCCATCGGCCGTCAGACATTCCTTCCGTCTGCGACAAATGTGGATGGTGCGAGTCGTCCCAGGGGATAAACCCGTAGGAGGTCTCCAGCAATGCCCGAGTCTCTTCTGAATACCCATACGCGGTTGTTGGATCCTGTGAGAATACCGCAATCTCCTTGAGCATTCGCGAAGACGGCAGGCCCCAGACACTCAACTGGCCACTGTACCCACCTGAAAGAAATGCGTAGTACTCGTCATACTCTCCAGGTGCGACGTACACTTTTTGTGCAGCGTCACTCGAACTCATCATGGAATCCTGTGACGGACAACCTGTCAGAAGCAGCATAAGTGACAACGCCAGTCCCGACATGGCGATACCTTTTCTCGTACTATTTAATATGTGATTTTTCATGGTCTCTGTTAGTTATAGGAGGTTGAACCGGTTTGTTCGAATCCCACCATCCGGATTCGTCCAAATAGAACAACCCGGCCGGCTTGTCGGCCACCCCCTTGTGGTTGTTTCGCTACTTATTCGCAGCATACTGCCGGAAATACTCCAAGACTGCTCTGGCCTCTTCCTCACTCACATTCTGAAACGGCATCGGCGTCATGTACTCCTGAAGCAGCTCTTTGCCTACAGGGTGTTCACTGGTCATACCGGATGGATTCAAAATGAAGTTCATGATAAATTCAGGAGAACGGCGTGAGGTCACATCACCCTGGGCCGGCCCTACCATCCTGCTCTCCATCGCATGACAGGCTTCACATTTCATTGCGAATATGGACCGGCCCTGCTCGGCGAGATCCGCATCGATCTCGTCATCCAGATTCAGGGGCTCCGTAACAGGCCCGATTCCGTGCTCCAGCTCAAAGTCACTGAGTCCCGACTGGTTCTGTGTGCTCTGCTCTGCCTGAGATGACGTGGAGGCCTCTTGTGAAGAAGAGTCCGATCCACCACAAGAGATCAGGAAGATGGATAGTAAGAGTGGAGCAATTGCAATACGTGGTTTCATAGTCTACTTTGTTGAGTTTATGTTGTAATAGATGTAGATACAGGTATTTAATTTTTTCAGATATCAGGGCCTCTCTGTATCTGACGTAGTACAATGGCCTACACGTGCAGGAAAATCCCCGGCATCCTGATGACACTGTCCAACTTTTAATTTTCAGAATTAATACAATTTTATATTAAATAGAGCCGGAAAAAAGAGCCTTGTTTCAGGCCCACTCAAATCCCCCGTCAGCAGTGATTCGGAGATTCAATTTTTTTCCTTTACTGCTCAGCTCTTTCAGTGTTGTTGTTTCGAGCATCTCCTTGATCCCGTCCCGGGTTTCGGCCCACTTGTCGTGCATCGGACAAGGTTTCATAACCCCGCAACCCGGCAGACCGAGCGCGCACTCGGTAAACATTGCCTCTCCGTCAATGGCACGCACAATATCCAGCAGAGTTACCTTCTCTCCCGGCTGTGTTAACTTTACACCACCATTGGGCCCCTTGTAGGACTCCAGAATTCCCTCGGCAGTCAACTGTTGAAGGATCTTGGTCAAAAAATGAAACGAGATCTCCAGATTGTCACTCATCGAACGGATGGGAGTAAAACTCTTCGGGCCTTTCGCCGAAAGATAGAGCGCGGCCCGAAGGCCGTATACACAGGATTTTGATAAAAGCATTTTTTTTTCGTTTGTACAGCGTTTTTTCAAAAAGTGAATGGAAATTATGGGTTCGGTTCACATGATCCAACACGCTTCTGCCTCTACCGATAGCTGATCATCCGTTTCCAAATCGTCCACACAAAAAGAACTGCGCTCCCGGCTTTTTTCATCTCCTCCTCTTCCGTTTCTTTCCCCGAATTCGGGGCCAGATTTCCAGTATGTAGAGAACTGAAGCCCCCAGCTGCATTGGGATCGACAAAACAGCACAGCAGCAGCCATCGGGTTACAGGTGTCATCGGATGATCTTTTCGTTATACATTCGGCAGTGTTTCCCGTTCATCATTCAACGCTCCACTCAGATCAGGCGCTCCACCTTGGGCATCAGGATATTATTCTCCAGATGAACATGCAGATGAAGATCCTCTTCAAACGCCTTCAGATTCTGATACAGAATCCGATAGGTCGTGCAGGCATCTGCGGGCGGCGTGTAGTCGTTGCTCAGTTCACGCAGCTTTGCAAGAATGGCGCCGGCCTGTTCATGGTCATCTACCATGGATACAAGCTCGGACTTCAGGGTCCGAAGCAGTTCTTCGGACGGCGCTTTGCCAGACAACCGTGCGTCAAGTAACTCCTTCACCAGGGGAAATAACCGCTCTTCCTCCGCTTCCAGATGAGCCATCAGATCCGTGGCAAGCTGCTGAAACAGCTGATGGATCTCAATATTCTCCGGATGCCGTTCGCCATAAACGCGGGCAACCTTGGCCGCATAGGCACTGATCTCCGCAACCTTTTCGCGGACAAACCGGTGATGGCGGCTCATAATATGGTCGATCAGAAAGTCGGGCTGCCACGCCTTGTAGTTCGCACCGGATTCGTTTTCGGCCCAGGGTATTCCCATCAGGCGGGATACCAGTTCCTCCGGATCGATACTTTTCTCTTCACACGCTTTTTGTAGCGTGATACCTCCGCCACAGCAGAAGTCCATTCCATACTCTCTGAATACGCCGGCGGCGTGGTAGTTTTGCGCGACCACTTCACCGACCGTAATTTGTCCGGGTTCTATAGGTTGTTGCATAGTGTATTCACCTTATCTGTGTTTGATTCAATTTACAACATGGGAATTTCAGGAAGAGACCCGAAGTACACCCACCATTCCAGCCTGGTAGTGTCCCGGAAATGTGCATACATAGGTATACTCACCTGGTGTCTCCGGAACGGTAAACTCAATTTCGGACGTTTCACCGCCACCGATCATGAGCGTATTGGCAATCACCTGATCCTCCTTCTCCGGATCGATATACTCATTGTCTCTGGCAGAAATCGATGTTTCGACAAATCCGTCCACATCCACGCCCAGGTCCAGAATCACCACATTATGCTGCATGGCGGCCGGAGGAATATTACTCTCGACATTAAACACCAGTCGGATGGTTTCTCCCGGCGAAGCCTCAATCTCTTCCACACTGAATCTCATATTGTCCGTACCGGTAATCTCTACCGTCCGAACGTCCGAATCCGTACGGTCCGTACCGTACACCATCTGCGCCGTCATCAGCATTACTGAAAGTACAAGTGTTGATTTTATCCACTTCATGTTATCTACCTCTTTCTTCGAATTGATGTTTTGTTGAACAGCAGACATCTCTATTCTGCAATTATTTGCCCTGTATGCCCCATCGATTCGTGAGGAATACAGAAGTAGTTGTACACTCCATTAACGCTTATCTGTAAGAACCAGATATCTCCGACTGTAAGCGGGCCGGAATCGAACGAGTTTGCTTGCTCTGGAATCCCGATATCTCTCCGATTATCCGGATGATAGGCGGTTACGGTGTGAATCCCTTCTCGCACGTCAAAGCGAACCACATCTCCGGTTTGAACCGTAAGACGGTCCGGGACAAATCGGGCATCTTCCATCGTTCCCGCAACTACGACCGTCAACGTATCCACAACCATCGCGTCGGCACGGGTACTGAGAACCGCAAACAACAGGAAGGCCATCGTTCCAACCTTCAATTTGGTTTTGATTCCCTGTTTCATCGCGACTCCTCCCGTTGCACCATCTGTTCGATCTCACCGGCGGCTTTCTCAACAGGCCGTCCCAGCCCCTCGATCCGAGCTGCCACAACGCCCTGCTTATCCAGTACGGCCACCAGATTGCTGTGATCGTACATACCGTCCGACCGCTTCCGGTACTGAACACCCAACACCGTGGCCAACTCCCGTACTGCCCGGGGTGTTGATGTAACAAAATACCAGTTGGACAGGTTCAGCCTCTCTTTCTCTGCATACTCCATTAATACGTCCGGAGTATCCTTTTCTGTATCAAAGGTCACTGCCACAACCGAGACAGACTCACGAACACGTTCGTCCACTTCCCGGTACAAACGCCAGCTGTCCTGAATCAAAATGGGACAGACTTCACGACAACTACCATAAAACATGACCAGAATCACAGGATTTCCCAGGAACTGATCCAGTTGTATGGACTCCCCCCTGTGGTCCGTCCACTCCCGGCCCAGTTGATAGACAGAGCGATCGTCGAGCGGCTCCGCAACTGACATCCCTGACTGATTGTGATGGTGATGGCTGTGTATCTCCATATTTTCATTCGTGTTGGCCTGTTTGTTATCACTCTCAGGACTCTGCCCGTATAGCTCCGAACCTGCCAGCAGGCTCAACAATACAGCCAACACTGCAGAGCCGATTTTTCTGGTTCTATATGCGAATTCAGTCATGCGAATTTCCTCCCCCTACATTTTTTACGTCATACGCGCACCGGAAGCCAAGTGTTCCGGTTGTCGTCTCCGGTTCAAAACTCATTCTTGTAATGGTGCGTACCACTGATGCGTATCTGTATTCACTACCCTCGCCCTGCAACCGCCCTGCGGTTCCGCAGTCGAACGAAAGACCGTCTGCCAACGGCGGCCGAAAATCGTTGACCCATTCCAGGATCAGCTTGTGCATATCATGAACACCATCGATCGTAACCACACCGCTTTCGCCTGTATCCGGCATTCGATTTGGGTCAACAGACGTCAGCCAGCCCAGTACATCACTTCCAAATCGATCCCAGGACTCCCGACTCTGGATATCCAGTCGCTCTGCGGCATACTCCCACTCGTCCAGATCCGGTAACCGTCCGCCGGCCCACTCACAGTAGGAAGAAGCGGCATACCAGGAGATATTTCGAACTGGTTGCTTCTCCTCACCATCTGCCGGTTTATTGCCGGACCAGTGCTTCAGATATCCACTCGTAGTAAACAGCGGACTCACCTGATCTTTGCTCCACTCCCGACGATCCGTAACAAACTCCTGATAGGAGGCGTTGTCCACCGGCATGGCATCCATCAAAAACGGTTCAACCCGATTCTTCTCGCCAGCCACTTCCGGGAACAGGGAGTGATAGGAGCCCGCAGGAATCGATACCCGCTCCGACTGGGCAGAAACCGTCCCGGTTGCCATACCGGCCAATGTCAGGAGAGATACTGCAATCGAAATGATATCGACTCTGCGTGCATTCATCACTCAATACCTTTTGTCTATTGTTTTGGGCCAGCTTTCAGGGTGCCTGTAGCCCCTTTCTCTGCATCCGCAAACTCATGATCAATCAGAGTATAACTA
>JBBDRX010000007.1:0-12436 GCA_040905245.1 Balneolaceae bacterium | reverse complement strand
GCAGGATTCCATCACCGATAGCCTGACGCTTGATGAACACGTGGACAGGCTCCGTACATTGTACGAAGAGAGAGAGCTCCAAGCGGTTTTGGAAGAAATCCCTTCTCTGCTACAGCAGGCCCGCGAGTCGGGAGAACAGCAACAGGAGCTGCAACTGCAGCGGATTCGGGGAGAGACCTTACTGGATATTGGCCGTTTTGAAGAAACCGTTACTGCTCTCTCCGAGGCGTGGAACCATCTATCCGAAGAGCCAAACGGGTACATAATCGGCAATCTGCTTGCCACCGCCTATCAGAAACAGGGAGAGTATGATGAGGCGTTGAATCTCTACATGGAGATTATGGAGCCCATCCGACAGTCCGGAGACCGTCGGACGGAAGCAGGAGTCCAGCAGAATCTCGGAGTTGCCTATGCGGCACTTGGAGATGTGGAAGAGGCGTTAAAACGTTATACCAGCAGCCTTGAAATTCTGGAACGTCTTGGGGACGACCAGACCGTAGTTCTCATTCTGAACAATATTGGTGAATTGTACCGGAACGAGGAGGAGATGGAGACAGCGTTGGACTATTTGAGTCGTTCCCACCAACTTGCTTCGGAGATTGGATTTGTTCCAGGCCAGTCCATGGCGCTCATGAATATGGGGCTTGTTTATCAGCGTATGGGGGAGTACGAGCAGGCATTAGATCGTTTCGATCGATCTCTTGCTCTGGCAGAGGATTCAGGAAGCGTCTCACGCCCAATTCAACTTCTCTACAACCGGGGCATGGTCTATCTGGAACTTGGGGAGTACGAGAAGGCTCGCGAAGCCTTCCGGCAATCGCTTTCGATGAGTTCAGAGATTGGAGTCGCTCAGGGTCTCTACTACAACCGTATCGGAATGGGGGATCTGTCCTCGCAGATGGGAGAGTACGAAGAGGCGATGGATCACTACGGGTCGGCACTGGAGCTGGGCAAGCAGTCCGGTTCCCTTCGGATGAAATTGACTCCTTTGAGAGGCTTGTGGGAGACAGCAGCCGAATATGGACAGGAACAGACTGCCCTGGACTACCTGATACAGTATACCGAGCTTTCCGATTCGTTACGCAACCAGGACCGGGACGATGCCCTGGCCCGGTATCAGGTATTGCTTGATATTCAGGATGAGCGACGTCAAAACCAACTTCTGGAAGAGCAGGTCACTCTGCAAAGACAGGTGATTTGGTCGATAGCGGGTTCTGGTATATTGCTGCTTCTTTTGATCGGCTTTCTGTTTGTCATGTATCGTCGTCAACAGCGCCTTTCGACTCTGCTTCAGTCTCGAAAGGAAGAGACGGCCCGGTTGAACCAGAAGCTGAAGGCTCAGAAAAAACGTTTGGATCTGTTAAATACAACCAAGGACCGGCTCATTTCGGTGCTTGCACACGATCTTCGAGCACCGGTGGCTCAGTTGCAGGGGATTGCTACTTTGATCCGGGAAGAGGGCCTGGATCCGGACGATCAGGAGGCGTTCCTGGAAGATGTGGATGAGCGCCTCAACCGGAGTGTCGCCATGTTGCAGGACTACCTGGACTGGGCGCAAAGACAGATGGAAGGGCTGGATCCCGATCCGGATGAGGTGAAGTTGCAGGAAGCGGTACATGAAGTTGTGTACCGGATGCAGAGCAAGGCGTCGGAGAAACAAATCCGTCTTCAAAACAACGTGGATTCATCTATCCGGGCCATGGCAGACCGACAGATGTTGTTGGTGATCCTGCAGAATCTGATCTCCAATGCCATCAAGTTCAGTTATCCGGACGGTACGGTTTCGATCTTGCTGGAACCCGTCCCGGAGTCCACACAGGGGACGGAAGGTTCGAAACAGGCCGTTCCGGCAGCTTCACGCGAAAACGGTTCAACCCGTCCGGGCAGGGTGCGGCTGATCGTCCGGGACCGGGGTATCGGGATCCCGGAGCATGTGCAAAAAAAGATCTTCCTGGACCCTGGAACCCGGCGAAGTGGTACGGATAATGAGGCTGGAACCGGCCTGGGGCTTATTATTTGCAAAGAGTTTGCCGAAAAGCAGGGATTTACGCTGAATTTCCGGAGCACAAGTGGCAAGGGGAGCGACTTCTATCTGGAGATGGATACAATCGCCTGAAAGTGTCTGGTTCCATGAATGTCTCGTTGCAGAGTGATTGGCGTAACGGCCGGCAAGGAATTTGTTGCTGATCGGAGCTCTGATCGGGACAGAAATCCGAAATGAGTAGTTCGGCAGGACTTAGAAGTAGAAACGAAGGCCGGCTCGGCGGAAATTGGTCAGCCGAAGTGCTACGGCGTCGGTAATACGAGCTTCAATTGTGAAACGGTGGTTTCCGGTCGATGATAGGAGTGTTTTAGCGGAAATCCTGCGGATGTGCAATTCGTGTTTCAAAAAGAGTTCCGCACGAGCCTCGCCGCTGACCCGGCCATTCACTCCACCACCGATCCAGACCCGAGTCAGATAACTTCGGAACAGGTCCGCCTGGAGCCACACCCGATAGGGATTGTTCAGACCGTCTTCTCTGGCCGTTAGTTCTGCTCCGACGGCCCAGCGATAGAGCGGAGAAAAAGAGAACTCCAGATGGAAACTCTCCCGATCGAGTTCGTGCTGCATCTCCAGGTAGTGATGGTCGCGAGTCGGAGAGGGTTCCGGCGCGGCAATCTCCTGCATCAGCTGTTCGATCTCTATTGTGGTTCGGCCATATAGATGAGTGAGGTCCGGGCCGCGGACAAGTATGGGTACGTTCAGTTCCAAGCGCGTAAACCCGCCGTGATTGCCACGGCTGCTGTACCAGGTCTGGCTGTATTTCCCGTGCTCGAAAAACGTCAGCAGATCTCCCGAACCCGGGTTTTGCAGCAGATGAAAAACCTTGACCGGTGCCATCGGGTAGTCCAGATCCCAGGTCTGTTCCAGCCACTCCCCAGCAGTGAGCGGTTCGCCTCGGTACCCGGCCCGATGGTATCCCAGCGGATCTTCCCCCTCCGTCTGATAACTGTACCGGCCCGTCCCCGGATCAAAACGGAATCTTAGGAAGCCATCCCGATGCACACCTGTGACCTCTTCGATACCGCTTTGATAGAAAACAAAGTCCACCGGGGTCTCTTCGACAATTCGTATGGATACCTCCTGTTTGTCGGCTCCCCTATCCAGATAGACATTTGGATAGGATGCGGACCAGACTTGTACGAACTGTTCCTTTAGCAGACGATCGCTCTCCACACCCTCTCCAAAAGCGATACCGTGATCCGAATAGATCACGAGGTTCACCTCGGGGCCAATGCGATTGGCCAGCCGGCCGATCGCCCTGTCGAATTCGCGAATCTTATCTCGATAGGACGCCTCCCCATAGAAGTGGCCAAAGGTGTCGATCGGATACCAATAGTACTCCAGTACCTGATATTGATTCAGATAGTCCGGCAGGTTACCGAGAGCCACACGGTTCAGCCGGTCCAGCAGGGGTAATCCATAGATCAGGTTGGTCCTGGCGAGCCGGGACATGCCCGAGATCATGGCTTGAATGGTATCAAATGGGGAGAAGGCGTCTCCCGTTTCCCGGTTCTGCCCGGCCCAGCTCACCGGCCCGCCATCCTCTACCGCTGTGGAATGCTTCATATTGGCAATGACGACGGGCGTTTTACTTGGCAAGTAGGTGATGCCTCCCGGAATCCATCCATCGGGATAGAATAGCTTCTTCAAATGGGGCAGGTTTCCCGCTTCCATCTCTTGCGTCAGATGCCATGAGGAGACACCGTCCAGATGGATCAGAATGTACCGGGAATCGTCCCCATCCGGTTGGCCGGCCAATGGGCTTGAGAGGTGTGACGCAGCTGAGGACCTGGCGGGACAGAGCATACCGAAACTCCAGAAAAGAAGTGATAAAAACAGAATTTTGCAGAAAGTTGGTGCGGGAGGCGGTTTCATCCGGTTGGGTTGTGCAAATGCTTCGAAAAACGGGAGATCCAAACTACGCCGATTTTCCGGATCTTGAAAACCGGGCCTTCGGGTGGTACACCCCAACAGGGACCACGGGTACGCAAACGAACCCTACAACCTGAAGTTGACCTGGGACTACTTTGTCCGGCACCTGTTGGAGTCGGATCCACCGGAGCAGTTCTCTCCGGTGACTCGCTAAGCCGGTGTTGCAGGCGGCTGATGGCTGTTTTCTACCTCATTCGAGATAAGGTTATGACCGTTGTGCGGAAGATCTCAGTCTACTCTTCCTATTTCTCGGGAGGTGGTTGTGTTTGATCCCACCGACGCAGAACTGCGACAGCTTCCAGAATGATCCAGATGGTAAAAATGAGGATAATGGCTCCGAAGAAGAACAACAGCATATTGCCATCGGACTCTCCCAGCCCGGACCAGTCGAAAATGACCTGAGATCCCATCGCCCAGAGAGTCATGAAGAGAACGAAGATCATTGGAATCAGTGTATAGACGATGCCTCGTCCGTTTCTTTTCAGCCAGATGGTAAGCAACAGCAGGCTGATCCCCGCCAGAAGCTGATTCGAGGTGCCGAACAGGGGCCAGAGAATATACCCACCGGAACCGAACCCGTGAGGCCCCTCGGGTAGTAGCACCAGAAGCGTACTGCTACCGACGGCAAGGGTCGTGGAGATGTGCATATGGGTCAGAGGTTGGATCTTGTAGGCCTCACCCAGTTCGTTGAGAATGTAGCGCATCAGCCGTACGGAAGTATCCAGCGTTGTAGCGGCAAAACTGATTACGATCACAGCAATAATGGTCTGAGCTGCTTCAAGCGGGATCATCACTCCAGTCGCCAGTCGTGCAGCTCCCTCCACAAAAATTCCAAGGCCGCCGGAGCCGGCTACTTCAAAGGAGTGGTAGTGATCCAGAAATTCTCCGGTTGTGTTGAAATAGGTGACGATAGCCACTATGGTAATCAGTGCCAGCATTCCTTCACCGATAGCACCCAGATAGCCAACAAAACGGGCATCGGTCTCCTTGTCCAGCTGTTTGGCGGTGGTTCCGGAGGAGACCAGCCCGTGGAAGCCCGAAATGGCGCCGCAGGCGATGGTGATAAAGAGGAGCGGAAACCAGCTCACATCATCTGTTGCAGGATTGGTCGGGGGAGCCGTGATCTCCGGACTGATAAAGAAGAGTCCCAGATAGAGAATCGCCAGCCCGAGCAGAAGCTGGTAAGAGTTGATCAGGTCTCGTGGCTGCAGAAGCATCCAGACTGGAAGTGTGGAGGCGAAGTAGACATATACCATTAGAATAACGATCCAGGTGAGAAAGGCCATTTCGACCCCGTTCAGCCCGAAGAAACGGATCGTCCCTTCTCCACCATAATACTGCACAAGGTCGATCTGGAGAACGGGGACATAGCTGGCCAGAATGGCAGTTGCGTACATGGCAACCAGTACGATGATGGAAGGAAGAAGCATACTCCCGGTCGCCTTGTAGGATCGAAAGCCAATCCAGATCGCCAGGGGGATCTGGATGAAGATGGAGAGGACGCTGGCCGGAAAGGTGACAAACAGATTGGAGATCACCCAGGCAAAGACGGCATTCACCATGAGTACCAGAATCAGTATAATAAAGAGGAAGAGGAGCTTGGCCCGCCCTCCGACCAGTTTGTCTGCCAGGCTCCCGATCGACTGGCCTTTGTTCCGAACGGAGAGTACCATGGTACCAAAGTCGTGCACACCGGCAGCAAAAATAGTCCCGATTACCACCCACAACATAGCGGGGAGCCATCCCCAATAGACGGCAATCGCCGGCCCGACAATAGGAGCGGCTCCGGCAATAGAGGTAAAATGGTGGCCCCAGAGGACATATTTGTTAGCGGGAACGTAATCGACGCCGTCACGGAACCGGTGAGCCGGTGTTCGGTAGTTTGGATCCAGCCGGAAAATATGTTCTGCCAGATATTTGGAGTAGTATCTGTATCCGATAAAAAAGAGGAATAGTGAGAGCGCGGCAACCCAGCTTCCAGACACGTTGAACACCTTTTTCTTTTGGTTTCAGGAAAATGGCTTTCCGTCGGTTCCTGTCTGCCTGAGGATCGTTCGGTCTCTCGGCAAATTCAATTCAGGCCGGTCAGGATCGATACGGGAAAGATGCAAAAGGGATATACCACTTTTCAAACGGCTTCGCAAGGTGCAGTCTGCCGGCATTCAATACCCGTAGCTCTCTCTGAAGATGGGTATTGAGAGGTGTAACGGTAGGAATTTGTGGCTTTCTACAGTTGTACTTCCATCTGAATGAAAAATGTCAGCTCATGATTTACCCCGACAGGATGGAGCTGATAGGGTTGGTTCAGGATGTTTCGTAGAATCAGATCCAGGGTGAGTCGATCGTTCCAGAAGCGTTTACTGCCTCCTGCGTCCAGCTGTGTAAGCGGCCCGGTTTGGTTGTGATAGTGATTTGTCGTCAATTGCTGTTGATCCTGATAGAGTTCTCCATTCACCGAGTCGAACTCATGCCAGGTGCGTTCCGCTTGAAATCGCAGATGGCTCCATATTCGGAATCCCGCGACCGGCTCCCAGTTTGTACGAAGAGTAGCCGTCCGGGCTTCCGTCTCCTGTAAGGCGCGCCTCCGTTCATCCGTAGCGCTGAAGACTCGTGAGAGTGACCCGAATAGAGTGTGGGTGAGGCCCGGAAGAGATGTAAACCGAAGACGGAGAGAGATCTGGCCTCGAGTGGACTCCTGATCGGTGTGGAAGGTTGTGCCACTGTGCGAGAACCACTGTTCCGGACGGACAATCTGAAACTGTCGTCGGGCCAGAAAGAGATTGCTTTGCCGCCAGATTGATCCACGGGTAGTGAGTTGGAAGCTGCCGGAGGGGGTCAGGTTCCATTCTGTCCCGGCTGACGAAAGCGTGGCCGGTTTTCGTTCCGGGAAGGCGGCGACGGGGGAGTCGAGGCCGGATATACCCGGATACCCGTTATCTCTCCAGAACCAGTAGTCCGGCGAAATCCAGTCCGGAGCCAGGCTGTGTGAGAACCAGGCAGTCACCTGATGCTGGGAGGTTGGGTGCCAGTCGGTTCGCAAGGTGAAGGAGGGGGCGGTTTCTCCTTCCGCCACGGCAAGATGAGCCTCTGCGGTGACTGTGAGAGGGCCTGCCGACTCGATCCAGCGACCATAAACGGATGTTTGCCGCTGGCTAAATTGCCATGACCGGTTCCATGTCTCGGTGTTTATCCATTCGACCTGTCCTCCCGTTTCGACCTGTCGATCTTTACCTGAGAAGAGGAGTGCACCCCGGAGTATCCGGTTGTTACGAGAAAAGTTGAATCCGGCTCCTTCCCGATTGGCTCTCTGCCCCGGATCTACCCGGTTCCAGGTTCCTGACCCCTGGAATCTAAGGGTTTCGGTGAGCGGTTGAGCCCATTGGATGCCTGCATACGTATGGCGGAACTGTATCGGTAAATCTCGCCCATAGGGCCTCAGAAAGGCGATCTCAGAGTGATGGGTTCCACCCGTCCTGATCGACAAGTCGCCGGAACCGATTTGATGGCCCCCGGCCAGATGAAATGCATGTTTTTTACTGGTTGGGGACGCAAACTGTCTGTCTCCGAGAAAGAGCATCTGTTTGACCCGCTGTTCAATGGGAGTATCTGTAGTACGGTGTCGCATGACAGATCCGCTGGCTTGCAGGTATCCACGGTCCGTTGTATAGCTTGTGGACAGATCGATGTCGGGGCCGAGTCTCTCTTCATTGGGTGAGTTGAGAGGGGTGTAGGCATATGGACCCGGATCGTTGATTTCGTTGGCGGTCATCATTCGAACACGCGCATCCCATCCCAGGTCCTGTGAGTCGCCGTTCGGGTTCTTTCGGGTGAGGATGTGAATGGCTCCTCCACGAGTAAAGGTCCCCCGGTAGATTCCGGGTGCTTCTGTGATAATCACCTTCTCAATTTGATTCAGCGAAACCGGGAGGTGATTGAACGAGACCCAGCCGGGAAGCGTCTGTTGAATCGGGTGCCCGTCAATCGTAACAGACCAATTGGTATTATTAAGTATAAAGGAGCCGTTAGCCTCAGTATTCCAGTCCTGGCCATTGATGGTGTATCCATTCCAGTGATCCATCAGGAGAAACAGTTCATGCAACCGTGAAACACTTGCTGCCTGAATCTCTTCCCGGGTGAGAATGGTTTGAAATGCTTTGTATGAGGAGGTGTTGGTCGTGTCGCTCGAGAAATAAACTGTTAGGTATTTAAAAGATAAACCGGTTTCGGCAGAAACAAAATCGGCCAATGTCGATAGATGTGGGACTTCTGGAAATTCTTTTCCGGAATTATGTCCATAGAGCGGATTCAATAGCCCGATGGTTAGGGCGAGTACTGGTACAAGCACCCTTTTGTTGACGAGCACACTTCTGAATCTAAAAAAAACTATTCGGTATATTAATCGTTGCTTGCTCATTGGACAAAACGGTGAAGCCAGGTGGGGGTGCGGAATGCATAGCTGAGACCTAGTTTTCCATGAACAAGATCCATTCGGTGATAGGTGTAGATACGGGTCGCTCGCGCGGAGGCTCGAAGGGCGATCCGCTTTGTCAGGGAGATTTGCAGATAGCTGACAAAACCAGCGGTAAATTCGCTTTCCGGATTTTCAAGAAACCCGTGCTCCGGCCGGTACATGAAACTGTTTCCGATATGAATCGATACTCCCATGCGAAATCTCCGGGTAATCTGTACAGGAACACCCCAACCTATGGTGGTTAACAAATTGTTGAGATCCGGCTGGCTGATTTCGCGTGCTCTCATGGGAGCCCAGGTGGCGCGGAGTTCCATTTCACCAATGTAGAACGGAAAAGACCCATAGATGGAAGCACCGGATGGCAGATCCCAGTACGAGGAGAGTTGTGAATCGCTTCCGGAGTGCAGTGGCAGATCAAAACCGATGGTTGCGGACGGAGCGGAGGATTGTGCATGCAGAGTTGGAGAGTAGCACAGAACAGAGATGAGCAGGCAGGGCAGAAGCAGCGCAGCGCGTCTCATTATCCCGGAGAGTTCCATCCTTTCTCTCCAATCAGGGGAACAAATTTAAAGTGGTTAAAAGACTCCTCTTTGTAATTTTCGTCAGAGACGCGTGTAATGCGTATCATCTCCTGTTTCTTTTGATCGCCGACCGGAACAACCAGACGTCCGCCAATGGTTAACTGACGAATGAGCTCTTCAGGAATAACCGGTGCCCCGGCAGTAACAACAATGGCATCGTAGGGCGCATAGGCCGACCAGCCGAGGGAGCCGTCTCCCAGCTTGATCTGAATGCGATATCCAAGATCCTGAAGGGTTTTTCTGGCTTTCAGATAGAGCTCCTCGTGTCGCTCTACACTATAGACGTTTGCACCCATTTCGGCCAGAACGGCGGCCTGATAGCCGGAGCCGGTACCAATTTCGAGCACACGGTTTCCGGGGGTGATCTGGAGCAGTTCTGTCTGTGCCGCTACGGTATAGGGCTGGGAGATCGTCTGGCCCTTGCCGATCGGGAGAGCCGAATCTTCATAGGCGCGATGTTCCAGAGCGGTATCCACAAAAACATGGCGGGGTATGGATTCGATTGCATTCAGTACAGATGTGTCCTGAATGTTCTTCTCTCGAAGCTGATCGGCCAGTTGCCGCCGCCGATAGCTGTGTTTTCGATTGATTCGGTTGCTGTCGACCAACATTGCACCCCTTTTGAAATCGTATTACCGCATCAACTCAGTATAGGAAAAAGATGACTGAAAAGGTATGAGACACCCGGCTTTCCCGTGCATTGTTTTACCGGTAAATGATCGTATTTTCTGAAAAAACCGAGACCCACACAGAACAATTTTCCCGATCAGACGATATATCATCCGGCTATTACTGGCGCTTTTGCCAATCTTTCTGTTTGCCGGAGGGGCCTCTCTGTATGCATCCGGCGGGGAGATGGCCGTGCCCTCTGTTCGGTTCGGTACCTGGTGGAGCCTGCTCCCGCCTCTGGTCGCTATTGGCCTTGCGTTGTTGACCAGGGAAGTCATTCTGTCTCTATTTTCCGGTGTATGGATCGGGGCCTGGATCCTTGCCGGATTTGATCCGTTCGCGGGTACTGCCCACTCCTTGAGTTTATTGCTGGACGCTATGGCCAACCGGGATCATGCGGCTATTATACTCTTCAGTCTTCTACTGGGTGGAATGGTTGGTATCATGTCCCGATCCGGCGGAACCCTTGGAGTGGTAGAGCGATTGAGCCGGTTTGCACAGGATCGGTTTCGTGGACAACTTATGATCTGGCTCTCGTCTTTTGCCGTTTTTTTTGACGACTACGCCAATACGCTGATACGAGGCAATGCGCTTCGGCCCATGAGCGATCGGCTTTTAATTTCCCGGGAAAAACTCGCCTATATTATCGACTCCACCGCCGCGCCACTTGCCGTCAGCGCTGTGATCACTACCTGGATCGGCTTTGAGATCACTCAGATTC
Organism: Balneolaceae bacterium; assembly: GCA_040905245.1. Taxonomy (GTDB): domain Bacteria; phylum Bacteroidota; class Rhodothermia; order Balneolales; family Balneolaceae; genus JBBDRX01. Next base: position 2,018 of record JBBDRX010000007.1, on the reverse strand, counting down.
GGAACGCTTTTGAGACGATGGCGGCCTCGGCATCCTCTCCTGAACATGCGGCACAGCTGCAGGCCGGAGCCGACAGTGCATTCATGATTTTTCTCCACTCTGTTCCCTATCTGTTCTATCCGATCCTGGCTCTGCTGTTTGTATTGATGGTGATTCTGACGAACCGTGATTTTGGCCCGATGCTGCAGGCAGAACGGCGTGCAGTTTCTGGCGGTGGGGTGTTGAGGCCCGGGTCGGTTCCCGCTGCGGATACGAGTGTCCGGTCATTACAGCCGAAACCCGGCGTTCCGGCCCGGTGGCCGAATGCGGCGTTACCGATCCTGACCGTCATTCTGGTGGCGGCTGTAGGGCTCTACCGCACCGGAATTGAAGGGTTGCCGCCGGATGAACGGTCGCTGGCCATGATTATCGGGGGTGCAGATCCCTTTCGTGCACTACTCTGGGCCTCTTTCAGCGGATGCCTGGTGGCTCTGCTTCTTCCGGTTCAACAGCGGATCCTGACTACAGGGGAAGCTCTGGAAGCACTGCTGGGAGGCATGCAGTCCATGTTGATTGCCATGGCGATCCTGATTTTGGCCTGGGGTCTCGGCAGCGTGACGGAACTGGCGGGCACCGGACCCTATCTTACCTCCCTTCTTCAAGAGACACTTCCGTTGACTCTTTTGCCGGGACTGGTATTTCTAATCGCCTCTCTGATTGCATTCGCTACGGGAACGTCCTGGGGCACCATGGCGATTCTGTTTCCAATTGTTATCCCACTGGCAGTCAATATGGGAGCCGGAGTGGGGCCGGTGGATGGACAGATGTACGCCATTCTGCTGGGAAGTATCAGCTCTGTGATGGGTGGGGCCGTCTTTGGAGACCACTGCTCCCCGATATCCGATACGACCGTACTCAGTTCTATGTCGTCTGCCTGTGATTTGATCGATCATGTCCGGACACAACTTCCCTATGCTCTTCTGATTGCATTCGTGGCATTGCTGGTCGGAGAGCTTCCCGCAGCATTCAACTGGATTCACCCACTGGCCGGTATGGGTGCCGGATTGGTTCTTCTTTATCTGTTTCTGAGATTCTTTGGTGAGAATCCGGAGGATTCATGACACTGGCTCTTTTGCAACCTGTCCCGGCTCCGAATCTGTACGACCTGGCGGTCATTCTTCAGGCCGACCGTGTGATCCTTCAGGATCTGGAACGCTGGTCGAGAAAAGGGCGTGTACACCGTTCACGAATCCGGACACCGGACGGGACCGATTACCTCTCGATCCCCGTCCGGACCGAAGACCGGAAAAAGGCGATTCGGGAGGTCAAAATTGATCAGTCGGTGGACTGGGTAACCCCGATTCTGCGCTCACTCCGGTACAACTATCGCAACAGCCTCTATTTTGATTTTTATGAACCGGAGATCGAAGCCGATTTTCTTCAGGGAAGAGAGGAGTCCCGGCTTCTCCCGTTTGTGCTTCATATGAGGAGACGATTGTTTCGGTATCTGGAATTGAATGAAGAACTGGAAAAGCGTGAAATTCTCTCCAGTGAACTGAAAGAGTATGACCGGGATCCGGATGCACTGGCCCGACAGGTGGGGGCGAATCGCCTGTTTCAGGAGCACGATGCCCGGCACTATCAGCGACAGGCGGAGTGCCGGACGGACCCGGAGTTCGAACATCCGGTTTATCATCAGCACTTTGAGGGGTTTGAACCGTGGTGTTCTCTCTATGACCTGCTTTTTCAGTTCGGCCCGGAGAGCTTTCGGATCATCGATCCGCTGCGGGGAGGCCGGGGGAATGTCGGCAATCAACACAAGGAGAAAAAGGAGCCGTCCGATGAATGAGATACCTTTTGCATCGTCCAGACAGCTTACGGCCTGGAGAAAACTGGGAAGAAAAAAGACTCGGCAGGAGACCGGCCTGTTCCTGGCTGAAGGAGAGCGCTGCGTGGAGCAGATTCTGTCCGTGGGCAGGCTGGACGTAGATGCTATTCTGCTTTCCGAAACCGCATTATGGAGGACGGGAGAAGAAAGC
>JBBDRX010000006.1:0-12602 GCA_040905245.1 Balneolaceae bacterium | reverse complement strand
ACATAATCAATCAACGATCAACAACTCTTGAAGTTATTTGACGAATACTTGTGTATTAGGACAGTTAATATTCATTTAGCCGAAAACTGTGAAAATGATCAAACTACATTGGGGGGTGAATCTTTACTGGTGTAATGTTTCCGGGAAATTCGGGTTACTGGTATCGTTGGACCGCGCGGTTTTTCTATGAGTATTTATAGAAGATTCAGAACCAAAATACTTTGTACTCCATCTTCATCTCTGTAAATACCATAGATTTTATTGCGTCGGATTGCCTGTACATTCAGTTGAACCGGAAGTGAAACGGCCTGTTCAAGGCCGCTATTCTCATTCAATTCAATCCATGTTTGAAATCCATCCCTGTCAAGTGTTCCCAAATTGAACCACACAGAATTTTGGTCATCAATTTCAAATGAGAGATAGGCAGAATGAACATCAGGGATTGCACTGTATGCGGGGCTTGTGGGGCTTATGCCATTGTCTGATATCTCTTCATTGGTAACTGGTCTGGGTTGAACCTTCTGTTCAATTTTGTTCACCACAGAACCATCCAAATCAAACTCTTCAAGACGTAAACTATCGGTCTTCCCTACATAGATTCTGTCCGAATTACTTGTTTGGACAATTGTTTGCCAATGAAATGGAATAGGATGTATTGCCATGGCCATTGGGCCATCTACTCTTTCGACAACCATTTCTCTCTCCACATACTGGACGATCTTATTATGTATCAGGTTTCCCTGCTCATCCATAGAACTCAACGTAACCTCAGCATTCTCTTGAACCATGCGAAAGTATCCGATCAAAAATCCGTCTTCTACTTTGTACATGTACATTGGATATCCGGATCCTGTTTCGGGCAAATCAAGTTGACTATGGAATCTCCAATTGCCGTCTGCCAATTTATTGAATCGGGAAACTCTCAGATGGTTACCATCATAGACCCATAGTTCATCTTCAAAATCTCTTCCCAACAAACGCAGCGATTGGAACTCACCTGGTCCGGAACCTTCCCCTCCTATCTTTTGACGTAACTTACCTGACTTATCATAAATTCTGATTTGTTTGTTCTGCGAATCGACTACAAAAATATTTCCCTGTGAATCAATCTCAACCTGTGTCAAATGACCAAATAGATCCTGCTCATCTTCTGGAATAGATAAAGTGACTTCGGGTTCGAAAAGCACATTATCAATCGAAGCATTAACAGTTGGAACTTCATCTCCAGAAGAACAAGATGAAAGAATCAATAAAGCTGCAGTAATTGTGACTAATCTAAATTGATGCATATGTCATCAGTTTTACAGGAGATGTATCATCACATGTATATTCATACTTACACAATTTCCTGACAATATACTTTCCAAACCCCGATTTGCAAAGCTCATCGCGGTTCACTAATCTGCTGGATCACTTGCAGTTCAAGAGACTACTTCGTGTTGTCTGTCCGGCATACCTGTCACGAACCCCTATTTGATTGCTGCTACATCGTCCCATAACGGCCGCTATCCTGATTCTGGCGACCTTCATTTTTGGCGGCTTGGCCCTGAATGAACTCTCGGTCGACCTCTTGCCGGAGGTGGATTCGCCAAGCCTTGTCGTACGTACCGACTGGACGGGAGCCTCCCCCCGGGAAGTGGAGCACCGAATCAATGAGCCGCTGGAAGCCATTTTGAGTACGGTTCCCGGTGTGGATCGGGTTCAGGGCTTTGCTCGGCAGGGCCAGAGCCTGGTTTACCTGCGTTTCCGCTGGGGACACAACATGGATCTTGCATTTCTGAATGTCCGGGAAAAGCTGGATCAGGTGCAGTATATGACCCCGGAAAGTGCCGGCCGGCCGCAACTCATTTTCAACACCACGGCCGACGAACCAATTGCCGTATTGGCTGTTACTTCGCTGAACCGCCCCAATGACGAGTTCGAAACCCGCCTATCCCTCAAGCGTTGGGCCGAGCAGGTCCTCTCTCGTCGACTGGAACAGGCCGAGGGAATCGCCCAGGTGGTAACCGTCGGCGCTGTAGAACCGGAAGTCCATGTTCGGTACCTGCCCCGGGAGATCGACCGGTATGGACTGAGCCTCGGGGATGTGGAATCAATGGTTCGCCAGGCCAATCTGTTCAGCTCGCCCGGAGAGATTCGTGATGGATGGTATCGCTACTCCATGCGGATCGACAGCCGGATTCAGGAGCTGGACGACCTGGAACAGGTTCCGCTTACCCGTCTGGGAGAGGGGCGGGTACTGATGCTGGGTGATGTCGCCGATATTACTATGACGGAAGCCGACCCGGTTTCATTTGCCCTGCTGGAAGGGGAGCAGGTTCTGAATCTGCTGGTCAAAAAGGAGTTCGGGAGCAATACGGTGGAAGTATTCGATACCCTCACTCCGCTGCTCGAGGAGATGCGGGAGCTCTATCCGGAGATCGGCATCGAGTTGATCCGTGAGGATGCGAGTTTTATACGGGGAGCCATCCGCAACCTTCTGCAAACGCTGCTTCTCGGAGGGATCCTCGCCTTCTTTGTCCTTTTCCTCTTCTTGAACGACATCCGAACTCCGTTTACCATCGGGATCGCCATCCCCGTGTCCATTTTCCTCACCTTTTTTGTGATGTACGGTTCGGGAATACAGCTCAATATTGTTTCGTTAAGCGGACTCACACTCGGCATCGGACTGTTGTTGGACAACGCCATTGTTGTGCTGGAGAACATTAACCGCCACATGCCGCTTGCACCGTCCGTGAAGCGCGCCGCGGCTGTCGGAACCCGTGAAATCGCTCTTGCCGTTACGGCATCGACCTTTACCACGATATCCGTTTTTCTGCCGCTGGTCTTTCTGGGTGGTTTTGAAGGGGCTTTTTTCCGGGACCAAGCCTATACACTCTCCATCAGTCTGCTGGCCTCACTTCTGGTCGCGCTGGTGTTGTTACCGGTTCTGGTGGTACAGATTCTGGAGCGTCGTCAACGGAAGACAAACAATACTGCGGAAACCGGCCGGCTCAACACCCGTCGGTTTTTTGATCGAATGCTCAGTGGATATGAGACATCCCTGAAGCATGTTATGGCGCGTCCCCTGCCGTTCGTGCTGGGGGCACTGCTTCTTGCGGCTATTTCCGTCTGGTCGTTCATGAATGCCCCCAGGATGATGCTTCCGGAGGAGGAGCCGGACAGTGTGAGCTATCGGGTGCAGTTACCGGGGAATACATCTCTCTCGTCCACGATGCAGGCGGCCGACGCCCTCAAATCCCGCCTCCAGTCGGCAGGGATCGGCGGTGGCCGGATTCAGATGGAGGGTGGGTACACAGACCAGACCAACCTGGCCAACCTGACCCGTGAGGGGATGAACAAGTTTCTGGCTGTGATTCCGATCGATGGCTGGCAGCAGGCAGACGAGGCCGATGACATTCTCCACCAGTTCGATTCCGATTTCCCTGGATGGAGTGTGATTCCGGTCACCGATTCACAAAACTGGAGTGCCCTGATCGGAGCCGATCAGCCGCCGCTTCTTTTCCGGTTTGTCGGGATGAACCGGAACGAGAGTGAGCGTATGGCAGCGGATCTGGAGCAGCAGATGAACCGGGAAGGCCTGTCGGTCACCTTGGCGAAGCAGTTCGACCAGCAGGTTACCACCTGGAATCTGCGTCTCAGGACCGACCGGCTGCTACAGCTCGGACTGACCGACCAGGAAGTGATTCGTTACCTGGAATCCATTTCACTGGGAAGTTTTGTGACCGACTGGAACCGCCAGGACGAACGGGTCGGCATCCGGCTCGTGGGAAGCCGCTCCCCAATCCGGGATCCCGCCGATGTGACGTTGCGGCTCCGCAACACAGAGGTGCCGCTCGACTATATCGCGGAGATCGAACAGGCGACCGAGGCGGAGCAGCTCGAGCGGGTCAACCAGACACCGGTACTCAGTTACCGGGCCAACTGGGGGTTGGCAGACTGGTGGTGGAACCAACGGGAAGCCCGGCGCGTCGTCGATTCGTTTATGCGTGACCGGGGCGCCGAAATCCAGTTGGCGGGAAATGCAATCATGGTGCAACAGATGATGGGAGACATGGGGCGTCTGCTGGCGTTGAGCATACTGGTGATCTACATCATTCTGGCCATCCAGTTCGAGAGCCTGAAGTATCCGTTCATCATCATCCTGGCGGTGCCATTCGCCTGGATTGGATCGGTCATCATGGTCCATCTTGCCGGTGTGGGGCTGAATGCCCTGTCGTTTATGGGGATTCTGATCTTAACGGGAATCGCCGTTAATGACTCCATTCTCAAGGTAGATTTCATGAGACGCTACCTGGCCGAGACCGGAGATCTCTACCAGGCGATCGAACGGGCCGGGCGTCACCGTTTCCGGCCGGTGGTCATGACCAGTGTAACCACCATTCTCGGCCTTGTCCCGATGCTGATTCCGTTTGGCGATGGGTACGCGTTTCGGCAATCGCTGGCACTGGCACTCATGGGCGGGCTGGTGACCAGCACAGTATTAACACTATACCTGATTCCACTCATGTTTAAACGAATGGAGAGGAGCTCTTTATGAATGCAGTAACAGTTGACCTGAATACGATTCGTCCCACGATTATACTGTTTACGGCACTTTTGCTTGTCGCCGGTTGTACGGCCGAGTCCGAAGAGGAGACACCGGGCCGGCCCGACGGGGCAGACGTTCGTCCGGATGTAGTTTTTTCCACCGCTGATGACAACCCTCTGCATATCTATATCGAAAGCCAGGGAGTCGTGGAAGCCAATCGGGAAATTACCATCCGTCCCCGGATCAGTGGATTTGTTGACGAGACATCACTGGAAGACGGCGAATATGTACCGGAGGGACAGGTCCTTCTCTCTTTTATCGATGAGGAGTGGCAGCACCAGCTTCGACAGGCCAGAAATGAATTGGAAAGCGTACAGGCCGAATATCAGATCGAACTTCGACAGCGACAAAACCGGGACGGTGGCCAGAACGAACATATGCTCCGGATCACCAGCGGACTGGCCGAGGCGGAACTGGAACTGGAGCGGGCCGAGCTGGATCTCTCCTATACCGTTGTTGAGGCTCCTTTCTCCGGTTACCTCTCCGTGCCGGAACAGCTGAGTCCCGGCGCATACATCGCGTCGGGAACCGACCTGGGGCGGCTCATTGACGACCGGATTGTGCGAGTACGTCTGGATGTCCTGGAATCGGAGTTGAACCAGCTTGAGCCGGGTATGGCAGTGGTGGTTACAGCGCCGGACGGCACCCGAAAGGAGGGGCGTATTCGCTCGCTTTCGCCGATTGTGGATGTCGAAAGAAAAACCGGGCAGGTCCTGGTGGAAGTAGATAACTCCGACCGACAGTATCGGACGGGCATGACGGTGGAGGGACGTATTGAACTTCGGTCCCATACCGGTTCAGCCCGCATTCCACGCGCAGCGATACTGGAGCGCGACGGCGGCCGGACCCTGTTGTTCAAGCTGAATGGCGACACCGTGGAGTGGATCTATGTGGAACCGGAATTCATGAACGCGGAGTGGGCAATCATCAACCATGAAGAGGTCGCGCCGGGAGATACGATTGCTGTAGACCGGCACTTTGCGCTGAGCCATTTGCAATCCGTACGGCCCCGGATGGCCGGCCAGATTTCCCGTGAACGTGAAGAGGAAGGAGGCGTAGAGTGATGCCTGTGTCCTGAATGAGCCGATCAGATATGACCGAAATCTTCCGAAGACGATACTTCATCTCTCTGAGCTATATGCTCATTGTGGTATTCGGCCTGTTCGCCTGGTTGAATATTCCGCTGGAGATGGCTCCGGAGATGCACCTTCCCTCGATAACCGTCAGCTATAACTGGGCAAACGCCTCCCCGGAAGTGATGGAGCAGGAGATCACCCGCCCGGTGGAACAGGCTGCGGTTCGCCTCCGAAACGTAGAACAGATCCGCTCCGTATCGGAAGAGGGCCGGTCCATGGTCACCGTGACATTCGAGAAGCAGACCCCGGTCGAATATCGGGTACTGGAGTTGCAGGAGTATCTGTATGGGCTGCGCGAGAGTCTCCCGCCCCAGGTGCGACAACCGGTCATCAACCGCTCCATTCCGGAAGAGCTTGAGGAGCAGGAGACCTTCATGGCCTGGTCGATCAGTGGCGACCGTACCAACAGGGAGCTCTATCAGTTTGCCAGAGAGAATATACGGCTGCAGTTGCTCGGCCTGGAAGGGCTGGACGAAATTGAGATACACGGTGGCGAGGATCCGGCGCTTGTCATTCGGTTCAACAGTATTCTGGCAGAACGGTACGGGTTGGATACGGAAGCGATTCTGGATCAGGTTCAGGCTCGCCTTGGCTGGCATTCGGCCGGTTTTACGGAGCAACATGGAAACCGTAACAGCCTGTTGGTGCCACCACGTTACAACTCTCTCGACTCGGTTCGTGACATGAGAGTTTCCATCCCCGGCAGCAACCGCCAACTTCGTCTGGGAGAACTGGCCGATGTTCAGATCGAAGATCTTCCGGCCAAACAGATCAAGCGCCTCAACGGAAAACCGGCACTTTCGATGAGTTTTTTGCGGGAAAGTGGCTCGGACGCCATTCGCCTGGCCCAAACAATTCGGGAAGAGATCACCAGAATTGAACAGGGGCTGCCGGAAGACATCAGCCTGCAGCTCGAGCGGGACACCACCGAGGAGCTGCGGGCCCAGTTTCGTGATTTGCAGGCGCAATCGGTCTTTAGCTTGCTTCTGGTCTTCGTGATTCTGCTGCTCTTTATCCGCCGGCTTCGGGCACCCTTCGTGATCCTGGGAAGCATTCTTTTCTCCCTTTTGATGAGTATCTCCATTCTCTTTTTTCTTGGATATACGATGAACGTCCTGACGCTGGCCGGCCTGACCGTCGCGCTCGGCATGGTTATCGACAATGCCGTTGTGGTCTTTGAACAGCTGAATCCGGGGTTGCCTACCGGCCGCGAACAGCGTCTCGGCCATGTTCGAAAGGAACTGCCGTATACCCTGGTTCCGGTATTCGGAAGCACATTGACCACCATCGGCATTTTTCTGCCCCTCTTCTTTGCCATGGAAGAGCTGCAACTGTTTCTGGTTCCACTGGCCGTGGCCTTGAGCCTGACGCTCCTGTCATCGGTCTTTGTCGCGTTGACCTGGATTCCCTATGCGCTTGTCTGGCTCGTCACCGGAACCGGTTCATCCCGAAGCACCCGATTCGAAGGGCAACGAACCGGTTCAACCCGAAAGGCCCGCCCCAATGGCATTGGCCTGAACCGGTTTTTGCTGCGGCTTTTCGACTGGCGTCACCGATTCCGCTGGATCTTTTATATCGGCCTTGTCGCGTTGATCGGCCTTCCGCTGTTTGCCATCGGGGAGCCGGACTGGGAAGAGACAAAGTGGCCCGGTTTTTCGCGGGTCTATTTTGACAACCGGGCCGATATTGACCCGTGGATCGGCGGATTAACCTATCGGTTTTTCAACGAAACCTACTTTGGAACCCCCTGGGGCAGACAACAACAGCAGCGAATTCTTATCAACATTCGTACGCCTCAGGGCACCCCGATCGAAGAGATCGACAAAATGGCAACGACGTTTGAGCAGATCGCCGCTCCCTACACAGACGCGTTCGACTATTACGAGACAGAGATATCCGAGTACAGTGGAGCCCGATTGCAGTTCTATCTGAAAGAGGAGTATCTCTATGAGCCGGAACCCTACCGGTTTTATGGCGAGGCGATGTTTTTGGCGGCAAGAACCGGTAATTCGGGGATTTCAGTTTCCGGACTGGGCGATGGCTTCTATACCGGGCTGGGAGGAGGAGTCAGTGGGCATCGCATCGACCTGCGCGGATTCGCCTATGAGGAATTACTGCTATTGGCAAGGGATATTCAGAATCGGCTGAAGCAAAACCCGCGGGTACAGGAGGTGGACATCCACGGAACCGGATGGGGCGGCCAGCGGCTGTTTCAGTATGTTCTGAATCTGGATCAGGAGTATATGGCCATGCGGAATCTGGATCGGCAAAAGGTGTTGAATGCCATACAGCTGGATGTTTCGCCAACCTATACACGCGGCCGGGTGGAACTGGCCGGAGAGCGGCACTATCTGGTGGGGCAGAGCCAGTCGGAATCCCGATACGAATCGGAGCTGCTTGAACAGGTACGCCGCAGCGGCAATATACTCTTCAGGCTCGACGAGATTGCTACATTGAGCCGCGAACAGACGCTTCCTCGCATCATTCGGGAAGATCAGGCATACCAGCGAATGTTGTTTGTTGATTTTTTGGGGCCGTATCGCCTGGCACAAAATACCATCGAGACGGTGCTGGATCAGGTTCCGGTTCCGGTCGGGGCCTCCATCAGGTTTGGCAACCAGGGCTTTAGCTGGGGGCAGGAAGAACAGACCCGAAACTACCTGCTGCTGATGTTTCTGACGGTGTTGAGTGTCTGGATGATTGTTTCGGCGTTGCTGGAGAGCTGGCTCGATCCGATGGTGGTCATTCTCGCTGTGCCGCTCAGCCTCATCGGGGTCATGGCCGGCGCTCTCTGGCACGATATCAATTTTGACCAGGGGGCAATTGCCGGCACCCTGCTTGCGATCGGAGTGGTGGTAAACAACTCCATTCTGCTGGTTCATGAAAAGCAGCGGATGCGCGCGCTCGGGATTCACGGCATACGGAGTTGGGTGAATGTGTATCGAAGCAAGATGCGGCCGGTACTGATCACGTCCTTTACGACCATCGGCGGGCTGTTGCCGATGATCTGGATTGGAGCAAGTGAATTCTGGAATGATCTGGCTGTGGTAGTGGCCTGGGGTCTTGGAACCAGCCTGTTCCTGTTGATGCTTTTCATGGGAATCTGGGAGAAGACAACAGTCGTCAATCGAGAAATAGAAAGAACGGAGATATCATGAGAGACAGTAGAATTGGATTCGGGCTGAACCGGCTCGGGGGTTGGGCGTTATTGATGATAATCGGCCTGGCTGGATGTGCCGATGAGCAGGAGGTGGAGATTCCGGACGAGATTGCATCACTGGAGAACCTCACCGTCATTACGGTGGACGAAGAGAGCAAGAAAGAGTTTGAGCTGGTGGAAGAGGCCGTCTTCGGGGATGGCGATGAGGTATTCATGAGTTTTGTTGGAGATGTCGCTATTGATGACCGGGACCGGGTCTACCTGAGTGATCCGAGAGAACAGAAGGTGCATGTGTTTGGGCCGGATGGGAGCCATGTAAAGACTCTTGGGGGATCCGGAGGGGGGCCGGGAGAATTTCAGTACCTGTTCCATATTCAGGCAGCGAACGGGTATCTGCATGTCTATGATACTGGACAGCAGATGGTTTCCCTGTACGACCTTTCCAGTCTTGACTATCTCCGCCGGATCGATGTGAGTACGTCTGAAGATGAGGCATCGGAAGGGCGTCCTGCAATACCGCAGATACAGCCTGGAGGGGACTACTGGGTGACTTTTATGCCCGCATTTGGCATGGACAGAGATGAAAATGCAACTCCGGACAGTTGGCTGTCTGTGTACCGTGTATCGGAGGAGCGCTACGTGCAGCATCAGGTCTTGCGGTTCAAGAGTACACAGAGAATCATTCAGCGATTCGATGGCGGAATGACCGCTGCTACGGCTCCATATCTGGGAACTCTGGTTCTGTCCGTAATAGACGATTTGCTGGTTCATGCATGGTCGAGGGATTTTCTGATTCGTTTTTATGATCAGGAAGGGTCGTATAAAAAGGCGTTCTACTATCCGTATCAACACATCCCGCTGACCCAATCTGACATCCGGACCATTACGGAGGATCGTCCGGAACAGATTCGGGATCTTCTGAGGAATAATGACCAAATTCCGGATACCTGGCCGGCTATGCGATATATGGTCGCGGACGATGAAGGACGGTTGTGGATTTCGACATTTACCGAAGATCCCGAGATCTATAACTGGTGGGTTATTGACCAGGAAGGACGCCGGATTGCATCGTTCGACTGGCCGTGGCAGCGTGAGATCATGGCTGTCCGAAACGGGAAGGTCTATGTTCGAGACATGGAAGAGATGGGTGTAACGATCGTGCGATACCGCGTGGAGATTAGCGATAGTTGACCGGTTTTGTAGCCATCTACGTAAGCTCTGTTCCAGATCGTTCTTTTGCAATGAGCAGGAGCAATCTCAAGTTGCCTCAGATTTCAGAGAAGGGGTCACTCATTCTTCTTCTCCAGAAGCGAAATGAGCTTGTCGAGCTTGTCGTTGGTTCTGTCGAGCCGCTTGTTGATACCGAAGACGGCAAAAGGGAGGATAATCCATACGATCGTGAGGACGAACAGAATCAATCCGTAGGTGACAAACATCCATTCCATAGTTTTTTTGGGTTGGTTTACGGGTGTATATTCGCTTGAACCATACAGAATAGCGAAAATATTGGAGATGCCATGAAACCGGTTTCAGTACTTTGTTTGTGTGTTGTGTTGTTTGGCAGCTGCTCGGCAGGAGAGTGCGGGCAGGAAGAGAACGGTTCCATGACTGAAGCCGAGCGGCTGGACGGCTATCGGGGGATCTGGTATGCCGACCTGGAATCGGAGGACGAATACCGATATGTCTATTATAGCGGCGGGCTGGGTACCTACACGGCAAAACACCGCCCGATGGCGATCCATGCGGAGGAAGTGAATCGTACGTACTTTACCTATGGGGGCGTGTCTGGCGATGGTGAGCATCTGTACCGCATGGTATCCTGGTACGATCATACGACTGGAATGGTGCCCAGGCCGGTGGGTTTCCCGGCCGGTGATACCGGAGATGCCCATGACAATCCGGCGATCAGCCTGGATGATGACGGACATATCTGGGTCTTTGCCAGTGCACATGGCGAAATTCGTCCGGCAACCATCTATCGCAGCAATGAACCCTGGTCGATTGACGGATTTGAGCTGATTTCCGAAACCAACTTCTCCTACCCACAGCCCTGGCACCTCCCCGGCAAGGGCTTTCTGTTCCTTCATACACGCTACATTGGCGGCAGGAACCTCTACTGGTCGACGAGTCCGGACGGCCGGGAGTGGAGCGAACCGGAGCAGCTGGCGGCCATGGACGAAGGGCATTACCAGATCAGCTGGGCCAATGGCTCGAAGGTGGGAACGGCATTTAACTACCACCCGTCGTCGGAGGCGGGCGGAAATTGGGAGAACCCGGAAGAGGCTGGTGCGGACCCTTCGGCCAGTGGAACCAACAACCGGACCAATCTCTACTATCTGGAGACAGACGATGTTGGGGAATCCTGGCGAACTGTAGATGGCATGGAAGCGGAGACGCCGTTGACGGGTTCAGATTCTCCGGCGCTGGTACACAATTATCTGCGGGAGGGGCTGCTGGTTTATCTCAAGGATATGGCGTTTGATCACGATGGCCGGCCGATTCTGCTGTATCTGACCAGCCGGGGGTCGGAGTCCGGGCCGCAAAATGATCCCCGAACCTGGCAGACGGCCTACTGGAACGGGTCGTCATGGGAGCTGAATGCCCTAACGACCTCCGACAACAATTATGACAGCGGCAGTATCTATGTCGAAGAGGACGGAAGCTGGACGGTCATTGCCCCGACTGGGCAGGGCCCCCAGGCCTGGAATGCCGGTGGGGAGATCCAGAAGTGGGTGAGCCGGGATCACGGAGCCAGCTGGGAGGTAACCGCTGATCTGACACAAAACAGTGAATACAACCACAGTTACGTCAAAAAGCCGCTGAACCACCATCCTGGATTTGTTGGATTCTGGGCGGATGGCCACGGCAGAATGCCATCCGCGTCAAGACTCTATTTTACCGATTGGGAGGGGAGCGTCTATCAACTGCCGGAAACCATGACTTCGGAAGAAGAGATGCCGGATTAATTGTAGTGAGTCCACATTCGAATCACTTTAACGATCTTCTCTTCCTCAAGTACCTGGTAAACCAATCGGTGTTGAATGTTGATTCGCCGGGAATACGCTCCTTCTAACTTGCCGACGAGCTTTTCATAAGGAGGATACTCTTCAAAGGGGGACTCCTTCAAGAGGTCCAGCAACGTCTCAATTATCGGCTTTAACCCCGAAGAAGCAGCTTTTCTCGCGTCTTTTTTTGCCTGTTTTGTGAAAACGAGTTTGTAGGTGCTCACCAGTCAAGTTCTTCATCGGTCTCTTCAAGAGGGGTCTGTAACCCTTTAATAATAGAGTCCTGCATACCTGGTATGGATGACAGGTAAAGTGTTTCCTGAATCGAGCGCCAGTCATTCTCGCTGATGAGAATCGCATTGGTTCTTTTACCGGTAATTTGAATCGGTTGATGAGTTTCAGAAGTCTCATCCAGTAGTCTGTAAATTTCTTTCCGAGCTTGGGTCGCAGTTAATGTCTTCATCGCTTGATAGATTTCATGGTTCGTTATATAAAACGTACGTTATTACGTACTTATTATCAAGTATTTGATTAAGAGTAATAGCGGTTTGGATTCTGTTATGTGACTGGTTCCGGCTCCTGAATCAGGATTTCAGCAGGAATCCCAAGCTTTCTATACAGCAGTTTAATTTGTCGAAGAGAAAGAGAACGTTTGCCCGATAGGATTTCACTAGCCCGTGATTTTGAACCTAATATTTTTGCCAAATCTT
>JBBDRX010000005.1:0-13389 GCA_040905245.1 Balneolaceae bacterium | reverse complement strand
AATCAGTGTAATCCCGAAACCCTCTTGACAACCGTCCAGAACAGTCCATTTTACACAAAAGTCGGTGGCCAGTCCACAGACAAAAAGATGTGTGATTCCACGTTCGGAAAGATACCCTTTCAAACCGGTTTTGGTTTGCCGGTCATTTTCATAAAAAGCGGAGTAGGAGTCGATTCGCTGGCGGAATCCTTTCCTGATAATCACATTGGCTCGGTGATGATGCAAATCCGGATGGAAACGGGCTCCGTCACTGCCCTGAATACAGTGATCCGGCCAGAGCGTCTGCTCTCCGTAATCCATACTTATGGTATCGAATGGATCCTTGCCGGTATGGGAAGAAGCAAATGATTGGTGGCCTTCCGGATGCCAGTCCTGGGTAAAAACCACCCGGTCGAACTGTTCCATAAGCTTGTTTACGGTCGGTACGATTTGATCCCCGTCCGGTACGGCAAGTCCTCCACCCGGACAGAAATCGTTCTGCAGGTCAACAACAAGTAGTGCATTCATTGTTTAGGGCTTTTTTTCTTTCTGTTTCAATTTGAGTTCCTGTTCATCTGCACGACAGACTGCATCACCGACAAACAATTCGTCGGAATCCAGGTAACGCCGAATTTGTTTTTGGCCGGGGAGGCTCATTTTATCAACGTTTTCGGATAGTATGAACGTATCCCGGGCACCGACCCGGGATATTTTGTACACCCCCCCCGAGTGCACTGTCGGGCTTCCCTGTAACCAGGCGTGTGCCTACACCAAAGAGATCAATCGGCGCATTTTGAGATTGCAGGCTGTGGATTATCGATTCGTCAAGCTGGTTCGAAACGGCAATTTGAACCTCATTAAGACCCTCTCGGTCCAGCACTCCTCTTATCTTTGCAGAGAGATAGGCAAGATCTCCGCTGTCCAGTCGATCCATGTACATGCGAATCCCTCCTGACTCGGGAAGCGTTAACAGTACTTGTATATATACGTAAACATAAGAAAGAGAATTGCCGAGTGACAACACGATTCCTTAATCGGTCTCGTGCGGGATAGGGTTAATGACTCGATTCTTTTTATATTAATCTCCGAATCGGTAATAACGACCAGGATGGCTATCAGATCCGTTCCCCTTTTGCTTCTGCTTTGCCTTGCCGGGCTGTTCTACTCCTGTGCGACACCCATAGCACCGCAGGGTGGCCCCCCCGACCGAACTCCGCCCGAAATTTCCGAAACAGAGCCCGAGACCGGAACGGTCAATTTTGAGGATCGGGAGTTTCGTTTTTCGTTCTCCAAGTTTATCGACAGAGCTTCGTTTAGGGAGGCACTGCAGGTCGAGCCCGATCTAGGAATCAATTACGAAGTATCCTTTGGCAGGCGTTCGGCCACAGTAGAGTTTGAACAGAATCTGCCCGAGAACACCACGCTGATTTTGCATATTGGAACGGACCTGACTGATACCAATAACAATGCGTTGGCCACTCCGTTTCAACTGGCTGTCTCTACGGGTCCCGAAATTGATGACGCTTCGGTGACGGCTCGTCTTGTGAATGCAGCTGATGGACGGACGGATTCGGGACTCCGTCTCTTTTTGTACAGGGAGCCCGTCGACTTTACTGAACGGGCAAACTATATCGCCGAATCGGATACCTCCGGCCGTGTCCAGTTCTCTTACCTGGCAGCAGACCGTTACCGGGCGATCTGGGTGGACGATCAAAACCGGAATCGAGTCTGGGAGCAGGACCGAGAGCGGGCACAGCCATTTTCCCAAGAGAGATTTACTCTTGAAAAAGGCGAGGAGATGGATCTCGGGACACTTTTTATGGTTCGGCCCGATACGACACGTCCACGTCTTCAGGGTGTGGGAATGTTGACAGGAACCCGGCTTCGTCTCCGGTTTGATGAAGAGATTTATTGGGCGGACGAGGCGAGAATCGAGTTGCAGGACTCCACCGGGACTCACTTCTCGGATGCATTTCCGCTCTATATACTTCCGGACGATCATCAGATTTTGATCGCTGAATCGAAACGTGAACTTGAAGAGGAACGCCCGTTTTGGATTCGACTTGAAGAGTTTGCAGATTCGTCAGGAAATTCGGTTAATGTTCTGACAGACTCATTTATTGGATCGGCTGAACCCGATACTGTCGGGCTTACCATTGTTGGAGACAACAGCCTTCCCGGGTTGTTTCGGGAAGAGGCACTTGTTGTCGGATATAACAAGATCATCCGGGACCGGAATGTGGTGGATTCGCTGAAAGTCGCAGTCGGAGACGAAATTATTGAGGAGTGGCCGGAAGTGGAGATCGACCGTCACCGGCTGATTATTCACCCGGACCCTGTCTGGGAAAGCGGAATCGCCTATCAGTTTTTGATCTGGAATCCGGTTTGGGAAGAACTGCGGCCGGTTGAACCGGCGATCTGGCAGGAGAACCAGCTGGGCAGCCTCGAGGTGTTCATGGAGGAGTCGTCCGACAGTTCTGAATATCGCATCCGGGTATTTGACCCTGATCGGAAGGTTGATGTCGATTCCACATTTACAGAATCGTTGGTGCTCGACCGTCTTCCACCGCTTGATTATACAGTCATCGTGTTCAGGGATTCTGAAAACAGCGGAGAGTGGGAGAGTGGTTCGGTCGATCCGTTCCGTGAACCGGAGCCTTATTTTGTCCGAAGACGAATTCCAGTACGGGAAGGCTTCACCTCGGAACTGGGGATCCGTTTTGGGACTACCGGCTCACTGGAAGAAGATAGCCCGGACTGACCCTTTATCGATTAACTACTGACTGCCAACCGGCCTTTAAGCCGTTCGGCTTCACTTACCTGCGGGCTGTTCGGATACTCTTCAATAATTCTGTCCAGTATATCAACTGCGCGGTCACTTGCTCCGGCAGATTCAAACGAAATAGCCGCCTCGATCAGATTGTACGGGGTCATTGACTCATTTTCGGCCCACTCGGCAGCTTCAAGAAACTTTTCACCAGCCTCTTCATATCTGCTCAACTCAGACAGGATGGAGGCGTGAAAGGAGACCGGAGTTACTCCCATGACACCCTCCGGATGGGAAAATCGTTCGATATAGGAGAGTGCGTTATCAAACTCTCCCCGTTCGAAGTAGACCACGGCGGCATAGTAGGTAGCCAGATTACCGGCCCGGGTTCGGGGATAGTTGTCTGCAATCTGAATAAAACCGGGTTCAAACGGTTCATCATTACCTTCCAGAGCGAGTTGAAGCTCTCCCGTCATGAAATACTCTTCCGCCTGGCCGAGAAGAATCTGAGCTTCGTCTTCCTGCTGGATAGACCATACTACATATCCAATTACCAGAGCAATGGAGAGGACCAGGCCGATGCCCGTCCCGATCACTACGCCTTTGTTATTTCGGTAGAAGTGCAAAAAACGGGAGGAGTACTCGATCAGTACATCCTGCTCCATTTGTTCATCTTTGAGTTTGCTCATAGGAATGTTTCGATCCGGTTCTGTTTACAAGATTCAAAAAATAGGATTGTTTTCACATAAAACAAAGCTTCTCAATCCGCTTTTAATTGCCTGAGAGCTCCGTGCGTCAACTCATAAACTGAGTCACATCTGTTTGCTATATCCCGATCATGTGTAATCAAAACCATGGCCACCTGTTCCGTATCCCTCAGCTCGGAAAGCTGATCCAAAATTGCGTCACTGTTTTTTTCATCCAGGTTACCGGTCGGTTCGTCCGCCAGAATGATTGCCGGTTTATTCATCAAAGCTCTTGCAATGGAGACCCTCTGCTGTTCTCCTCCGGACAACTGGGCAGGCCGGTGGTGCATGCGTTCGGAGAGGCCGATGCGTTCCAGAAGCTGGGTCGCTCTGGGCTCTGCTTCGCGAATATCCCGACCACCAATAAGGGCGGGCATACAGACATTTTCAAGTGCCGAAAATTCGGGAAGCAGATGATGGAACTGAAAGATAAAACCGATCTGCCGGTTTCGTTCATCTGCAAGTTTATCCGGTTTCCAGTCGGATATGGCAAACCGGTTCCAGTAGATCTTACCGGAGTCCGGCAGATCCAGACCTCCCAACAAATGCAAAAGGGTGCTCTTCCCGCTGCCGCTTGGACCAACGATTGCACACATTTCGGAAGAAGTCACAGTCAGGCTCAGATGTTTCAAAATCTCCAGCTTGTCTTTCCCGGAGCTGGATGGAAAGGATCTGGAGATCGATTCGGCTTGTAGTACGGGGCTTGATTGGTTCATAAGGATTGAGATGCATCGGTTGACTGATGAAAGGGGGGATAGATGACCGGTTCAATATGTGAACAGTGTCCGGTAGTTGGATCCACAGTCGAAAAGACACCACACAGGCGGTTGTCTCCGTTTCCGAGTTTATATCGCTGAGGTGTGGCTCGGGTGAACCGGAAAATGGATCGCTGGACATCCATCCCGATTACAGAACGAAAGGGGCCGGTCATGCCCGCATCGGTGATGTATCCGGTTCCGTTTGGCAAAATCCTGGCGTCATTTGTGGGAATATGTGTATGAGTTCCGAAACAAAGAGAGATTTCTCCATCAAATTGCCATGCGAATGCCAGTTTTTCCGCAGTGGCTTCTGCATGGAAATCGACCAGAATCAGATCCGTCTTCTCACGAATTTTTTCGATCGTTCGTTCTGCGATCTGAAATGGATCGTCTATGGAGGGCATAAATGTTCTGCCCTGAAGATTCAGGACAGCTACTTTTCGGTTCAACCCTTCCGGTTCGAAAATGGTGTATCCAAACCCGGGATTACCCTTTGGATAGTTCAGAGGACGGAGCAAATTGACATCCGTCTTCATATAGGAGAATATTTTCCACTTGTCAAAGGAGTGGTTGCCGCCGGTAATCACATGAACTCCAGATCGATAGAGGGTCTTGACAATCGTTTCGTTAATCCCACGGCCTTCATGTGAATTCTCTCCGTTGGCGACAACAAAGTTGGCACTGTATTTTTCAATAAGACCAGGCAGAAAGGTCTCGACCATAGAGACACCGGCATCTCCAACAATATCGGCAATAAAGAGTGTTCTAAGCATGTGTACCTGTCTGTAGTATTTCGATCTGTGTCGGTCAAAGCCGTGAATCACGTGAAGGTACAAAAAAGTCAGAGCAGCTTTTCGCTTTTAAGCCACTCATAGGTATCCCGGACAGACTGTTCCATTGGCACAATGTTGTAGTCGAGCTGCTCGATTGCTTTTTGGCTGGAATATCTGACATCTTTACGTGTCATGAGTTTAACCAGTTCTGGTGTGAGATCCGGTGCTTTACCGGTGAATTCAGCCTGGAGAAGGGAGAGATAAGCTGCTGCTTTCAACAGGGGTGTGGGGACTTTTCGGGGTAACTTCTGAACACCTGAAAGAGAGGCTATTGTCTCGACAAAAAGAGAAAAACGGCAATCTTCCCCGGAAAGCAGATAGCGTTCCCCGTGTTTTCCCTTTTTCACAGCATTCAGATGAGCTTTTGCTACTTCCCGAACATGTGTTACACTGACAATTCCGTCCGGAATTCCGGGAAGGGTTCCATCCCGGAGTGCAAAAAAGAGGCGGCCCCAGTTATTTTGATCGAACGGCCCGGTGACAGTCGTCGGGTTCAGAATCGTTGTTCGTATTATATCTTCGGGGTAGGAGAGAACCACCTGTTCGGCTTCCCATTTGGTTCGTTCATATCCTACCCAGGAACGGTACCCGAGTTGGGGCAGATCTTCTGAAATTGTCAGGCCAGACATCTCTCCCCATGCGGAAGCACTGGAAGTATGTATGAAATTCGGGACTTTCTTCCGAATCGCAGCTTTGATGACATTTCGTGTTCCTTCCACATTGATGAGCCGCTGTTTTCTGTTGTTACCGGACCAAAGGCTGGTATCTCCGGCCAAATGGAAAATCGTGTGGGTATTGTCCGGAATGGCACTGAGGAGGGTGCTAAAATGGGTTACACAGCCCTGGTGAAGAGAGACAGGGTACCGCTTCAGATAGTGAAGATTCGATTCTTTTCGATGGAGCGCATGGATCTCCCAACCATGTTCAGACAGGAGAGTGACCAGGTTCATGCCAATAAATCCGGTAGCACCCGTTACAAACGCTGTCGGTTTCATTCAGTCAGAAAGTCTCTTCCATCAATTCCTTGATAGAACGGTTCATACGCTCGATCATTTCCTTCTGGTCTGGACCGGACTGTGCCTTATTTCGGGTTTCGAAGAGTTCCTCGGCAATACTGAGGGCGGCAAGAACCATAATGGTCGTTTCGGGCTGTTTGCTGAATTCCTGCTTGTAGAGTCTGAATTTTTCATCTACAAATCGTGCTATTCGCTGCATGTTCTGCACTTCATCATCCGCCACTTTTAGCGGATACTGTTTTCCCAGTATGGTTACCTTGATCGATTTCATATCACAATCCTTCCAGGTGCCTGTCAATTTTGGCGATCAGCCCATCAATCTGATGTCGCAGAGCGATCCGTTCCGACTCTCCAAGAACTGAGAAGACCTCTTCACGATTATTCTCTTGCTGCCCTGTCTGTTCCTGCAGTTGTTCATTTTCTGCACGAAGCTCTCTGTTTTCTTGTTTAAGTTGCACTATCTGCTTACGTAACTGCCCCAAAAGCAGATAAAACTGCTCAACCTCTCTGTTGATCTCGTGTTCAGATTCCATGGTTCAGGATCTCAGTTTCGCTCCAAACCGATTTTCCAGGGCTTTGGTAATTTGTTTAACAAGGGGTTCTACCTCTTTGATAGTCAGAGTCTTGTTACTATCTAAAAAAGTCAGTCGAATTGCAATACTTTTTTTGTCGTTTCCGATGTTTTTCCCTTCATATACATCAAATACATCGAGCTGGTGCAGAACGTTCCCAGCGGTATTTCGAATGGTGTCGACCAGGTCTCCAGCCGGAGTCGCATGATTGACAATATAGGCGACATCGTATTCAAACGGTGGAAATTTCGCTACCGGCTGGTAGGAAGTGGAGTGCCCTGTTGTATCCAGATCTTCCAGGTGGGTAATATCCACTTCAGCAGCAAAAACAGGGAGGGGTATGTCAAATTCATTGCGAATCTCATCGGAAACTTCCTGTAAAGTCGCAATTGGTTTTTCACCAACTCGGTAGTTGAGCAGACCGCCAGCATCTGATTCCAGTTTCAGTTCTGTATGGTTCAACCCGAGTTGAAGTAGCGTGGATTCCAGATCTTCCTTCAGATCAAAAAGGGTAAATGGTTCCTCTTCGGTTCGCCATGTATCACGTGATCGGTATCCACAAAGCCCAAGCAGAAGCTTTCCGTGTTCTTCCACTCCTTCGATCCAGGATCCCTGGTCGGACCGTTTGTATGTCTGTCCAACTTCAAACAGACGAAGGCTTTTGGCGTTTCGGTTCAGGTTGAATTGAGCAACTTTCAGGAAGCCTGACAAGAGCGTGGTTCTCAGTGTAGTTGCTTCTTGTGATACCGGGTTTAGCGTACGAATCTGTTCGATCTCTGCACTGAACTGAATGGCCTCTTTGGAAGAGAGGAGAGAATTAGTTGAAATCTCTTTGTAACGCAGGCGAGTGGCTACGGTTCGAATTCTGTTGTGGAGTTGCTCTCTCTGCTCAAGAGGACGTGGCTGATAAAAAGGAATCGTTTTCGGGGCAGGGATATTGTTGTAATCATAGACTCGGCCGACCTCTTCGATCAGGTCGACTTCTCGGGCGATGTCTGGCCGAAAGGTGGGAACCGTACACTGTAGAAGTCCATCCTTTTTTTTCACGGATTGGATCTCCAGTGAATTTAGAATGGACATGGCTTTTTCGGCTTCAATGGATGTTCCCAGCAGGTCGTTCAACCTTTTCATCCTCAGGAATACCGATAGCTCTTCGTGCCGGTTCGGATAGTTGTCGGTAACACCCAGGAGCACTTCACCACCGGAGAGCTCGGCTATCAGTTTCGCTGCCCGGTCACACGCCTTGCGAGCCAGGTTGGGATCGATTCCGCGCTCGTATCGGTAGGAGGAATCGGTTTGAAGCGTCAGTGCCCTGGACGATTTCCGAATGGAGGAGGGGAGGAACCAGGCGCTTTCCAGCAGGACGGTCCGGGTATTCTCATCCACTTCACTCTCTATTCCGCCCATGATCCCCGCCAGAGCAATCGGTTTGTTCCCGTCACAAATGAAGAGTGTTTCGGCAGGAACTGTGCGATCCACTCCGTCAAGGGTCCGGAATTTCATCTCCCGGTCGAAGGATTGAACCTGAATCTGTCCGGAATCAATCTTGTCATAGTCGAATGCATGAAGTGGCTGTCCAACTTCATGGAGTACATAGTTAGTGCAGTCCACGACGTTGTTGACTGGCCGGAGGCCAATCGACTTCAGTCGCTTTTGTAGCCAGTCAGGGGAAGGCCCGATGGTTACATTTTCTATCATCCGGGCTACATACCGATGGCAGCGTTCAGGATCGTCAATCGAGATCGTAATCCGATCTTCCAGATTGTACGTTTCCTTGGCAGGGTCTATATAGGGGGAATTGACCGGTTTATCGAGTACTGCAGAGAGATCTCTTGCCACTCCGAGATGAGAGGAAGCGTCCGGGCGGTTTGGGGTCAAAGCAATATCAAAAATGGTATCCTGATCGATATCAATTGCTTTGGCAAGAGGAGTGCCGGCCGGTAGAGCGGAATCCAGTACAAGGATTCCAGAGTGATCGTTTCCGATTCCAAGTTCTGACTCCGAGCAAATCATCCCTTTTGAGGGTTCTCCCCTCAATTCTGCTTCTCGGATCGTAAATGGATTGCCGTCCTTGTCGGGCACAGGAAGTGTGGAGCCGACAACAGCTACAGGTACTTTCTGTCCGGACGAAACATTCGGAGCCCCACATACAATCTGAACAGTTTGGTTACCCAGATCAACCTGGCAGATCTGCAGACGGTCTGCATTTGGGTGACTATTCACCTTCAAGACTTCACCAACAACCATCTGGTCGAATTCAGAACCGGTTGTTTCCATCTCTTCTACTTCTAGGCCGAGTAGTGTCAGTTTATCTGCTACCTGATCCGGTGCAAGTTGGATGTCGATATAGTCAGCTAACCAGTTATAGGAAATTTTCATGAGTGATGTTGATCGTCTGGGTCGTCAAATAATCGTTGGAGTCGTTCTGGGTGCGTGTGGTCTCTGAACGTGTTGAATTACGCGGTAAACTGCTCCAGAAACCTGAGGTCATTTTCATAGAGAGTTCGAATATCGTCAATTCCATATCTAAGCATGGCTATGCGGTCTACTCCCATTCCAAATGCGTATCCACTTGTGGTTTCCGGGTCAAGTCCTGCCGCTTCAAAAACATTGGGATCCACCATGCCGGCTCCGAGTATCTCAAGCCACTGTCCACCCCCGGTGGTCTCCCACCAGATATCCATTTCGATACTTGGTTCGGTAAATGGAAAGAAGGAGGGACGAACTCGATACTTCACATCTTCTCCATACATCATTCTCGCAAACATCACGAGTGTCTGGATCAGTTCGCCCATATTGACATTCCGGTCTATATAGAGGCCCTCCATCTGAAAAAACTGAAAGTACGATTTGGCTGTGACCGCTTCGTTGCGAAATACCCTTCCGGGCATAACGGATCGAATTGGTAGCTTACCCTCCTTCATCAGTCGGATTTGAACCGGAGAGGTGTGTGTTCGCATGACCAGGTCCTGACCGCTTTCTTCTCCTTTTCGAACAAAAAAGGTGTCCTGCATGTCTCTGGCAGGATGGTCCGGAGGAAAGTTGAGTGCGGTAAAGTTGTGGAAATCGTCCTCAATTTCCGGCCCGCTGGCGATGTCGAACCCAAGTCGGAGAAAAATCTCTTTCATCTCATTAACGGTCCGGGTAAGCGGATGCAAAGATCCGAAATAGGTAGGCCGAACCGGAAGGGTAGGGTCTTCTGCCGCAACAACCTCTTTCTGCTGCTGGTTTTGAAGAGCATCGGAAGCTTCCTCATAGAGCTTCTGAGCAAGCTGCTTGAGATCATTCATCGCCTTGCCTGTCTTGCCCCGTTCGTCGGCAGGAACCTCTCCTATTCGCTGAAACATTTCCTGTATTTTTCCTTTTCTGGAAAGGTATTCAAGGCGGAAGGACTCCAGGCTCTCCCTGGTCTCAAGAGAGGTTTTTTTGATCTCTTCTTTTAGGTGTTCAATCTCTGAAAACATGGTCCGTCTTGTTTCGATGGTTGAAGGTAGAAAACATCATCTCCGACAATACAAAGGCAAAAAAAAACCGGCAAACCTGTATTCCAGATCTGCCGGCTTCTGATCTTCATTCGAGTCAGTTTACAGCATCTTTTACAATGGCTGCAAATGTATCCGGATCGCGCACAGCAATATCTGCAAGCATTTTCCGGTTGATCTCGATATTGTTTGTCTTCAGGCCGTTAATCAACCTGGCATAAGTGGTACCGTTCAGTCTGGCGGCTGCGTTAATTCGTGTAATCCAGAGCCGTCGGAAGTTTCGTTTCCGAACCTTTCTGTCGCGGTACTGGTACAAAAGACCTTTCTCTACCGCATTCTTGGCAATGGTATAAACGTTTTTACGACTGCCCCAGTAACCTTTCGCCTGCTTGATAATCTTGCGGCGACGGCGACGGGAAGCCACACTGTTTCTTGATCGTGGCATTTAAATAAACGTTTAGTTGTTATAAATTATGTTTCAAGCGTCATACGGGAGAAGGCTTTTAACTGCCTTCATGTCAGCAGCATCGACATAAGCGTCCTGGCCGAGCTGACGTTTTCGCTTGCTGCTTTTCTTGGTCAAAATGTGTCGTTTGAACGCTTTCTTACGTTTGATTTTACCGGTGCCGGTAACTTTAAAACGCTTTTTAGCGCCACTATTCGATTTCATCTTGGGCATAACCAGCTCTGTCTGTGAAAATTTAAAGATTTAAAAGATAAGGGATATCAATCTCTATCACAATATGATTATGAACCTTTTGAAGGGGTCAGTATCATGATCATGCGACGTCCTTCCATAGCCGGCCGGGTCTCGACCTGAGAGATATC
The DNA here is from genome assembly GCA_040905245.1 of Balneolaceae bacterium. Taxonomy (GTDB): domain Bacteria; phylum Bacteroidota; class Rhodothermia; order Balneolales; family Balneolaceae; genus JBBDRX01. Next base: position 2,408 of record JBBDRX010000005.1, on the reverse strand, counting down.
ACTTAACTCCTCAGCCAGCCCTTTCAGAAGTTCTGTGCCTTTTTCCGTGTAGAGCATATCTCGGCCCCGGAACTGAACGGTTGCCTTGACTTTGTCACCATCTGTTAAAAACCCGCGAGCATGGCGTGTTTTGAACTCCAGATCATGATCGTCGGTGTTGGGCCTGAATCGCAGCTCCTTAACCTGCATGGTATGCTGCTTCTTTTTAGCCTCTTTCTCTTTCTTTTTCTTCTCGTACATAAACTTCCCGAAATCGATCACCTTGCAGACCGGAGGCCTGGCGTCAGGTGCGATCTCCACCAGATCCATTTTATAGGATTCTGCAATCTGGAGTGCACGATCCAGTTCTACAATTTCGTGATCTTCATCGGGTTTGATGACTCGTACGGTTTTGGATCTGATTTCACCGTTAATATTGGGTCGATCCTTGTCACGCTTTCGGCGCGGTCGAGATGGTCTTCTGTTTGCGATAGTTTTGATCCTCGCTTTTTTGTTATGATTTACTGCTAAAACGAAGGAGGGAGCTTTTTTTGTACTACCTCTTCGCTGATCTGCTTAATGAATTCTTGCATGGGAATCGTTCCCTGATCCCCGAGTTTATGTCGACGAACAGAAACAGTTCCGTTGTTTTTCTCCTTTTCACCGACAATTAACATATAGGGAATTTTTTTATTTTCCGCATCCCTGATTTTGGCTCCGACCTTTTCACTGCGTCTGTCGACTTCGACCCGGAAACTCTTTTCCCGGAAGGCCATGGCAAGCTCTTCGGCAAATGGAATAAAGTCGTCAGAAACCGGAAGAATTTTGATCTGAACAGGGGAAAGCCAGAGTGGGAAATCGCCAGCGAAATGTTCAATGAGGATCCCTGTGAATCGCTCCATGGATCCGAACGGAGCCCGGTGTATAATAACCGGTCGGTGCTTCTCATTATCCCGGCCAACATAGGTGAGGTCAAAGCGTTCCGGCATCACATAGTCTACCTGAACCGTTCCCAACTGCCATTTCCGGCCAATGGCATCTTTGATAATGAAGTCAATTTTGGGTCCGTAAAAACTCGCTTCGCCAAGTGCGACTCGATAGTCGAGCCCCATTTCATCGGCAACTGCCCGGATTTCGTCCTGGGCTCGCTCCCAGTATCCCAATTCACCACCATACTTGGCTTCATTGTCATCTCTCCAGGAGAGGCGAACGTCTACATCCATGCCGAACGTCTGAAAGACGACCTGAGTCAATTCAATGGTATTTCTGATCTCTTGTTTCAACTGGTCGTGGGTGCAGTAGATGTGAGCGTCGTCCTGGGTGAAACCACGGACCCGGGAGAGCCCATTCAGCTCTCCGGACTGCTCATAGCGATAGACTGTCCCGAACTCGGCCAGTCGGAGTGGTAACTCTCTGTAGCTGCGCAGCTCGCTATCGTAAATTTTATGGTGATGGGGGCAGTTCATCGGCTTGAGCATGTACTCCTCGTCGTCAACCTGTATCGGATCGAATTGGGAATCCTGATAGTAGGGGTAGTGACCGGACTGCTTGTATAGTTCAATTGTGGCTATATGGGGAGTGATCACCTCTTTGTATCCTCGTTCCAGCTGTAGCTGTCGGAGAAACTGTTCCAGAATTCTTCTGATGGTCGTACCGTTTGGAAGCCACATCGGAAGACCGCTTCCGACTTTGGGGTCCATCAGGTAGATACCCAGCTCTCTTCCCAATTTTTTGTGATCACGCTTCCGGGCTTCCTCCATTCGATGGAGGTATTCATTGAGCCACTTCTGCTTTGGGAAACTGATACCGTAAATACGTGTAAGCTGTTGACTGTCTGAATCACCACGCCAGTAGGCTCCGGCGATCGATGTCAGTTTTACAGCTTTGATGGAGGAGGTGTCGGGCAGATGGGGGCCGCGACAGAGATCAGTGAAATTGCCTTGTTCATAGAATGTGATTGTACCATCTTCAAGCTCCTCAATCAGCTCAACCTTGTATGGGTTCTCTCGTTTTTTGTAGAAGGCGAGCGCTTCCTCTTTGCTTACCTCTCTTCGTTGATACTCGGACTTCTGCTTTGCAAGTTCGATTATCTTCGACTCGATCTGCTCAAGATCGTCCGAAGAAAGGGCTTGATCTCCAAAATCGATATCGTAGTAGAATCCACTCTCTATTGGAGGACCGATGCCAAACTTCGCATCGGGATAAAGCTCCTGTACGGCTTCGGCAAGAAGATGAGCAGTCGAGTGCCAGAATGTGTATTGGCCATCTTCACTTTCCCAGGTATTGATTTCAACAGCCCCGTTTTCAGTAATTGGGCGGGACAAATCCCGGATTTCTCCATTGTATGTAATACTCAGAGCCTGCCTGGCAAGACCTTTTGAAATAGATTCGGCAACTTCCTGTCCGGTCGTACCGGATGGGAAACTCTT
>JBBDRX010000004.1:0-13433 GCA_040905245.1 Balneolaceae bacterium | reverse complement strand
TGCGCTGCATCTACTGTGGATACTGTGAGGAGGTCTGTCCTGAAGAGGCGATCGTGATGAGCAAGGACTACGATATCGTTTTTGAATCACGTGAAGAGGCAATTTACGACAAGGAGCGGTTACTCGTGCCAAAAGAGGATTTGAAAGAACGACTCGACTATCTGAAAGAGTACAGAAACAATCAGTTTGGACAGTTTTGGGATTTTCAGGAAGAGAACAACATCCATTCTGTCCGGGATCGGGACACAAACTGGAATACCGGGTTGTCGCTGGTCGATATGCTCGAACAACAGAAAAAGGTGGACGAGACAGGCGCATCATCTACCTGGGCGTAATCGAAAGAACTTTCTAAGTTATGTTGAATCGTAAAGAGTCTTCAGGAGAGAGAGTAGAAGAGTTGGTTCTGTTTGCCTCCTGGCTCAAAGAGGAGGCCCAGGCACTAAAAGGGGTAATCGAAACAGTTCCCTATAAGGATCAGATTCCGGAACGGAAATCGATAGAAGAGGAGCTGAACATGTTACTTTTTCTTCAGCGAACCTATTATCGTCCGATATTTGAAGAGTTTCGCTCATCAGATTTTTCTAAAGAAATTCAGGTGCCTTCCGCGGAAATGGTACTGGAGACGGCTGAGAGGGAAGAGGGCTCACAGCCGATACAGAACATACTGGATCAACTGACTGAGCAGCGAACCCAAATACTCCACCTGATATCGCAAATCCGGGAAGATGACTGGGGCTGTACAGTAAAAACCGGATCTGAGGATCGATCGCTACAGGAGATTGCCGAAGAGATGGTAGAGAGAGACCTTGAAACCTATCAACGGTTGGCAGATCTTGTAAAGACGTTTCAACAGGAGGCCGAGGCGAAACGGGAGCTGAAAGTCAGGCACCCGGGTAATGATGAGGTGCCTCAAAATCAGAACCCTTCATCCTCTGCCAGTGTGGAGTGAGATACTAATTGCATTTACGGGAGTTGTCTCAGCGGCGTTACTCTTCTTTTTTAGTAAAAAGAGTTTTTTGCTCCTGAAATTTTATCTTTCCACAGCTCTTCTGAGCATTGTTTTGATTTTTTTTAATACTCACTCTCTTGCTTCCGACCCCGATCTGGCAAAAGGCTGGTTATCTATCGTTTCCATCACCATCCTTCTGGTTGTTCTGGCCAACCTGATTCGGGAACTAAAACCTGTGTATACACGATATCCTGTCTATTTTACGTATAGTCCGTTCATTATTCTTGCCAGTTACCCGTTTATTCTGAATACCAACAGCTTGATTGTGTTGATGAACCAGATCCTGCAGGGTGGAGCTCTTCTGATCACATTACTACTCTACCTGACGCTGTTTCAAAAGTTGGGACGTCATATGGTATACTTTGGTGGATTTCTTTTATTACTCATTACATTTCTTGGATACTGGTTTTTTAGCGACTCTATTGCTTCCTGGATGTGGCACGTTACGTTTGCTTCAGGTACAGGTTGTATGACCTATGGTATCAATGAACTTTTGAATTTCCTTGCTCAAAAAGAGTCTTGATGAGATTCAAAAAAGGAGATCGCATTCCGGAGATAAACCTGGTACAGAAAAATGGGGAACCGTGGTTTTTTCCGTCAAAAGAGACGAATAAGACACTTTTTTTCCTGTTCAGACCTGTTGAGATGGAATCGTCACTTTTTAGAACCGCCTTATGTCAGCTTCGTGATAACATGAAGCTCTGGAGAGCGATGGAGATATCAGTGATCGCAATTTGTTCGGGAAAAAATCATGAACAGGTTTCCCGGTTTCATAACCAGCTGAGTCTGAACTTTGAGCTTCTTTCGGATCCCGGGATGAGAACTGCTCATATATGGAAGCTTGAAGATCAGTCTACTCAACAGGAAGATAAATCTGTGAAGGACTGGTTTGTTCTGTTGCTCGATGAAAACCATAAAGCAGTCTATACGGAGTCCGGGAGGAGTAGTAAGGCTTTGCCTGGTTTTAACGGACTGCTCAAACGGTTAATGAGCAACAGCGAACTATAGCGGATCATTGAAGTCAACGACGATTGTGATGAACAGATACAGTTCATTGGTTCCAATCGGGAATGGGGAGGAGATGTACTATGCTAATCGAAAGGATCACAGTTGAAAAGCTTTTTGTAGATGCTTCCTCCTCGTAACTTAACATAATATATATTATACGCCTTTATTATATTGAACTGGCTGAAAATGGTCATTCTATTCACTGTTAAGCAACCATTTTAACGTGTCTACTCCATCCGGAGTCCAGTTTACAGGCGGATTTTGCGCATCCCCCAGATTTTCTACAGATTTTCCAGCAAGTGTAATCTCTTTTTCGGCGTTTTTTCGAACGGTTCTGTATACACTTTGCAATCCATCCCCGTATTCATGAATCAACTGTTCTACATCCTTTCTGGTCCCGGGGATCCAGTACAGAATAAAAGGTTCTTTCGGCTTCTCCCGATTTTCTTCAATCAGAAAATGATCCAGCCATTCTTGAGGTCGTTCGATTGCACGATTGAATGCGTATCGGTAAAATAGCGAGTGGTCGGGCCTCCTGATCTGAGGATTGGAAAGCCAGAAAGCCTCTATATAATCGGTTAAATGACACTTTATTTGATTCAGTGAAAAGGGCGCGACAACTATCGCAACAGATCGGCAACCCATGCCAGCGTAGCGAAATGCAGCGTTTACAAGAGCCTCCATTGTTTCCGGTTCGTCGTCTTCAATCCAGGCCAAAGAGTAATGTGCGGTTCGTGCCAGAAAGTGACTGCTGTTTGTCTCGATTCCAAGTCGTTTCATCTTCTCTGAAAGAGGCACTATTGAGCTTTTGGACCCTGAAAAAAGAATATCGCTGGGTCTGAGTCCTTTGAAGTCTTTCAGGGTGGTTGAGTATACCGGATTTGTCAATGCGCCCTCCTCCTGCATCGTATTTATGAGTGTCGGCAGGATATAGGGATCTTTTTTTGATAACTTTCCATAGTAATTGACGCCGGCCAGGCCGCAGACAATGAGATCCTGAATACCAACAAGAGGTAGGTTTCCTGCATGCAGTGCCAGAACATCTCTTTCCGATGTTGTGGCAGACGCTGGGTTAATGATGTCGGATACCCAGGAATGAAGTGATTCATTTGTAATCTGCTTACGAAGAGAACGTAATTGATATTTGATGTCTTCTAATGTGAAAAGTTTTTCATTCACCGTTCTGTCAATAGCCTGTTTCAGGCTTTCATTATTCGGTTGCAGCCATTTTCTGATTGAAAGAGCGGTCTTTTCAATGTGATCTGAGAGTGTCATGAAGGTATTAAAAAACGGTATAGGTAAAATCTATAAAATACTTATCAACAGTTGATTAATAAAAATTATCAGTATTTATGAAAGCTTCTCGGAAAGATCTCCTAATGGAGGATTATACTGCTCCTGGAAGAGTTCGAAGGGTACTTCTGATGTTACCACATTCCGGACTCCACTGGCCTCTATGACCTCTTTATAGGTTTCATAGCAGTCGAGTGCCTTGTGAAACCGGGCCATATCTTTTTCGTTGCAATGGACAATGCAGTCGATCTCTTCATCTTTTGACGCTTCCAGCCGGAACGAACCGTTCAGGTCCGTCTCCCCCATTCTGGTAAACAGAGCCAGACGACGAGGATAATAGAATCCATTTTGCTTCATATTGCAATAAAGATGTTTGACAACTGCATGCGATACAAGATGATCATGAAATCCACTAACACCATGCACAGCATAAGTTACCAGGATATCAGGTTTTATAATCTCGACGTGTTGTTGAATCTCATTCTCTATGTGGGTTGGATCCAGCTCCTTTAACTCGTTGTCGGGGAAGTCCAGGACTGTCATGCCGGATAGGCCGAGTGCCTTTTCAACACATTTCATTTCTTTGAGACGAATTTCTCCCATCCGTTTTTTGTCGACCTTTAACCGGTGTCGTTGTTTGGTCGCCTCTCCCCTTGTAAGCGTCAGAAGATACACTTCATGACCTTTTCGAAGTTGAGCCGATATGGCTGGTGCCGGGCCAAAGGATTCATCATCCGGATGAGGAAAGATGTAGAGAATTTTCATAAGGGCGGGTTCAGATTCAGTCAACAAGTATATACGACAAGGTGTCTTCTGAACGTTAAGAAAGCAATCGAACAACTTGGTTTTTCTGTTTATCCACCCGAAACAGAGAGTCGGCATGTTCAGAATCGGGGTGCTTGCATTAGTAGCAAGATCATCATTTTGTGAGAAGCGTGCAGAAAGAGTTTTTTAGAAACTCTTTCAATTCTCTGTACCTTTTGTGCTGATCATTCTGTCGATGGTTTGATTCTTTGTTACACTCCCGTCCTTCGGTCGTAAATCGTCATGTTTGAAGAGAGAGTGTTATTCGATTTTTTAGTGTTGTACGTATCAGGTAATCTCTTAACGTATTGAACGTCATTAAAAAGAGAAGTTATACAGATAAATTTTTTAGTATGGGTTACCGGGCACTTGTGCCGGCCGCATTTTTTTTAATCCTGTTCTGTTTCGGATGTGAATCTTTTCAGGATAGGTCCGAGGATCAGGTACTTGCCAGAGTGGGAATGGATGAACTGACACTCTCCTCTGCCCTGGATAATATTTCGACACTTGTATTGGAACAGGATTCAATCCTTGCTATACAGCAGTATCGCTCAGAATGGGTTGAGCAGAAAGTCATGGAGCAGGAAGCGATTCGTACCGGGCTGGATCGAAATCCGGAGTTTTTGGAACGGGTTGACCGGCTCCGCAGGGATCTAATGATTGATGCTCTGAAAGAGTCGGTGTTGAATGAACATGAAGAAGAGTTAAATGTTTCAAGAGAAGAAGCCCGTAACTACTATCAGGCCAACAGGGAACGATTTGTTTTAAATGAAATGTTTGTCCGCTATCGACACCTGACTGCCCGAACTGCAGAAGATGCTTCCCGGGCACGTCAGGAACTACTGGATGGTATTTCATGGGAAGAGGTTGCTAACCGATATAGTCTCCAGCCGGACCATCAAATTACTCAGTCCGAACGATTTATCCCTGTTTCCATGGCATTTCCCGATAACCCTCCCATGAAGCAAGTGTTGGAAGTGATAGGCATCACAGAAATTTCTCCGGTGAGGCGTCATGGCGACTACTATCATTTTGTTCAGCTTCTGGAAGAGAGGCCTGAAGGAGATCATCCTGATCTGGAGTGGCTGATTAATCAGATTCAGGAGTGGCTGTATATGGAGAAAGCCAGACGTTTTATTAACTCCTACAGAAGAAATCTCTATCTTCAGGCCAGAGCAAATAATGAAATCGAACTTCTTGACGTTGGAGAGACGACTACGGAATCCGTACCATCAAATAGCGCAAACGAATGATCAATAAAAGCTTCTCCCTTTACTCAATCATTTTTCTTTCAATTCTTGTCTCTCTTTCTACTGAGGCTATCGTCCAGCCGGTTCAGGCTCAGGGTGCAGATCGAATTGTGGCCATTGTAAACGACCGTATTGTTCTGAAGAGTGACGTCGATCAGGAGGTTGCCGATTATATGCGTCAGATGCAGATGTCGAACCGGCCTGTAGAGTTTCGGGAAGAGCTCTGGTACGGTCTTCTTGAATCAATGGTCGACAATTACGTTATGCTGGAACAGGCGGAGGTGGATTCGATCACTGCCTCAGATGAACTTGTGAATCGCCAGATGGATAACCGGATCCAGCAGTTGATTCAACAGGCAGGGAGTGAACAGGAACTGGAGCGTGCCTTCGGACAGAGCATCATCGAGCTGAGGGCAGAATTTCGGGAACAGTTCAGAGAGCAGCTGATTGTACAGGAGATTCGTCAACAGAAAATGAGTGATGTTTCCATTACCCGTCCGGAGGTTCGTGAGTTTTTTGAGCAAATTCCCACCGATTCCCTTCCTACAATTCCTGAACAAGTCGGGCTCTCCCAGATTGTGGTTCAGCCGAAGCCGATGGAGGATGCGGAGAGAGCCGCATATGAGAAAGCGAGTCAACTGCGGGACTCTATTATTGTTCACGGGGTGTCGTTTGAGGAGATTGCCCGACGCCACAGTACGGGGCCGTCAGCTCGTAATGGTGGATTGTTGCCTATGATGCCCATGAGTGATCTTGTGGCAGAGTACTCCGCTGCCGCGGCAGCCCTGGAACCCGGTGAAGTGTCAGAAGTGGTACGAACCTCTTTCGGATATCATGTAATCCGATTGAATCGGAGATCCGGAGACAGTATTGAAACCAATAACCTGTTGATTACTGTCGATGAATCGGGAATGGACGAAGAAGCGGCCATTGAAAAACTGGAAGCGATCCGGGATAGTGTACTACACCATGATAAATCCTTTTCAGAGATGGCCAGAGCTCATTCCGAAGACGAATTTACAGCCGGGCTGGGCGGACGGATGGTCAATATGGAGACCGGCCAGCGGTTGATGGCGTTGAATGAATTGGAGTCTTCGCTTTACCGGGTGGTTCTGTTACTGGACGAAGTTGGTGACATATCAGAGCCCAGGCCCTTTACTCCGCGACAAGGAACTTCCCGGGCCTATCGAATTGTCCGTCTGGACCGTCACGTACCGGAACATGAAGCAAATTTGGAACAGGATTACGAACTGATTGAGAATGTAGCTCTTCAGCAGAAGCAGATGAGAGTTTTTGCAGAGTGGATTAATGATGTGAGAGAAGATATATATATTGAATACAAGATAGACATTCCGGATCGTCACCGAGAACGAGAACGAGAACCCGAGATTGATGACCTTGAATTCACAGACCCACCCGCAACCACCCCTGGTACACCAGGATCCTGAGGTGGCTGTATCCCGATTTCAGCAAGCTGTACTGGATATTCGCTCCCAGCTCTCCAGGGTGGTCGTTGGACAAGACGAAATTGTGGATCATTTACTGATCTCCCTGTTTTCAAGGGGGCATTGCCTCCTTGTGGGCGTTCCCGGCCTGGCTAAAACTCTGCTGATTCAGTGTTTGTCAAAGTCCCTTGGGCTGAGTTTTACCCGTATTCAGTTTACTCCCGATCTGATGCCGGGAGACATCACCGGTACCGAAGTGATTGAAGATGACCGTGAAACGGGCCGGAAGTCGTTTAAATTCATTCGCGGCCCTGTATTTGCCAATATTGTACTGGCCGACGAGATCAACCGGACTCCTCCCAAAACACAGTCGGCTCTTCTGGAAGGAATGCAGGATTACAGCATCACAGCGGGTGGTGAGACCCGTCAGTTGGAGCGGCCCTTTTTCGTTCTCGCTACTCAGAATCCGATCGAACAGGAAGGGACCTATCCCCTTCCTGAAGCTCAGCTGGATCGGTTTATGTTTCAACTGTGGCTGGAGTATCCCAGTTTTGAAGAGGAGAAGCAGATTGTCAGCCAAACCACTTCTTCGGGGGCGGAGGAAATTCAACAGGTACTCAGCAGAGAACAGATTCTGGAGTTGCAGGAACTTGTCAGAACCGTACCGGTTCCGGATGGCGTACTGGATGCCGCCGTTCGCCTTGTAAACCGGACACGACCGGATAGTCCGATGGCGGACGATCTCATAAAACGTTATGTCCGTTGGGGAGCCGGTCCCAGAGCTTCACAAAACCTGATCCTGGGCGGAAAAGCGAGAGCTCTCTCACGGGGACGCGCCAATGTTTCTCTGGAGGACGTAAAAGCACTCGCCATTCCAGTTTTGCGTCATCGAATGGTGCTGAACTACTCCGCTGAAGCTGAAGGGTACTCTGAAAAGAGGATTTTGAACCATCTCGTTGATCAGATATAGGTAACCAGGGATTTGATGAATTCTCCGTTTCAGGAACTCGCCCCTTCCTTTCCTTTTGTTCTTCTTTCTCTCCTTGCAGTTTTGTCGCTGTTCGTCTCCTGGTGGAGCTATCGGAATTTACAATCGTTGCCCTCTGGTACAAGGTTCTTACTCACATCGCTGCGGGCATCGGCTCTGCTGCTTTTGATTATGTTACTTCTGAACCCTCTGTTTCAGCGTACTCTGATCGAGGATCTTCCCCAAAAAGTAGTTCTATATCTTGATAACAGTGAAAGTATGTCTGTACTTAAAGGAGAATACAAGGGAACGGACAGCTATCGGGTTTTGCTGCAGTCGCTCCTGGAATCACGTCCCGATGAGATCGAGCTGGACATCTTTCAATTTGGATCGGTACTGACTTCCATTAAAGCACAGCCGAATCCAGATCTGGCGGATAAAGTCTCGGATTTTGGTCAGGTTTTCGGACATATTGATCGACATCAACACGATTATCGAGCCGCAATTCTTTTTACGGACGGTATTGTTACACAGGGAAGAGATCCGGCTTTTCAGTCCCGGGGGCTGCCTGTTCCTGTTTTTTCAGTTCCGGTCGGTGACCCGAACCCTGCTATGGATCTCCAGATCCGGGATGTGCACTATAGAGAACAGGTTCCCCTCAACAGTGAACAAACCGTACGGGTAGAACTCTTCCAATCCGGTTACAATGAGCGCGAGACTGTCCTGCGGTTCTTTCGTAACGGAGAGTTTCAGGAGCAGCGAACCATTCGGTTCGAACAAACAGCCCGGGTAGAGGAAGAGTTCGGCCTGTTGCACGAGACAGAAGGTACGGAAGAGTTTAGATTTGAACTGGATCCGCTGGAAAATGAGTTAACGGAAGAGAATAACATACAATCGATTGGAATCGATGTTATGGATCCGAAGTTGGTTGTCTGGCATCTCTCTTTTCGAATCCATCCGGATACGGGATACCTGAGAAGGCTCATGGAACGGAATAGCCGTATTGTACTGGAACCCTATACCTGGATAACGGACCGCTATATTGAAGGAGAGATACCTGTTACAGCCAATGATTCGGTGGATCTGATTATAATGGACGGACACCCTCCGGGAGGGTCTCTGGATGATCTGTCTGTTTTCAACACTATTCCAACCATACATATTTATCCGGGAGAAGAGAATGCGCTCTCTCCTGCGACCGGTTTTTCGAGGCACTCTATAGAGACTTCGGGCGTTGTACAGGGCAGACCTGCTATTACAACTCGATTTCACCCAATTTCCGACATTGGGATGGAACCGACAGGCCGCTTCCCTCAACTTGCTGGCCCCCGACCCGACCGGGAAGGTTTGGGGACCACAGAGACTATTTTGGTCTTTGAGGGTACAGATTCGCCACTGCTTCTGGTCGAAGAGACAGATGATATCAGAAGAGCTCACCTTTTTGCTTCGGGCTGGTTTCGTTATGCTTTGAGTAATTCGAATTCCGTCCGTGATTTTTCTGCCCGTTTATTAACCAACATGATCTATTGGACGGCAGCGTCTCCTTCACAGAATCTGCTGGAAATTACACTGAATCGCAGTGAGGTTCGGGAGGGTGAGCCGGTTCTGTTTCGTGGCGAGGTGAATCGACAAACTGGCTACAGAGCGTCGGATAACTCTGTTTATCTTATCCTGCAAGGCTCGCAGGAGGAAGTACAGCGATACCGGATGCCGGAGACCGGGACGGACCAGTTTGAGCTTGAGTTGACGGGACTGGCTCCGGGGATATACAGATATACCGCCAGTATTCAGCAAATGGATGGTACGGAAATAGAAACGGATGGCCAGGGTATGTTGACCGTTCAGCCTCTATCTCCAGAGTGGTCCAATATCGTTCGTAACGACTCACTTCTGGCGTTGATCTCCCGGCAGACGGGGGGACAGCTTGTTCCTTCCGACCGGATTTCTGAAATCTGGGACAGGTTGAGCGAATTGGATTCCGGGACAACATCCATTCAGCGAACGGAAACCTGGTCTCCCATTGCCTCTCCCTGGTGGCTGCTGGTTATCATTTTGCTGCTCCTGGCCGAATGGATCGTACGGAGATACCGTTCACTACCTTGAGGGTTGAACCGATACGTTCCGACCAGAACAATCGATTTCGGTTCAACCCGTAAGTCTTTTTGGGCTGCATCCCTACTCACTGCCCTCAGAACCAGCCGGCAGAATTTCAATTTGCAGTGGTTTTGTCAATTTCAAATAGAGCTGATCTGCAGGTTCGTATCTCTCTTCCGCATCGAATGGATAGAAGTAGTAAACATTCCGTTCCGAGTAGGAAGATCCTCTCGGAATTTGCTGAATCATTTCGTTGATTACCTTCTGATCCAGGTCGAAGAAAAATTCGTCATTCGCCCGTCTGGGTGTATAAACAAGGCTTCTAAACCAGTAAGGAGCTCCGTTGTTACTGCTCAAAACGGTTCTGGGATTGGCCAGTGGAGACGGTTCACCGGTAAGCAGATTTCGATTGTCCCAGCCCAGTCTTAGTGAAGCCACAGCATATCCCCTTTCGTGATGGCTGTAGCTAAGCCACGGTGTCCATGGAGAGAGTGTGCTGCCGAGAACGTGACGACCGGGACGGGATTCATCATAGAGAGGAATTGTACCTACTTCGCCTCTGTGTTCGGGATGAAGGCCAATGGATTCCGTCCGCCAACCGGCATGCGTGAAGTCACCCACTCCGAATGCAAGCTCGTCGTTACGGATTGCAAAGGTGCGGAACGATCGAACGGCTTCCAGCCGGGATTCCATGACAAACCATGGCTTTCCCGCATAAAATCGATAGTAAACTTCGAGAAAGACGCTTCTCTGTCCCGGAACAAATTGACGTCGCTTGATTGAGAAGAAGAGTGGCCCGGATTCAATATCATAATCGGGGTGTTCCATGTTACGCGCAGCCGGCCAGCTGTACCCCTGATCCGGGTAGGAGTCGGGTACGATGATAAAGTCCGGGTTCCAGTGCATATTTCCCGGTTCGAACTGAAACAGCGGCCGGTTGGCAAATTTCAATTGAATCTGGTCGATCTGACCACTGGCAGGGTCGGTCTCGATTCGGAAGTGTTCGTTCTCGATTTCCCGGTAGACTCCCTTTCCCTTGACGCTGAGTTCTGCTTCGGGCCGGACGGATGACGGTTTATAGTCGATCTGATATACAGATTCGGAATGTGCAGTGACGTCAGCAAAAAAGAGCAAGTGGGCACGAACGTGATTATCTGAAGCAGACCAGGTAAGGTCAAAAAGTTGGGATGGGATCTCCTCGGAACCACCCCTCTCCTCTTGTGACACGCGAATTGCGGAGGATGGATCGGCAAGCAGCTGCTCAAAACGGTCGGGATCGACAGTAATTCGGAGTGGGATCTCCACAGGCTCCTGATCCCGGTTCAGGCCATCTTCTTCGGTCAGAACCACCTTCAGTCCAGAGCTGTTCGTCAGAGTCTGCGAGATTGTGAGAGTTGTGCATGTCAGGAAAAGAAAAAGTGCAAGGACGAATGAGAATATCTGTTTGCCGTTCATTGTACTGTCAGGTTGGATTGAAACGAATGGAACCGAAGTGATTAAGCTGTCCGGCCGTTCAAATTGGTGATTAATGTCACGATAAATATATTGGAAATATTCCAAACATTGCCTATCAACTCATTACTGGAGCTATCATGTCACGACGCACAATCATTTTTCTACTATTATGTGCTTTTCTGGCTGTAATGTATATGAATCGAACTCTTTTCTCTCCGACCGGGGACTGGGATCTGGTGCTCTCCTGGACAGCCGGTAATGATTCTGCTGTGACTCTCGAGATTCCATCTACAGAACGATTACGCATAGATGCCTGGGTAAAGACCGCGGAATCTGCTGCAGAGAAGTTGCAGGTGATTGCCGGGCAGTGGATGCTCCATGAAGAGATGGGTGCGTACGATGCTTATGATCCTTCTCCAAATCTTGAGTTGGATGCCACCGGTTTTCTCGGGGCTATCTTTGACGGCCGGTATATCTACTTTTCTCCACAACACAACAAATCGGAACGGCATGGTAATGTGCTGAGGTACGACACACACAGCCCGTTTCATTCACCGGAGGCCTGGAGTGCAGTGAATGCCGGGAATACGGACGGACTGAATACATCGGGGTATTATGGAGGGGTGTTTGACGGAAAATATGTCTACTTCACACCCCGTTTCGATGGTACAGAAATGCATTCCAGAGTTCTGAGATATGATACTTCGGAGCAGTTTTCGAACATGGAGAGCTGGGACGCATTCGATGCCGGACTTGAGATATCATATCAGGGAGGCGGCTTTGACGGGCAGTATGTTTATTTTGCTCCGGGCAGTTCCAGTGATGGAGGTAGTGGGGTTGTGCTTCGCTACAATACAGAAGGGCCCTTCACGGAGCCGGCGAGCTGGGAGACGACGGATTTGAGTATGGCCTTTCCGGAATCGGCTCCGGCAGACTTTGATGGTGTGGCATTTGACGGTACCTGGATCTATCTGGTTCCGTTGACCGGTGGTTTGCCAGTTCGTTACGATACCCGGCTGGCATTTGATGATTCGGACTCCTGGCAGCTGTTTGACGCATCATCTCATGGAATGGAGATGTGTGTCGGGGCTACCTTTGATGGGCGATACATCTACTATGTTCCCTATGATCATGACAAAATTGTCCGGTACGATACGGCAAAGCCTTTTGAGGCGGGGCCTTCCTGGGAGAGCTATTCTGTACAGGAAACTACGGACATCACCTCATGGGGATATGACGGTGCTTTCTTTGATGGACGTTTTGTCCATTTTGTCCCCTTCTTCTATACAGATGAGACTGGCCGGATGAACTTTCACGGAGAACACCTTCGATATGATACCCGGGGCGATTTTACCGGCCCGGACAGTTGGAAAACCAGTAACCAACAAGTCGTATCTGATCTCAATACCGTTGGGTATAACGCAGGGATCTTTGACGGCCGTTATTTCTATTTCTCTCCATGGCACGACGGTGAAGCGTATCATGAGGGAGGACGTATCGTAGGGCACAGTCGTGTTTTACGATACGATTCACTTCAAGAAGGAACATTTCTGTTACGCTATAACGATTATGGGCATAATGGAGGATTGTCCGGAGCGCTCCCCGGCCCCTCTTTTACGATTCTTACCGACTCGGGTACAAGAACCGTAAGTGCCAATCGTCCCCTTTCTCCTGGCTCGTATCATATCCGGGGTGAGTATACCGGGCAGTCTCTCCGGCTCTTCATTGATGGAGAACTGGTAAGTGAAGTGGAGTCTGAAGGGAACCTGATCAGAAGTAACAGGCCCTTACAGATCGGCAATCTTGAAAACGGAAATGTCCCTTTTACCGGTTCAGTTCTGAAGCTCGAGATCCGTCAGTAGGCGAGAATATTTTACCAAAATCGGCACAGCTTAGGGTAGATATTGTTCAATTGGTGTTCGATGAACGGACATAAAAAAAGGGGATGCGGAAAAACCGTATCCCCTTCATATATAGTTCAGAGCGTTATTAGCTCCGGGTCAAAAACGGATCAGGATTGAGCCGCTCCTCCTTCTTCATTATCCCCTCGTTTGCGGGCGAGTGAAATAATAAGGCCGATAATGACGGCAATACTGACGAGGAAAAGA
>JBBDRX010000003.1:0-13445 GCA_040905245.1 Balneolaceae bacterium | reverse complement strand
CTTCTCATATTTGCTTCGAATCTGGCGGAGAATCTCGATAGTCTCTTCCATCGTGGTCGGTTCAACCATGATCTTCTGAAAGCGTCGTTCCAGTGCACCATCTTTTTCAATGTGTTGACGGTATTCATTGAGAGTTGTCGCACCAATGGCCTGAATCTCTCCGCGGGCAAGGGCCGGCTTCAGCATATTGGAAGCATCAAGCGAGCCACTCGCACCTCCTGCACCTACAATGGTGTGAAGTTCGTCAATAAAGAGGATGACGTTATCCGTCTTTTCGAGCTCGGTCATTACGGCCTTCATTCGTTCCTCGAACTGGCCCCGGTATTTGGTGCCGGCGACCAAAGCGGCAAGATCCAATGCGATCACACGCTTGTCATAGAGTACTCTGGAGACTTTCCGATCCACAATACGGGATGCAAGTCCCTCGGCGATAGCCGTCTTTCCGACGCCGGGTTCCCCAATGAGGACCGGGTTGTTCTTCTTGCGCCGACTCAGAACCTGTGCAACCCGCTCAATCTCTTTTTCCCGTCCGATAATCGGATCGAGACGCCCATCGATAGCCAGTTGAGTCAGATCGCGCCCGAAGTTGTCGAGAACGGGAGTTTTTGATTTCTCGGACTTTTTCTCACGGGATGAACCGCTCTGTTGTCCTCCCCTGGACGAAGAGAGGCTCGATTTGAGATCTGCTGCTCCGGTTTCAGGTTCGTCTTCCCGGGATTTTCCGGAGATGATCAAATCCAGCTCTTCCCGTACAGCGTCATAAGAAACATTAAACTGTTGAAGGATCTGTGCGGCAATATTCTCTTCATCACGGAGGAGTGACAAGAGCAAATGCTCGGTACCGATCGTATCGCTTTTGTATAGCTTCGCTTCCAGATAGGTGATTCGCAATACTTTTTCGGCCTGTTTGGTCAGAGGAATGTTACCCACTGTAACAGAACCCCCGGTTCCCCGGACGGTATCTTCAATAGTCTTTTTGAGCTTGTAAAGGTCACATTCAAGATTTTTCAGAATGCGGACGGCCACACCGTCTCCCAGCCGGACAATTCCTAAAATCAGGTGTTCTGTACCAATATAGTCGTGTCCCAGCCGGAGTGCCTCTTCACGGCTGAACTGAATAACATCACGAACTTTACTTGAAAAATTTCCCTCCATGAGTACCTGCAGAAATTTTTATAGGTGATTGGGCCTTTGAGCATTGATAACGACTCTTTCAGTGCTTTCGTTCATGCTCGATTTCAAGGTAGTATTGCGTGTAGGCAAAAGCAAACAATAAGAGAGGAGTCCTGCTTTCAAAAACTTACTTCTGACAGGTCAGTAGAGGGGTTTTCCCGTCATTTCTTCCGGTTGGGGAAGCCCCATCATTTTCAGAAGTGTAGGGGCTACATCTGCCAGGATACCATCACGCATGACGGCATCAGGTACTCCGATCAGAATCGCCGGAACCGGTGCTGTAGTATGGGCTGTATGGGGAGTGCCATCGGGCTGAACCATGCAGTCTGCATTCCCGTGATCCGCGATCACAAGTACACGGTAGTCGTGCTTTTTTGCCTGCTTTAGAACCTCTTTGAGTTCACTGTCTACGGTTTCTACGGCCTTGATGGCTGCTCCCATGATGCCGGTGTGTCCGACCATATCCGGGTTGGCGTAATTGACCACTACGAGTTCGAACTGCTCCTGTTTCAGTCGTGATATCAACTCATTGGTAACGTCTCCCGCGTTCATTTCCGGTTGCAAATCGTACGTGGCGACTTTGGGGCTCGGAATCATGACCCGCCCTTCTCCTTTCAACGGGGTTTCTTCGCCTCCGTTGAAAAAATAGGTAACATGGGGGTACTTTTCAGTTTCTGAAATACGAAGCTGCTGCAGCTTTCTCCGGCTGATCCAGCTTCCCAATGTGTTTTTGAGTTCTGCCGGCGGGTAGGCGACCTCTATGTATGGCTCGAACTCCTTATCATAAGAGGTCAGGCTCGCAAGGTTCAACCGGAGTTCGTCTGTTTTGAATGGCACTTCATCGAACTGAAGCAGTGCTTTGATGATCTGTCTGGTTCTGTCTGCACGAATATTGAAAAAGATGACCGTGTCTCCGTCAGAGATACGACTTTTGCTCCCGGATGTATGACAGAGCGGTTGGATAAACTCGTCTGTGAGGTCGTCTCCATAAGCTTTCTCAAGAGCCTTTTCCGGCGAGTTGAACGTCTCACCGGCTGCGTCAGTCAACAGTCGATAGGCAAGTTCGGTGCGTTCCCACCGGTTATCTCTGTCCATTGCATAGTATCTTCCGATCAGAGAGGCGATGGTTCCGGTCCCGGCTTTGTCGGCTGCTTTTTTAAACATGCGACAGTAGTCGGCTCCTCCCTTGGGTGATGTATCCCGGCCATCGGTGATGGCGTGAACCCAGGTATCTGAAATATCGTATCGGGCTGCCATTTGAAGCAGAGCATGCAGGTGAGAGTGGTGGCTGTGAACTCCACCGTCGGAGAAAAGGCCAATCAGGTGAATTTTCCCCTGTTTTTCAGCGTTTTGAAACGTTTTTTTGAGTACAGGGTTTTCAAAAAAGCCTCCCTCTTCAATGTCCCGGTTGATGCGGGAGAGCTCCTGCCAGACGATCCGTCCGGCTCCGATATTGAGGTGTCCGACTTCCGAGTTCCCGAACTGGCCGGGAGGGAGGCCGACCTCTTCACCGCCGGCAGAGAGCCGGCTGTTCGGACTGGTTTCCATCAGGTGATCCAGACAGGGTGTTTCGGCCTGGTCAACAGCACTGACGGATGGGTCCTCCGCCAGACCGAGCCCATCAAGAATAACAAGAAGAACTTTTGATGGTGTGACGTTCAAGACCTCAGAGGCTGTTGACGTGTTGAGTCAGCTGGGATTTCTTTCGGGCGGCTTTGTTGGGGTGGATGATCCCCTTGATGCTCATTCGATCCAGATTCGAGATGGCAGTCTGGAGTAGTGCTTCCGCTTTCTCCTTATCCTGTTCAGCAAGAACGGTTTTGATCAAGGTTCCGGTTCTGGACCGTTTTTCACGGTTCTGCTTGCGCCGTTTGATATTCTGGCGCATTCGTTTGATTGCAGACTTATGTTGTGGCATAATTTGGTTGAGTCAATTTATTGCGCGAATTTCTCAAGACCTCAAATTTAGGAGGAATTGATTCATTATACAAGAATGGATTGATAATTAAAGCAATAAAATTTAATTTAACAGTTCTGATAATGATTGTTGTAATTGATGGGCCATCGGGCTCCGGTAAAAGTTCGACTGCGAAAGCGGTCGCTGAAAAATTGGGAATTGAGTATCTCGATTCCGGAGCACTCTATCGGGCAGTCACATTGATCTGGCTGGAAGAGGAGAGGCCGTCAGAGAGTGAGTTCCTTGACATTCTGTCATCAAAAAAGATCCGGTTCGAATATACAGAAGGTACATTCTGCATTCGGGTGAACGGAAGAGACCTCACCCTTGAGTTGCGACGACCTTATGTGTCTGACCATGTTAGCAGGGTAGCGGCCCTGCCGAAAGTTCGGGGTTTCGTCAACAGGCTCATGCATGAAGCTGTTAGTAACGGTTTTTATATAGCCGATGGACGTGATCTGGGAACAGTTGTATTTCCGGATGCCGACTTGAAGATTTATATGGATGCCTCCCTGGACGTCCGGGCAGAACGCCGCTTTGAAGAGCTAAAGAGTGCCGGCGAGTCCATTTCCCGGAAAGAAGTAAAGGAGAATTTGCGGCTGCGAGACCATGCAGATTCGACGCGGGACGAGGCACCCCTGGTTCAGCCCGAGGGGGCCAAACGGATCGACACTTCCCGGATTTTATTTGATGAACAGGTAGAGGAGATCTCCTCGTATATTGCGGCAATCATGACTCAGTATAAATCACAAAAACCCTAACTCTAATCCCATCCATCTAAAAGGATGCGGTATAGAAACTGGAATCATAAATGGCAGAAGAACTGAAACAGGAAACCGAACCAATCAAAGAGAAAGAACAGAATCTTGAGTCGGAGGACTCCGGAAAAGAGCCCCGGACCGAATCAGAAGAGAGTACGTCAAAAGGAGAGACGACAGAGTCAGAAAAGAGCTCAGAAAAGGAAAATGAAGAAGACCAGCCGGACGAGTTGCCGGTATTTACAGGTGACCTGGCCGAAGAGGTATTTACATTCGATCAGTTGCAAGCTGCTTCAGACGACTACTCCGATGAGGAGTTCAATGAGCTTGCGAGCATGTATGAGAACACCCTCAATGAGATTGAGGAGAAGGAAATTGTTACCGGAATCGTTGTCTCTGTAGACGAGAAGTATGTCGTAGTGGATATCGGTTTCAAGTCGGAAGGAATCGTACCTGTTAATGAGTTCCCGTCCAAGACGGTCGAAACTCTGCAGCCAGGAGACGAAGTGGAAGTGTTCCTGGATCGTGTTGAAGACAGAGAAGGGCAATTGATCCTCTCACGTCGCAAGGCAGATATTCTGCAGGCCTGGGAAACTATTGAGAAAGCTCATGATACCGGCGAAGTGATTGAAGGCTATATCAAGCGTCGGATCAAAGGAGGGATGGTTGTCGATATATTTGGTATTGACGCTTTTCTGCCGGGATCGCAAATTGATGTTCGGCCGGTTCGTGATTTTGATGCCTACGTGGGAAAAACCATGGAGTTTCAGGTCGTCAAGTTGAATATGCAGGCAGAGAATGTGGTTGTCTCTCACCGGGCATTGATCGAATCTGATCTGGAAGAACAACGCGAAGAGATTCTGGAATCGATCGAGGCCGGACAGGTACTGGAAGGAATTGTTAAAAACATTACTGATTTCGGTGTATTTATCGATCTGGGTGGTGTGGATGGTCTGCTTCATATTACAGATCTCTCGTGGGGTCGTGTGGAACATCCGGATGAGATTGTCAGTCTCGACCAGCGAATGAACGTTGCTGTGATCGATTTCGATGAGAAGAGCAAACGAGTGTCTCTTGGACTGAAACAGCTTCAGCCACACCCCTGGAACGGTATTCATGAGAAGTTTCCGGAAAGTATGAGGGTTCAGGGCCGTGTGGTTTCTATTGCCGACTACGGAGCGTTTATTGAGCTTGAGAAGGGTGTCGAAGGACTTATTCACATTAGTGAAATGTCCTGGACACAGCATATCAAACATCCGTCACAGCTTGTGGACAAAAACGACATCATTGAATGTGTTGTCCTTAATATTAATGAAGAGGAGAAGAAAATTTCTCTCGGTGTCAAACAGCTGGAGCAGGATCCCTGGGAAGAACTTCTGGAACGTTATCCAATCGGGTCGAAGCATAAGGGTATTGTCCGAAATCTTACAAACTTCGGTGTTTTTGTCGAACTCGAGCCGGGAATTGACGGGCTTGTTCATGTCTCCGATCTGAGCTGGACCGAGAGAGTGGATCATCCCAGTGAAATTGTCGAAAAAGGACAGGATCTTGAAATTGTCGTCCTTGCCGTCGATTTCGACAATCGACGTATTACTCTTGGTCACAAGCAAGTTGAGGACAATCCCTGGGAGAAGTACGCAGAGAACTATGGCCCTGGATCCAATGTGAAAGGGAAAGTCTCCAAAATTACTGACAAGGGAATGTTCATTGAACTTGATCTGGGCATTGATGCTTTCCTGCCGAAGGACAAGCTTACCGAAACGGTCGAGGATTTGAAAGAATCCTTTAATGATGGAGACGAGGTTGAAGGCTTTGTCGTCGAGTTTGACGAACCAAGCAAGACCATTGAACTGTCACAACTCGAGAAGGATACGGCCACAGCTGCAAAGGCGAAGCCGAAGAAGAGCAAGAAGCGTGATTCGGTTGAGACGGGAACTCCAACACTTGGAGAAGTTTCCGGCCTGGCCGAGAAACTGGCTGAGAAAGAGAAGGGTGACAAGGAGGACAACTCCTGATTACGTTGACTCGTTAGTCAGTAACTGATATGAAAAAGGCGCCTGTTGAATAAACAGACGCCTTTTTTTATTGTCGTAATTCAGGGAAGCTAAAATCGGGAGATGCCCGGTTATTCCAGATAGAAAAACACAGTACTTGTCTGTGAATCTTTGCTGCTTTTAATCTTGATTCCGTCCTCTTTATTTATAGTATAGACAATATTCCTCATGGAGTTCAGCTCTCTTTCATTGGAATAGTTGACCTTGAGCGCATCTCCTCCCTTCTTTAATTTTTTTAAAGCATCAATAAGAGGTTGATACTTTGAGGAGCTGCTTCGGGATACCTTAACTTTTGATTTAGGTACGATTTTAACCTTCATGTTTTAGGCTGTCTTATTGATTGTATAGTGATTGATGCAATAATATTATAAAAATAAATTTATTCTACCAATATTTTTGTTTGTATTATACAGTCAAGGTACTTGCACGGATGAAAGTATGATATCAACAATATCTTCACTCGATACATCTTCAGCTTCGGCTTCAAACGTCGGTATAATCCGGTGTCTTAGCACATCCATGGCGATGGTTCTGACATCTTCCGGAGTAACATATGCTCGGTGATTCATAAATGCCTGTGCTCTTGCCGCAAGGTTCAGATTGATTGTCGCTCGTGGAGAAGCACCAAATCCGATAAGCTCTGTCAGGTTTTTCATACCAAAATCTTTCGGATTTCTGGTTGCAAACACCAGATCGACAATATAATCTTCCACCTTTTCGTCAATGTAGATCTCGTTGATGACCGATCTTGCCTGCAGTACTTCGTCCACAGTAACTACTGGTTTGAGCGTTTCGCCTTTACCGGTATGCGACATTCTTCTCATGATCTCCATCTCTTCGTTTCTGGATGGATAGTCGACTCTGATTTTTAGCATGAAACGATCCACCTGTGCTTCCGGAAGCGGATACGTTCCTTCCTGTTCGACCGGGTTCTGTGTCGCAAGAACCAGAAAAGGTTCTTCGAGAGGGTAAGTTGTCTCTCCAATGGTGACTTGGAGTTCCTGCATAGCTTCCAGAAGTGCACTCTGGACTTTGGCCGGAGAACGGTTAATCTCGTCTGCAAGAACGATGTTGGAAAAAATCGGCCCCTTCTTGACTGTAAACTCCGCCTCTTTCTGATTGTAGATAAGAGTTCCGACCAGATCGGCAGGAAGAAGGTCCGGTGTAAACTGGATTCGTTGAAAATTGGTATCGATGACGGTGGCCAGTGAAGAGACTGTCAGGGTTTTTGCCAGCCCGGGGACTCCCTCCAGCAGAACGTGGCCTTCTGCCAGTAGTCCGGTTAAAAGTCTGTCAATCATATATCGCTGACCTACGATCACTTTCTCAAGTTCACGGTATATATGATCCACAAATTGACTGTGTTCTTCGATGCGTTCACCGAGGTGCTGCATATCGGGTGCATTGCTCATGATAGAATGGTGTATTTGTTTTGGGGTAACAGCTCGGCCCAGGCAGGAACCGAAGCCAGATAAAAGAACAAATAAACCGCTTAATGTGCAACGGGATGGAACAGGATTACGTATGCGAGCGGATGAGCTGGTGAGGATTCTGATGAGATGATTTAAAAAAAGTCAGAATCCCTGATAATCGATCATATATCTCTTGAAGCCATTTTTAAATTTCTCTACCTTTCATCCTTTGAAAAATTAACGGAATTCCATGGTTACGTACACATTTGTACTGCTCGCAGTTTTGGCTATCTCGACTGCTTTGGCAATGGTGTTGAACAAGAACACGGTAAACAGTGCACTTTTTCTCGTACTGAACCTGCTTTCTGTTGCCGGGATCTATCTTCTTCTTCAGGCGCAGTTTCTGGCTATGATTCAAATTGTTGTCTATGCCGGAGCCATTATGGTTCTGTTCCTGTTTGTGATTATGCTTTTAAACCTTGATGACGAACCCGGACTTTTCGACAGGATTCGAGTGAAATACCTGTTGGCTTTTCTTGTAGGTGCAGTCATTTTTGGACAAGTACTGTACGCTTTGGGGGGAGTAACGGATCTTCTTCCCAACCTTTCAGAGAATATGCAGTATGTCGGAACTGTAGAGGCTATTGGAGATGTGATGTACACAAACTACCTGATGCCATTCGAGATGACGGCAATTCTTCTTACGGCAGCTGTGGTGGGTGCACTATTGATTGCACAGTATAAAGTAAAACAATCTGATCAGGTTGAAGAATGATTGAAATTGACTGGTATCTGGCATTGAGTGCTACTCTTTTTACGATCGGTATGATCGGTGTTCTTGTCCGAAGGAACGCAATTGTCATATTCATGTGTATTGAGTTGATGTTGAATGCGGTAAATATCTCCCTTATTTCGTTTGCAAGCTATCATGGAGACATCGCCGGGCAGATACTGGTCTTCTTTGTATTGGCGGTGGCAGCGGCGGAGGCTGTCGTCGGACTGGCTATTATTCTGGCCATTTTCAGAAATAACCTTTCCATTGATATTACGAAGGTCAATCTTCTGCGCTGGTAGCCTGGCTGTCTATTGAGTTTTTTTTTCTTTAAAAAGGTACGCGCAGGTGAGGGTTGTCTGGTAGTCTTCTTTGTTCGAGCGTTTCCAACTGAGACCTGTCGACCAGTCTGATGGTACGTAATCTTTTTAAGCTTCTCTTGTTGTCAGGTTGACGTATCCTGACGTACTGGCCGTTGAAGTGTAGTCCGGCTGGGTTATTTGTTTTCCCTTTCCGGTGCATTATAATTCGGTACGTTAATTTTGACCGTGACTATTCAGCCTGTTTCTATGTTATCAGATAGAGACTAAACACCAGGAATGCAAAAAGAATAAATGCCATAACCGTCCCTGCCGGTGAACTGTACGACCGGGCATTATTTTCTTCTGTTGAAAATGGATTTAGCCAGGCCATGGGATTGTCAAAACGGGAAGCCAGGTGTCCGGCAATCCCGTGTACGACGCGTTCGGCCAATCCAAAGAAGTCATCGACTTTGTTCACCAAAATTGTTCGGGTAAATGCCGCTGGTTTTCGATAAAACCAGTCCGTATCGAGTACAATTTTCGGATTTCCATCAAGTTTCGTGCGAAAAATCCAGAATCCGATAAAGGTAAAGATCAGAATTTGAGTTACTTCTACAAGATGGTATACGGTATACGGATGATAATCTACTGGAAATGGCAGGTAGTTGTAGAGGAGTTGAGGCCAGACACCAAACAGGGTGCATAAAAAAGCCCCAATGCCCATGGCAAATATCATATTTTTTGGGACTGGCTTGACTGTAAATTCACTTTTCTGTTTACCAAACCAGGTAAAATAGGGCAACTTGAGGCCGGTATGGAGGAATGTACCGACTGAAGCGAGAGTAAGAAGAAGATAGACCCATTCATAATGTGCTGATCCGGCAGCACTCACTATCATGGATTTGCTGATAAACCCGTTGAATAGTGGGAATCCCGATATGGAAAGCGCGCCGATAATATAGAGTCCTACAACCCATTTCATTTTGGAGGCGAAACCACCCAGCTCTGAGAGTTTACTCTTACCGGTTGCGTAAAGCACCCCCCCGGCTGCCATGAAGAGCAGACATTTGTATAGGATATGGCTGAATGCGTGAACAGCTGCTCCATTCAGGGCCATTTCTGTTCCAATACCGATTCCGGTAACCATATATCCTATCTGGCTGATGATAGAATAGGCAAGAATCTGTCGGATGTCGTTTGAAAGAATGGCGTAAACCGTACCGTATATAGCCATGGCGACACCAAGCCATATCAGAATACTCCAGCCCGGGAAAAGAATCATGAGTACATAGACGGCAGATTTTGTTGTAAAGGCACTCATGAAGACGGCTCCTGTGATGGTAGAATTCGGATATGCATCCGGGAGCCATGCACTGAGAGGAGGAATAGCTGCATTGATGGCAACACCAATGAGAATCAACAGGGAGGCAAGAGTGAACGTTTCCGGAAAACTGGAAAGTAGGATGGATCCTGTATCGTTCAGGTGTGTCAATATACCCGTAAGGAGTATTCCCCCTCCGAGTGAGTGGTAGACCAGGTAACGCATTCCCGAATGTTGAGATACGGCAGTGCGGTGAGCCCATATCAGGTAGGTAGAACTGACAGCCATCAGTTCCCAGAAGACCAGAAGCGTGAAGAAATCACCAGCAAACGTAACGCCCAGTGCACCCGCACCATACGCCAGAGCAGAAGATTGCTGTCCAAGATCTTTGATGTGCCAGGCAAATACGCCGCCGATGACAGCAATCATCGCGAAGATAGTTCCAAAAATTCTGCTTAAGGAATTGGCCTGAACAAGAATTAGCTCATAATTGGCCAGAGACGTTTTGATCGTAAAACCGTCCGGCATTATCCAAATGGTAGCAAGAGCTGCCAATGGAAAAACCAGAAACAGCGAAGGCCGCATTTCTTGTTTGGCCAGGGGCAGCACCAATGCGCCCAATAAGACCAGAACCGCCGGGAAAAAAAGTAATTCAGTGATCATAGTACGTTTCGTCTCTGAACAGGAAAAGTTTACCGATCCACTTGGAGACATAAATGATGACAATACAGCTCAAAAAACCCCATATTGCATAGAATCCAGGGATGGAGTTCCACCAGTGGGAATCATAGTCCGACAACAGTGTGAACTCCGCAATCAGAGTTGCGATGATGAGTATTATCAACGTAGTCCAGTGCCACGTTTTCATGTTAGCCTCCGTTGAACAGGTTTAATGCAATCAGTTGGGCCAAATCATAGAAATTGAAAAAGAGATTCGGGAACAGGCCGAACAGGATCGAAAGAATCGCGGTCGATACCAGCGGTACAACCATAAAAGGGGATGCCTCCGTGTGGTTGTCGAGCGAGGCGTCTCCAGTCTTGAAGTAGGCTCTGTAGATAATCGGAAAGAAGTATCCGACGTTTAACAAACCACTGACAACAAGAATGAGTATCGGGATAATCATTCCCCCTTCCAGGGCACCTGCTGCCAGGTGCCACTTGCTCAGAAATCCATTGAGTGGAGGAATACCTGCAAGGCCGAGGGAGCCGATAACAAAGGCCGCCATTGTCCAGGGCATGACCTTTGCGATTCCGTCCAGGTCACTGATATTCTCTTTGTGAAGATTTACATAGATAGCACCGGCACAGAAGAAAAGTGTAATTTTCATTGTCGCGTGTGCAGCGATATGCATTGTGGCTCCGGTCATACCGAGAGGTGTCATCAGTGCAACACCCAGAACAATATAGGAGAGATGTCCTACGGTCGAATAGGCCAGTCGGCGTTTCAGGTTATCCTGCCGGAATGCAAGTAATGATGCAACCAATATGGTCGTTCCGGCAATCACCAACATGATATCGTTCAAACTAAAGGTTGTCATGACTTCTGTACCAAATACATAGCCGCTCATGCGGATGACGCCGAACACCCCTGACTTCACAACAGCCACGGCATGGAGTAGCGCACTAACCGGAGTCGGGGCGGCCATTGCAGCCGGAAGCCAGGAGTGAAGAGGCATTATTCCAGCTTTTACACCCACGGCACCCAAAAAGAGCAAAAATGTGGTGAGCATCATAGGGCCAGAAACATTCACATCGTCAAAAATTCCTCCTGGTCGAAAATCCAGTGTTCCAGTCAGATTGTAAATAATGGCGGCTGAAGCAATCAGGAGCAAGCCCGCAGTCAGAGTATAAGAGAGGTACTTTCGGCCTGCATCTATCGCTTTTCTGTTCTCCTTGTGGATGACCAGTGGATAGGTAGCCAGCGTCAGCATTTCATAAAAAACAATAAATGTCAGAAGATTACCGGAAAAAGCAATTCCGATCGTTGCGGAGAGGCAGACTGCAAAACTTGCAAAATATCTACTCTGTTTTTTTTCGCCGGCACCACGCATATATCCGATGGAGTAGAAAGAGGTAAAGATCCACAGGCCAGAAGCAATAACGGCAAAGTAGATCCCGAATGGATCCGCCTTGAGCAGCAAGGGGAGGCCGGGTGCCAGCTCGATGAGGGTTAGCTCTACACTATTCCCGGCAAGAGCTGTGGGAAGGAGCGAAAGGATGAGACTGAACTTGATAACTCCTGCCAGAATGGTCCAGAATTCCCGCACATTCGGCCGGGAAGTGCTGAGCAGGATCAGTGGCACTGCGAGCAGTGAGACCAGTACAGCGTAAAGAGGCACAAAAGTTAGTTCCATCTATCCGTTACTATACAATTAGATTACAAGCCGCCGGGAAACATACTGCTGATTATGGAAACAATGGCAACGTTGAATATACCGATCAGAAAAAGTGCAGCAGCAAATGTCAGGGTTGTGTAAAGCATGGACGGTTTTACTTCGTCCATGGTGATATTCTTGTCGGATGGTTCCTCCTCGGCATCCGGGTTCGACATATACACTTTCTCCAGGATTCGGAAAAAATAGACGGCATTCAGCAGAGAACTTGCGAGTATCACAGCAAGGAAAAGCCAGTTTCCGGCGTTTACAGTTCCCAGTGCTAGATACCACTTGCTAAAGAATCCGGCAAGTGGAGGAAGACCGACCATGGAGATTGCTGCAACCGTAAAGCTCAGCATGGTCCAGGGATATTTTTTCCGGTACGTATGGTCGAATCGGCTGATATCGGAATGCCCTTCCTTCATCCTGAGGTTAGCAGAAACCATGAATAGTGATGCTTTCATGATTGCGTGATTCAGGATGTGAAGTACCGCACCGATAAAACCATATGGGTTTGCAAGACTGATTCCCATTAAAATGTATCCAATCTGGGAAATACTGGAGTAGGCAAGCATTCGTTTCAGTTCATTCTGCGCAATGGCCATGATGGATCCGTACAGAATACCGATGCAGGCCAGAATACCGACAATTGTGGAGATTGGAACAACCAGGTCGATTAACTCAATCCCGAAGAGAAAAAGCAGGATGCGGATCAGAACGTAGGCCGCCACTTTGGTTCCGATTGGAGCGATCAGAGCAGATGAAGTCGATGATGCATAGGTATAGGAGTCGGGAAGCCAGCCATGCATCGGGAAAAGAGCTGCCTTGACACCGATACCCACCACCATGAGTATGAGAGCCGTTACGACCGCACGATTATCGGCGAGCTCCGGGAGCATCGCCGCCATGTCGATAAGGTTGAGCGTACCGGTTACTGTATAGAGGAATGCGAGGCCGAGCAGATAAAACGTCCCGCCTGTTGTCCCGATAACCAGATACCGGAAAGCAGAAAACGGAGCACCTTTCTCCCCGATAGCGATGAGTGCATAGGTCGACAGTGACGAAATTTCAAGAAATACATAGAGGTTGAACAGGTCCCCTGTCAAGACCATACCATTGAAGCCAAGCATCATCAGCATGACAAGGCTGTAGTAGGCCATCTGTTTCCGGGGGAACTCCCCAAGGGCCACATGCCTGGAGTGGATCAATACGATGAACGCAACGACATTGATAACCAGGATCACGAACGCCGATAACCCATCGTATACGAATTCAATACCGATGGGAGGTTGCCAGGCACCGAAGAAGTACCGAAGCGGCT
>JBBDRX010000002.1:0-13621 GCA_040905245.1 Balneolaceae bacterium | reverse complement strand
AACGCCTTCGCAAAACCTTTGAAGATGGCTTCCAGTTTATGGTGTTCATTTTCTCCCCCGACACGGATCTGGAGAGTTGCTCTCATGTGCATGGCCAGAGTGTGGAAAAAGTGTTTGGCCATCTCCAGAGGGAAGTCTCCAACGTATTCCCGGTTGAACTCGGCTTCCCATACCAGCCAGGGGCGGTTGGAGAGATCCAGAGCCACTTCTGCCTGCGACTCGTCCATGGCCAGCAGAAATCCGTAGCGTTGGATTCCGGTCTTGTCTTTGCCGCAGAGTTCATAGATAGCGTCTCCCAAAACGATGGCGATATCCTCAATTGTGTGGTGCTCATCGACCTCCAGATCGCCTTTGCAGGTGATCTCCAGATCCAGAAGCCCGTGACGGGCAATTTGATCCAGCATGTGGTCGAAAAACTTCAACCCGGTATCGATCCGGCTCATTCCTGAGCCATCCAGAAGCAAGCGCAACTCAATATCCGTTTCGGCTGTCTTACGGGTTTGGATTGTTTCCCGTTTGGGAAAGAGAAACCGTTCGGCCAGTTCCGGCCAGGTTTCTGCTTCGGCATAAATGGTTTCGTCCCCAGTGATCTGCAATCTGTCTGTTTCGGGATCCAGTCTCAGATGAGCGCCGTTTTTTGGTTCATCAACGGATGGTTCGAGGCCATCCCAGGAGAGAAGCTCCTGCTGTTTGGACGAGAGCTCCCCGGGATTCCAGTAGATTGTGTGGTTCATCTGTTGTAATCGCCGGATACCAAACAGGCTACCGGGCCGCAGTCTGCTTGCCTGCCCGCTTTTCAGCGCATCTGCTTCGATATTGATGTTCATGGCGCCACCTCTTTTAGTGCCTGAATAAGCCGGTCATTTTCGTCCGGCAACCCGATGGTTGCTCTCAGACAGTTTTCACAACCGGGTTCATTACCCCGGTTCCGGATGATGATCCCTTTCCGGACGAGTGTCTTCCAGACCTGCTCCGCATCCCGAATTTTAAAGAGAATAAAGTTGGCATGCGAGGGCCAGACTTTCTCAACAGAACCGAGAGATCCCAGCTCGTCGGCCAGTCGCTTTCGCTCTTTTCGGATCTCCTCAATATTGAATCGGATCAGGTCGAGGTGTTCGAATGCCTCCAGTCCCGCCTCGGCCGTCAGCTTGTTGAGGTTGTACGGTGGCTTGATCTTGAGTAGCCACTCGATAATCTGTACCGGAGCAATGGCGATGCCCAGGCGGATCCCGGCCAGCCCGAATGACTTCGAGAATGTCTGAAGGACAACGAGATTGGGGTACTGCCGCACCATGGGAGCCATTGACTCTTGTCGGCTGAAATCGATATACGCCTCATCGACCACCACCAGTCCCGGGAAGAGTTCGACCAGTTTCAGAATCGACGTACGGTCCAGGTCATTTCCGGTAGGGTTGTTGGGAGAACAAAGAAAGAGGATGGAGGGGGTACTCTGTTTCGCCTTTTCCAGAATGGCTCGGGTGTCCGGTTGAAACGAAGCATCCAGCGGAGTTTCCAGTACGTTCACATCGTTGATTCGGGCAGAGACTTTGTACATCCCGTACGTTGGCGGGGTAATCAGGATGGATCCGCTGCCCGGATTGCAGAAGGTGCGAATCAGCAGGTCGATCGGCTCGTCACTTCCCACGCCGGTAAAAACCTGCTCCGGTTCCACTTGCCGCCAGCCGGCGATGGTTTGTACCAGCTCCTGGTGAACCGGAGTCGGATATCGATGCAGGTTCAGCTGATTCCGGAACGGAGCTCCATAGGAGTTCTCATTCGCATCCAGCAAAAGCCCTTTCTGGTAGTCGTCTCTGGCACTCCGGTAGGGTGACAGGGATTGGATATTGGGACGTACCAGTTGTTCAATCTCTTCCGCTGTCATGAATTGAATTTGGTTGGCAGGCCGCGTGGGCCGTTATGAAGTTTTCTGTTTGGTTGAACCATCCGTCCGGGAGTCGGCCTCTCCGAGCCGTATGCGAACAGCGCGGGCGTGAGCACTGAGCCCTTCCATCTCGGCGAGAGTTTCGACCACGGTGCCGATCTCCCGAAGTCCGCTCTCTGTAGCGGTCTGGAAGGTGATCTGCTTCTGAAAGCTCTCCAGAGACACACCACTGTACATTCTTGCATAACCGTAGGTCGGCAGGGTGTGGTTGGTTCCGGAGGCGTAGTCTCCCAGGCTTTCCGGTGTCCAGGGGCCTACAAATACGGATCCTGCGTTCTGAATCTGATCTGTCTGTTCTGCAGCCTTCCTGGTATTCAGAATCAGGTGTTCCGGAGCATAGAGGTTGGAGAACCGGATCGCCTCATCCGGGGTAGCGCAGGAGAGGATAAAGCTCTTCTTCAGTGCCTCTTCCGCAATTTTTTTCCGGGGCAGAGTGTTGAGTTGAGCAGTCAGCGACTGGTTCAGCCCGTCCAGGTCAAATCCCGGAAGTGAAACCAGCACAACCTGGCTGTCTTCACCGTGTTCGGCCTGGGAGAGGAGGTCTGCGGCGATCCATTCGGGGTTGGCAGACCGGTCGGCGATGACAAGAAGTTCGGATGGGCCGGCTGGCAGGTCAATAGAAACCAGTGCGTTGCTGTTCTGAAGAGCCATCTTGGCTGCGGTGACATACTGGTTGCCGGGGCCGAACAGCTTGTCAACTTTAGGCACTGTTTCGGTTCCGTATGCCATCGCCGCAATCGCCTGTGCACCCCCGGCCAGTAAAATACCCTTGACGCCGGTCTCCTGTGCGATATAGCGAATGGGCTGTGGGACACGGCCATCCTGGTCCGGTGGTGTTGCCATGACAAGAGTGGAGCAACCGGCAACGGTGGCTGGAACAGCCAGCATAATTGCGGTGGATGGGAGAGGAGCGGAACCACCCGGGATGTAGAGTCCGACCCGGTCGATGGGACGGGAAACGCGAGAACAGCTGATTCCGGGAGAGGTTTCCACGCGAAGGGTGCCCCGTTGCTGCTGTGAATGGAACAGGGCAACGTTTCTGATTGCCTGGTCGATTGCACTCTTTTCCGCTTTGGGCAGTACTGCTTGCTCAGCGTTCGGGTCGATCCAGGCCGGATCCGGTGTGATCCCATCGAACTGCTCTGTATAACGAAGGACGGCGGTGTCGCCTTCTACTCTGACCGACTCCAGGATCGGTGTCACGGTTTGAATAACACCTGGCCAGTCGGCAGCCGGCCGGCCGGTCAGTTGTTCCAGATCGGAGCGATTCAACTGTTTAAAGGAGTAGAGAGTCATTAGGCTCATAGGGCCGGTAGATTCAGGTTCAGGAGATCATGCTTTCAATCGGGAGCATTACGATGCCGGAGGCACCTGCTTCTTTCAATTTTTCCATAACATCCCAAAAGGTGGTAATGGGGATTACCGTGTGAATGGCGACCATGCCGTCTTCTGCCAGAGGGACAATGGTCGGGCTTTTGAGCGACGGGATAATATCCCGGATCATCGGAACAGAGGATTCCGGTGCATTCATCATGATATACCGGCTGCGTTCGGCCAGCTGAAAGCCTTCCATTCGCTGCAGGATCTTCTCTACCAGTTGCTTTTTTCCGTCTGATAACGGCTTTTGGGTCTGGATCAGTTCGGTTTCGGACTCGAAGATGGTCTCGATTTCGACCAGGCCGTTGGCTTTTAGCGTAGATCCGGTGGAGACCAGATCACTAATGGCGTCGGCGACTTCGAGCCTTGGGGCGATCTCCACCGCCCCCGAGAGTGTTGTCAGTTCTACTTCGATCCCCCGATCTTTAAAAAAGTCACGGGTCAGGTTGGGATAGCTTGTGGCAATTCTCTTTCCGGCAAAGTCTTCGACCCGTTTGATGTCTCCATTTTTGGGGACGGCCAGCGAGAGCCGGCAGATTCCGTAGTCCAGACCACGGATGACATCTACTTTTGCACGGTCTTCGGCGCGTACGTTGCCGCCCACGAATCCCAGGTCACAGACTCCGTCTTCAACATATTCGGGAATGTCGTCGTCCCGGATAAGCAGAAGTTCCACATCAAAGTTTCGGCACTTGACCAGCAGGCTTCGCTTGTAGTCGTCGAACCGAAATCCGATTCCCTGGAGGAGCCCCAGCGTCTTATCTGTCAGGCGTCCGCTTTTCTGTACGGCAATCCGAAGTGCTGTATTCGAGTCGAGTGTTCGCATAAGTCAGAAAAAATAGAGTGAAATGATTGTCATTGTATGGCAGAAACAGGAGAAAGCTGATGAAACGGCGAAAATCGGAGACGTTATGAAACGTTTATACAGTTTGCCACGAATGGCCATGGCGATGATCGTGATGTGAGGTGAGATCGATATGCAATGCTGCCTTTTTCATCACAGGAATATACGGGAAAGCGCAGGACTTATTCCAGAATGAATTAAAGGCTCCAAAAGTTTCTTTCTCTTGGGAGGAGTAAGCTCTTTATATTGAAACGGTGCAGTTGTGGGCCCAAAGTCCTCAACGAGACCGTGCATGAGAACAGAAAATTTGTAAAACAAGCAAAGACCTGATGAAAACCATAGCAGAACTAACCTTTATCCCGCTTTATACGGAGCACCCGAAAGAGAAAGTACAGGAATTACTGGAAGTTGTTGCCCAGTACGATGTTGAGGTGGAGGTGGGGTATCTCTCAACAACGATCAATGGGGACACGGACAAAGTCCTGGATCTGATCCGTGAAGTATACGAAGAGATGAGTCTTGAAGGAGAGGCCTTCCGGTTTCATATTGAGCTGTTGAGTCCTACCAAAGAGTGAAACGTCGGACATAAGTTGTTTATATGCTTCTTTTATCCCATACTGTGCAATAGAGGCGGAATTCAGTCCGCTTTTGATTGAATGAGAAGGGATGTCAGAAAACCTGTAACCAAAAGATAGAACACTATGTCTACTCAGAATGCTCAAAAACTGGATACTGCGCTGCTGTTGTTGCGAATTGTTGTCGGACTCGTCTTTGTTACCGCGGGATGGGGCAAGGTGACCGGAATCGAGGGAGCCCAGGAGCTTTTCAGTAATGTCGGGATTCCGTTTGCAAATGTAACGGCCTGGATCGTTGCACTGATTGAACTGATTGGAGGTGCGATGGTGCTGGTTGGCTATAAAATCCGGATACCGGCCGCGCTCCTGGCACTAATCATGGTCGGGGCGATTGTATTTGTGAAACTTTCACAGGGATGGGGCCCCATGCGGATTGACCTGGCGCTTCTGGCCATGTCTGTCTCCCTCTATCTGGTCGGGAGCGGATCCTACTCCCTGGGAGGTGGAGCTGCGAGCGGTGAGGGTAGAACTGACCTGTAATTAGCTCTCTTTTACGATAGAAGTTGATTCAAAACACCCGGCCTGCCGCCGGGTGTTTTTTTATGGTGACGGCTCCGGGCGGGGTTCACTTTCTGATTGTAACATTTGACTGTGAGTGGCGTTCCATATTTGTATATTTCATGCTTGTGCAACTGTAGGTTTTGAGGCTTCTGAATGAATCATATACGTAACTTCTGCATCATTGCTCATATCGATCACGGCAAGTCGACGCTGGCCGACCGCCTTCTGGAGCGGACGGGAACTATCAGCGAGCGGGAGATGCAGGAGCAGGTACTGGACGACATGGATCTGGAGAGAGAGCGTGGTATTACCATCAAGAGCCATGCGATCCGAATGGAGTACCGGCGGCCGACCGGAGAACTCTACACATTAAACCTGATTGATACCCCCGGACACGTGGACTTCTCCTATGAAGTTTCTCGTGCTCTTAAGGCTTGTGAGGGAGCTCTGCTGATCGTGGATGCGGCACAGGGGATAGAAGCGCAGACTATTTCCAACCTCTATCAGGCGATTGAACAGGATCTGGAGATTGTCCCCGTCCTGAACAAGATTGACCTCCCGGGGGCCGATCCCGAATCGGTTTCTCAACAGATTGTGGATCTGATTGGCTGTGAACCTGAGGATATTCTTCAGGTTTCCGGCAAGACCGGTGCAGGAGTGAACGAGCTTTTGGAGGCTCTTGTGGAGCGAATTCCGGGCCCGGAGAGAGAGGAAGAGAAACCCCTTCGCGCTCTTGTTTTCGATTCTGTATTTGATACCTACCGGGGATCGATCGCCTATGTTCGTGTGATGGAAGGAAGCCTTCGAAAGGGAGATCCCCTCTATTTTATGCAGACAGGAATCTCCGGTTACAATGCAGAAGAGATCGGCTTTCTCAAACTGAAGAAAGAACCGGTTCAGGAGTTGAAAGCCGGGGATGTCGGGTATGTCGTGGGCAGTGTCAAATCCCTTCAGGATGTTCGGGTGGGAGATACGATTACCCGGGACAATCAGAGGGCAGAAACGCCAATTCCTGGATACAAGGAAGTGAAGCCGATGGTCTTCAGCGGAATTTATCCGACAGAGAGCGAAGACTTTGAAGACCTGCGGGGCGCTCTTGAAAAGTTGCAATTGAATGATGCTTCGCTGCAGTATCAGCCGGAGACCTCAAAAGCGCTCGGATTTGGATTTCGGACCGGTTTTCTGGGGCTGTTGCATATGGAAATTATCCAGGAGCGGCTGGATCGGGAGTTTAATATCGATATTATCACGACCGTTCCGAACGTTCAGTATGAAGTGGTGCTGGACGACAAGGAGGAGAGTCGGAAGCAGGTGGACAACCCGAGCGAGATGCCCGACATCGGAAAGGTCCATGAAGTTTACGAGCCCTACATCAAGGCCAGTATTATGACGCCGGCCGACTATATCGGCCCTATTATGAAGCTGTGCCAGGATCGGCGGGGAGTCTACATTAATCAGCATTTTATGCAGAACAACCGCGTCGAAATTACGTATGAACTGCCGATGGCCGAAGTGGTTTTTGATTTCTACGACCGATTGAAAAGCGGGACTCGCGGATACGCTTCTCTCGATTACGAATTTATTGAATACCGAAAAGGAGATCTCGTTCGTTTGGATATACTGTTGAACGGAGATCCGGTGGATGCTCTCTCCAGTATTACACACAGAGACAAAGCGTATGAGCATGGCCGGAAAATCTGTGCAAAGCTCAAGGAGCTGATTCCGAGACAGCAGTATGAAGTGGCAATCCAGGCGGCTATCGGATCCAGGGTGATTGCCCGGGATACGATCCGTGCTCTCAAGAAAGATGTTACGGCAAAATGCTACGGCGGGGATATTACCCGAAAACGAAAACTGCTGGAGAAACAGAAAGCGGGAAAAAAACGTATGAAGCAGGTGGGAACGGTTGAAATTCCCCAGGAAGCGTTTCTGGCTGTTCTCTCCATGGACGATGATGACCGATAAATAGAATAGCGATGGCGAAAAAGTCACTACTTACACTCTTTTTTCTGCTCCTGTTCAGCAATCTGGCATTCGGCCAGTTTGAAGAGCCGGAGATACGGGCTGTGTCGAACAGTGAGAGGGCACAGTTCCAGTCCCGGTTCTCGAACGTTGCATGGACCGGCCAGGGGTTATACAATCCAACAACGATTGATCGTCTGCCTACGATGGAGCTTCGAGCCCGCCTGCAGGCAGTCTTCGGAAATCCGACGCAGACGATTGAAGATCTGATTAACAATAACTTCCGGCCCGGGAAAGCCATACAGTTTGAATACTGGTTAATCATTGATGATGAGATTCCGATGATGATTCTGGATCTGGACGGGCCATTCGAAAACGGAATGGTCTATGTGGGAGCCAGCCGATACGTGGACCTGATGCCCCAGATCAAACGAACACTGACTCGAATGTTAATGGACGATTCGGTCGAGCTTGAGCCGTACAGCGACTTCTTCTTCTCTCCGGAGAGAGAGGAGTGGTATCTGGTCGAGTATCGGGACGGAGAGTTTTCCCGGCATCCAATTGAAAAACCGAATTTTTAAGCGTCACGGAAATGTTTTGACGCCGTTCCGGCAGAAGATGACAATCCGGAGAGGCTAAAAACCGAATAACCTAACGAGCGAACCGATTTTGGGAACAACCAGAAAGGGTAACGATATTTCTGCTTCCGAGAAAAAAGAGGAAGCAAAGAAGAAGAAGGAGTACCAGGCGAAACACTGGGCGAGAGAGTGGTTCGACGCTTTCATCTTCGCCGCAATTGCAGCGATTATCCTGCGGATGTTTTTCTTCGGGGCCTATCGGATCCCTACACCATCCATGGAGAAGACGCTTCTTACCGGAGACTTTCTCCTGGTTTCAAAGATGTCTTATGGGGCCCGGATGCCGCTGACCGTTTCTGTGCCTTTTACCGATATCTTTGTGCCCGGCCTGAATTTACCCTACTATCGGCTTCCCGGCCTGACCGAAGTGGTGCGCAATGACATCATTGTATTCAACTATCCGATTGATACCGGGCCGGTATCGGCCAAGACCAATTATATCAAACGGGCTGTCGGGATGCCCGGCGATGAGATTGAAATTCGGGACAAGCAATTGTTTGTAAATGGTGTCGAGGAGAATCCTGCAGAGACTGTGATGCATCATTATCGCGTTTCGGTACGTGACCGGGTCCGATTGAGCCCTGCCAAGGTGAAAGAGGCAGGTGGAGAGATTGTCCAGAGTGGTGGAAATAATCTGTACATCGTCAACATGACGTCTCAGCTGGCGAATGAGATGAGCGGATGGAGCGAAATAAGCAGAGTGGATCTGTTTGTGATGCCCGAAGAGACGGATCAGTTCAGCCGTCGCATGTTCAATTTTTCGAACGGATTCATGAATCACGATCACATGCCCCGGTTTACCGTTCCATATGCCGGCCAGGAGGTGGAGTTGACGAGTGAAAACTGGCATCTTTATCAGGATATTCTGGAGCGCTATGAATTGAATACGGTTCGGCGGGACGGGGATCAGTTTATCATTAACGGGGAGGAGACCAACCGTTATACGATACAGATGAATTACTACTTTGCCATGGGGGATAACAGGGACGATAGTGAAGACAGCCGGTATTGGGGATTTGTCCCAGAGAACCATTTGATTGGCAAGGCAAGCATTATCTACTTCTCATGGGATGGAGAGCGCTGGCTGCCCAGATTCAACCGGTTGTTAAATCTGATTCACGACTAATCGTAATGTAAAGGGACTTTCGGGCGTCTTGCATGCGGCCGTACTGGTTCATCCCGATAAAGAGTGCGTTACTCCCAATCCTTTCGGAGGCTCTTTCCCCGTTCGGATCCCTCCCGGATGGCCAGCTGTCCGCAGCCGGCATCGATATCGTCTCCACGGCTTCTGCGGACGGTAGCCGTAACACCGCGATCTACCAGGTTTTTCATGAACCTGTTCAGCCGGTCCTCTTTTGCCCGGTTATAGGAGACTCCCTGAACGGGATTATACATGATAATGTTGACCTTGCTCGGTACCCACTGGGCGATGGTTGCCAGGTTTCGGGCATCAGCTGCCGAGTCATTAAAGTTGTCGAAAAGAAGGTATTCGTAGGTTATGGGCTGCATGGTCTGTTCAAAGTAGTGCCGGACCGCATCTTCGAGCTTCTCCAGGTTCAGCGATTCATTGATCGGCATGATCCGGTTTCGTTTTTCGTCTGTTGCAGCGTGGAGCGAGATGGCCAGGCGGAAGGACTGCATCTCGTCTGCAATCTGTCGAATCTGCTTGGTCAGGCCCACGGTTGAGACGGTAATTCGTTTCGGTGAAAGTCCCAGTCCCAGTTCATCTGTCAGAATGGAGACGGAAGCGGTAACGGCTCGGTAGTTGTGCAGAGGCTCGCCCATGCCCATGTAGACAATGTTCGTGATACCTTTTCCGTATCGGTTTTCTGAAATTTGATTGATGATATGAACCTGATCCACGATTTCGCCGGCGGTCAGATTTCGAAAGAACCCCATTTTTCCGGTAGCACAGAAGCTGCATCCGAACATGCAGCCGACCTGGGAAGAGACACAGACGGTGAGTCGTTTCGGGGTTTCCTCGGCATCGAAATCGGGTATCAGAACAGCCTCGATTTTGTTGTCCCCTTCATCATCCAGGTCGAAGAGAAACTTGATGGTCCCGTCTTTCGATGTGACCTGTTTATTGATTCGAATTCTGGATACTTGTGCGATTTCGCTAAGCTGGGCTCTCAGCTCTTTTGAAAGGTTCGTCATCTCCGAAAAATCGGAAGCCCCTTTTTGATAGAGCCACTGGAAAAGCTGATCTGCTCTGTAGGATTGTAATCCCAGTTCTTCGCAGAACCGGCCGAGCTGATCTCGATCCATGGCTTTCAGATCTGTCAGGGTGTTATGTGAATGGATGTGCGATGTTTCGTTCATAGTTTCCAAAGATACGAACTGGGTATACCAATCTACAGAAACGGAAGTGGGCTGTGGGACCAATTTCAGTGAACGTAGTGAAATGGTGTCAAAAGACCGGATTGACAACGGTATTGTAGATGGATCCGAATGTGTAGGTGAGGCCGAACGAGATTCTGTAATCGAACGAGGTGGGTTGTTGAATCTGGCCGGTCAGTCGTTCTTCATCGGTAATATCACCCAGTGGTTGGGTTATCTGGTCATTAATGATACGATACCTTCCCGAGAGGTTAACAGACAATCCGCGAATGATCCGGATATTGAGAGAGGGCCAGAACTCCAGCCGGTTGATCGCCGTGTCATGAAAATAGTTGGATGCATTCACAGAAACATCAATGCGGCCCCAGGGCTGGTCGTACCGCACCTGTGTGTTGAGACTCTGGTGTAGAAGGTTCTCGGAAAATTTCTCAAATACTGTTTCGGAAAAATAGGACTGATAAGAGGGGGTTACTCGATAGCGCAAGACGATCCGTCGTTCCTGATACTCTCCATACGGAAAATAGTTGAACTCGATGGCAGGTGAGGATTCAATATTCAGCTTGATGTTGTTGGTACGGCTAAAGTTGACCCGGCTGTACAGGCCCAGAGCTACGTGATCCGTGAGACTCCAGGCGACCAGTCCCCGGTATTCGCCCCAGTCCCGGTTTACGTTGACAGTCCCATCGGTCAGGTCGAGCCTCCTCCGGCTCAGGTCTCCCCGGACACGACCCTCGATTTTGAGCCGATCGGTAATACGTTCGGCCCAGAATCCGGTATGAAGGCCGAAATTTTGTTCCGTATCCTCACCATTGAGCCAGGTACGCAGATTAATATCAAAGACCCAGCCATTCCAGGGGTCGATGACTTCCGGCGTTTCGTCTTCTGTCGGCGCTGTATAGAAGACATTGAGATTCTCGATGGCGGTTGTTTGTGAAGCAAAAGGAACCAGCCCAATCTTGATATATCGGGCCAGGCCGGACCGCTCCTCGTCATTGCTGTCGGTATCCCGGGATCGGTATGTGAGAGTGTCGCTTTGAGTGGTGAAGGTGCCGGTGCCACGAAATTGAAGGGTGTATTCCCGGCCGCCGGCGGTTCGCAGGTCTGTGATCCGTAAGTAGATATCCGCATCGTCCTGGTCCCTGACATAGTTGACAAAGTCGATGTTCGTTCGGATATAGTTGAAATCACAGCGCTGGCAGTCCAGGTAGACATTGGGAATCGGAGAGCTGTCGGAAGACTGGGCAAGGGCGATACCCGAATGCATCGCAAGGCTGAGCAGTAAAGTGAGAAGAAGTACGAAGAGTCGTTTTTGTTGCACCTTGCAGAAAGGGTTAGACGTTATCGGTCGGGCCCGAAACAAATCACTCCAATGTAATGATTTCGACTCCTGAATTGCCAGCAAAGATCTTTCTAAAGAGGTATTTTTTTAAATCTGTGAGGAACCAGTCGAAGGAATCGACTTTCGGGTCCCGTTTTCTTAGCTTGTCTGCCAATTATTGATATTCATGAAGTTTTTAGGCTCACAACTCTCATACTTTTTTGCCAACCGGCGTACTCAGACAAACATCCGGAAGTTGCTGAAGTTTGTACTGGTGCTTGGGCTTCTTTTCGTGACCTATGGCATCCTTTTTCATTTTGTGATGGCATACGAAGGACGGACGGATGAAGTGACCTGGCTGTCCGGATTCTACTGGACACTGGTGACCATGTCTACACTGGGATTTGGAGATATTGTATTTCACAGCGATCTGGGCAGGATTTTTTCGATGGTGGTGATCTTATCGGGGATTCTGTTTCTGCTGATCATGCTCCCCTTTACGTTTATTGAGTTTTTTTACGCACCCTGGATGAAGGCGATGAACCAGGCGCGGGCTCCGAGGGCGTTACCGCCGGATACGCGTGATCATGTGATTATCACGTCACTGGATGCCGTTACAGAGGCTCTGATTCACAAACTGGAAGCCTACAAGATGCCATATGTCATTCTCGAACAGGACCTGCAGCAGGCTCTGGATCTATCGGATCTTGGGTATCTTGTGGTCAACAGTGAACCGGACGATCCGGACACCTATAAACGGCTTCAGATAGAGAATGCGGCGATGGTTGTAGCTTCCGGAAGTGATACGATCAATACCAATGTGACCTTTACAGTTCGTG
The DNA here is from genome assembly GCA_040905245.1 of Balneolaceae bacterium. Classification (GTDB taxonomy): domain Bacteria; phylum Bacteroidota; class Rhodothermia; order Balneolales; family Balneolaceae; genus JBBDRX01. The sequence continues at coordinate 1,225 of JBBDRX010000002.1, read as the reverse complement.
AGTATAACGCGGACATTCCGATTGTGGCGATGGCCGCTTCTCCCGACTCGGTGGACATTTTGAAGATGGCTGGTGCGAGCCAGGTTCTGCAGATGGGAGAGATGCTTGGCCGCTCGCTCGCGAGACGAACCATGGGCGGTAATGCCAGAGTTCATGTGATCGGCCACATCGATCAGCTTGTAATCGGTGAGGCGACGGTACAGGAGACTCCATTGGTAGGTAAGACATTAAAGGAGAGCGGACTCAGGGAAAAAATCGGGGTTAATGTGGTTGGCGTTTGGGAACGAGGCAAGTTCCGCCAGCCCCGGCCGGATTGCCTGATCAATTCCAAGACGGTGCTGGTACTTGCCGGGACGGTGGATCAGCTGCGGAAGTATGATGAGGTGCTGAGTATCTATCATGTATCGGATCAGCCGGTGGTGATCATCGGGGCGGGGCGAGTGGGCCGTGCGGCCGCTCTCTCTCTGGAAGAGCGGCAGATCGACTATCGGATTATAGACAAGAATCCGGATCGGATCAGGGATTCCGAAAAGTATATTCTTGGAGATGCGGCTGACCGCAAGGTGCTGCATGAGGCGGGAATTGAGAATACGCATACGGCACTGATTACAACACATGACGATGATATTAATATCTATCTGACGATCTACTGTCGTCAATTGAGTCCGGATATGCAGATCATCAGCCGGGCAACGTTTGAACGAAATATCAATACCCTGCATCGGGCCGGCGCAGATTTTGTGATGTCCTATGCCTCCATGGGAGCCAACTCGATCTTCAATATTCTGGAATCGCAGGATGTCATCATGATTGCCGAAGGACTGAATGCTTTTAACAGGACTGTGGGAAGAGAGCTGGATGGGAAGAGTCTGCGGGAGTCCGATATCCGGCAGAAGACCGGCTGCAGTGTAATTGCTATCCGGACAGGGGGGAGTCTGGAGGTGAATCCGGACCCTGAAGAGAAGCTGACATTTGGAGAAGAGCTGATTATGATTGGGCCGTTTGAAGGGGAGAGCCGTTTCAATGCCCTCTACGAATCAGAATCCTGATCGTTGGAAGTTGAAGTGTTTCGGCTTCCGAATATACTGTACCTGATTTGCCTCTGCCAAACCCTCAATTACAACATCGTCGAAGGGACAAACTCTCTCAGTTTTTCCAGAAGAAGGGCGTAAAAAGGATCAGGACCGTAAAGAGCTCCAGACGACCGATCATCATGAGGACAATC
>JBBDRX010000001.1:0-13907 GCA_040905245.1 Balneolaceae bacterium | reverse complement strand
CAACCGATTTTTGAATCTGTACACAATGAAGCCGCAGCTGGATCCGAATTGGGTGGAGAAGCTCTTTTCTGGAGCGCGGACAGCCACTTTGAGACAGCGAACTACGGCCCGGCTGCACGGCAGTACGCCGCATTTACGCGACAGTATCCCGATCACGAAATGGCTGGTGCCGCAAAGTATGCGTTGGGCTGGAGCTACTTTATGATGGGGGATTTTCAGGAAGCGATCCCCCCGTTTCGTGATTTCCTGGAAAATCATGAGCCACCGTCAATCTCTCTCTACCCTTATGAAACAGATGTTCAGCTGAGGATCGGAGACTCCTATTTTGCTTTGGGTGAGTATGAAGTGGCAATGGATTCTTACAACCTGGCCATCGGGGCCGAACCGGGAGGAGACTATGCCATGTTTCAGGTAGCCAACAGCTACTACCGTATGAGCCGGAATTTTGAAGCAGTGACAGAGTTTCGGCGCGTCCTTCGTATCTACCCGTACAGTTCTCTTCGGGAACAGGCACAGTATAACATTGCCTATATCTATCTGAACACAGGTAACTATGAGCAGGCAGTGGAGGAGTTCCGTACCGTAATCGAGCGTTATCCGAATACAGAGTGGGCAGCCCGATCGCAGTACAATATCGGAGATGCCTACTACAATGCCGGAGCCTACGAAGAGGCGATATCGGCCTATCAGGAGGTGTTGGAAAACTACCCGAGAAGCGAGTATGTGCTGGAGGCGATCGACGGCATTCAGTATGCTCAGTTGTCCGGCGGTGGGGAGGATACCAGTACTGATATGCTGGAGGGCTTCCTTTCGGAGAACCCGACATCCGAAACTGCAGACCGGCTTCGATACCGACAGGCGGTCAACCGTTTCCAGTCCGGGGACTATCAGGCTGCTGTTGACGAGTTTCGACAGTATATCCGAATCACTAACCGGGAGGATCTTCTGCCGGATGCCTGGTACAATCTGGCGGAAGCACAGCTGAGAACGGACCGGACAGAGGATGCGATTGAGAGTTTACGCCGTGTTGCACTGGATTTTCCGAATTCCGAACGGGCACCTGCAGCTCTTGAACAGCTTGGACAGCTCATGGTGGAGCGTGGAGAATACGACCTGGCGGATGAGTACTACCAGCGCCTGGAGGAGTCCGGGTCAAGATATCGGGAGCAGGCGCTCCTGGGACGTGGCCGGGTTGCCTATGCCGAGGAAGATTATGAGCGGGCCAGAGAGCAGTTCAGTTCGGTTCTTGAAATAAGTGAACAGAATGAGGGCGCAAGGCTCGGGCTGGCGCGGGTTGAACTGGCAGAAGGAAACTATTCGGCGGCTCGAAATCTTGCCGGCGACGTGGCAGACCAGAGCAGCACAGAGGCCGGAGCGGAGGCTCAATATGTCCTGGGGCGTTCGCTTCAGGGAGAGCGTAACTACGAGGCGGCAGTCGATGCCTACACACAGGTCTCTGTATTGTTCGAGGCGTATATCCGATGGGTGTCCGAGGCAAAATACAGGATTGCGGAGATCTATATTCTGGAGGGGCGAAGAGGCGATGCGTCGGCACTGTTACAGGAACTTCAAAATGACTATCCTGGAACACCGGCTGCGGAGCGGGCAGGCAGACTATTGAACAGAAGGTAAAATGGACGAACAGATTTTTGGTGCCAAGCGCCTGAGAGGAGAGCTGACCCTTCCACCCGACAAATCCATTTCCCATCGCGCGGCTCTGTTTGCTGCCATTGCTGAGGGAGTCAGTACCATCGGGAACTATTCAAAAGCGGCAGACCCCCAGAGTACTCTCTCCTGTCTGCGGCAACTGGGGGTGACAGTAGATCAGAATGGGAGTGTGGTAAGAATTGAGGGTGTTGGCCGGGATGGGCTTCGGCCCCCTTCGAATGATCTGGATTGTGGTAATTCCGGAACCACCATGCGTCTGCTTTCCGGCATTTTGGCCGGAGCCGGGGTATCATCACGTCTGCGGGGTGATGCCTCCCTGACCCGCCGAACCATGAAGCGAATTATTGATCCACTGGCAAAAATGGGTGCAGAGATTGAAGGCCGGGAGGGCAAGTTCGCTCCTCTGCGAATCGGTAAAGGGAGAGGCATTAGGGGAATGCGCTATCCGCTGCCCATTGCCAGTGCACAGTTGAAGTCGGCAGTTCTGCTGGCCGGACTGTACGGTGAAGAGGAGACGGAGGTGGTAGAGACTGTTCCGAGCAGGGATCACACGGAACGTTTACTCCAGCTGCCTGTGGATCAGGAGGGGTCTCTCCGTGTGATCCGTAGCAGTCGTTCTGTACCGGTACCGCTCCAGAGCTATCACGTTCCGGGAGACTTCTCTGCAGCTGCATTCTGGCTTGTGGCCGGAGCGGTTCATCCCGATGCAGAAATTGTACTCGATGGAGTCGGCTTGAACCCGACGCGTACCGGCGCTTTGCAGATCTTGCAGGAGATGGGGGCAGATATTGAAGTGGAAGAGCAGGGGAATGCCGGCAGTGAGCCGGTTGGGCGGATTACTGTTCGAAGTTCCCACCTTCGGGCGATCCGGTTGGACCCGGCTCTGATTCCCAACTCCATCGACGAGCTTCCTGTGTTGATGGTAGCCATGTGTTTTGCGACCGGAAAATCAGAGATCACACAGGCAGAGGAGCTTCGCCACAAGGAGACCGACAGGCTTCATGCAATGGCCCGGCTGCTTGAGGCTGCCGGTGAGTCTTTTGAGATACATCAGGATGGAATTTCGATTAATGGTAGCGGGGTGCACAAGGTGCGTTCTGCTTCGTACGAAAGTGAACATGACCACCGAATTGCCATGGCCGCAGCAGTGATCTCTCTGATGGCAGAGGGAAGATCCGTTGTGCAGAATGCCGAGGCCACAGCAATCTCCTACCCTGAATTCTGGAATGATCTTCGTCAGTTGTCCGGAAGCGTTTAAGCACTCCTGCCACGCTTTTCCGACAGGTTGTGAGTTCTGTCCTGACATCCCCTCACCTCTTCGTATGCTTGCATGCCAATACGTCAGATTTGTTTCTGCGGATCTTGTTTGGCACCATGGTTGCTATATCTGATTGTGGAATCGGGAGAACTGATACGAACGAAATGAAGACGAACCGGCCGATCATCTCTTGGATGGGCTGGTTCATTAAACAAAGGAAAAGTTGATACGATTATGGGAAAGATTATAGGAATAGACCTGGGGACGACCAATTCTTGTGTCGCCGTCATGGAAGGAGGCGAACCGGTTGTAATTCAGAATTCGGAAGGCGGGCGGACAACTCCGTCTGTAGTCGCTTTTTCGAAGGATGGGGAACGACTGGTCGGCGCTCCGGCCAAGCGACAGGCGATTACAAATCCTGAGAAAACCGTCTCCTCGGTAAAACGGTTTATGGGACGTAAGTATAGTGAGGTGACCTCGGAGTTGGGGCAGATCTCCTACAAGATTGAGAAAGCCGACGACGGCATAGCGCGGGTCAAGATTGATGACCGTATGTATGCTCCACAGGAAATCTCTGCTATGATTCTTCAGAAGATGAAGCAGACGGCAGAGGAGTATCTGGGCGAGAAGGTGACAGAAGCTGTGATTACTGTTCCGGCCTATTTTAATGATGCGCAGCGAAAGGCGACTCAGGAAGCGGGCAAAATTGCCGGACTGGAAGTGAAACGAATTATCAACGAGCCAACGGCCGCTTCTCTGGCTTATGGGCTGGATAAAAAAGATACAGATCAGACCATTGCTGTTTATGACCTCGGTGGGGGGACCTTTGACGTCTCCATTCTGGAACTGGGAGACGGTGTCTTTGAAGTGAAGTCCACGAATGGTGATACACACCTGGGTGGAGATGATTTCGACCAGAAGATCATTGATTATCTGGCGGCGGAGTTTAAGAAGGCAGAAGGAGTCGATCTCAAAGGAGACCCGATGGCGATGCAGCGTCTCAAAGAGGCGGCGGAGAAAGCCAAGATTGAACTCTCCAGTTCACAGAAAACCAATGTGAATCTGCCGTTTATTACAGCAACAGACAGCGGGCCAAAGCACTTGAATATCGATTTGACCCGTTCAAAGTTCGAGCAGTTGAGTGACGACCTGATTAAACGAACGATCGAGCCTTGCAAGAAGGCGTTGAAAGATGCCGGACTGTCTCAAAATGAAGTGGATCAGGTGATCCTGGTGGGTGGATCGACTCGGATTCCGAAAATCCAGGAAGTGGTCCAGGATTTCTTTGGCAAGGAGCCCAGCAAAGGAGTGAATCCTGACGAAGTGGTTGCCGTCGGCGCTGCTATTCAGGGTGGAGTCCTCTCCGGAGATGTGGACGATGTCGTTCTGTTGGATGTAACTCCGCTGACACTTGGTATTGAAACACTGGGAGGTGTGATGACTCGTCTGATCGATTCCAACGCCACGATTCCCACCAGCAAGACGGAGACATTCAGTACGGCTGCTGACAATCAGAGCAGTGTGGAAATTCATGTTCTTCAGGGAGAGCGTGCGAAGGCACAGGACAACCGGACTCTTGGACGGTTTCATCTGGACGGTATTCCACCGGCACCGCGCGGAACGCCGCAGATCGAAGTTACTTTCGAGATTGATGCCAACGGTGTCCTGAATGTGAAAGCGAAGGATAAAGGAACCGGAAAAGAGCAGAGCATTCGTATTGAGCAGAGCTCCGGGCTGAGCGACGAAGAGGTCGAAAAGATGAAAAAAGCAGCTGAAGAGCACGCGGATGAAGACAAAAAAGTTCGCGAGCAGATCGAGAAGATCAATCAGGCAGACAGCCTTATCTTCTCTACGCGACAGCAGCTCGAAGAGTATGGCGAGAAGATTTCCGAAGGAAATCGAACCGCCATTACCGAAGCGGTAGACAACCTGGAGACGCTCAAAAACGAGGAGAAAGTAGACGAACTGGATGATGCAATTGAAAAGGTTAATCAGGTCTGGGCAGCTGCATCAGAGGAAATCTACCAATCCGCTGAGCAGGATCAGGGAGATGGTGCTGCCGGCGAAGCGTCTGCAGAGAGTGATGCCGATACCGCAGAAGACGATGCGGTAGATGCGGACTTTGAAGTGGTCGATGACGAGGATGAAGAGAAGTAAACCTCTCTCTTTTGCTCATGATCATTCAGCGGCTGCAGTAATAAGGCGGCCGTGACAGAATCAACAGTTAAAAGCCTTTCCTTCGGGAAAGGCTTTTTTTTGTGCAGGATTCCCTATTTTTTGAACGATTTGCAATTCGGCCAGACAACATGACCATACTCGGTATTGAATCTTCGTGCGACGAGACAGCGGCTTCTGTCTATCGATCAGGTACTGTTTACTCCAATGTAATTGCATCCCAGGCAGTCCATGAAGCGTTCGGAGGAGTTGTGCCGGAGTTGGCATCCAGGGCGCACCACAAAACCATTTCTGGAACCGTTTCGCAGGCGTTGAAAGAAGCCGGAGTCAGTATGGAAGATATTGACGTCATTGCCGTGACTCAGGGTCCCGGTTTGATGGGATCGTTACTTGTCGGAATCTGTTTTGCCAAAGGCTTGTCGCTATCCTGGAGAAAACCGTTGATCGGGGTGAACCATATCGATGCACACATGTATGCCAATTTCATTGACCACCTACCCCGTTATCCGTTTGTCTGTTTGACCGTATCCGGTGGACATACCCGGCTCATTCATGTAACAGCCCCGTTTCGACAGATACTTCTCGGGAAAACCCGGGACGATGCGGCCGGCGAGGCCTTTGACAAGATTGGAAAGCTGCTTGGCCTTGCCTATCCGGCAGGTCCCGAGATGGATCGCCGGGCACGTCGAGGCAATCCTTCGTTTCATGATTTTCCGAAGTCGATGTTGTCGAAGGGATTTGAATTCAGTTTCTCCGGACTGAAGACCAGTGTCCTCTACTACCTCCAGGAAAAGGAAGAGAAGTTTGTCCGGGAGCATCTGGACGATCTTTGCGCCAGCGTCACAGAGGCGATAACCAAAGTTCTTACTGTAAAACTGGAGCGGGCTATTACCGAAACGGGGGTTTCAACGGCCATGCTTGCCGGTGGTGTTTCTGCCAACAGTCAGTTGAGGGAAAAGGCCGGAATCATGGCGGAACGATTGGGGGTGGAACTTCTGATCCCGCGACAGGAGTACTGCACAGACAATGCGGCCATGATCGCTCTTACCGGGTTTATGCGTGCCGAAGCAGAAATGTTCGATGGTCCGGCGCTGAAACCGTATGCACGGCTACCGGAGTAGCCCCTGCTCGGCAAAGGAGTCAGAAAAATTCTCTGGATGCTTCTACAGCGAGCTGATCGACCCGCTCATTATCCTCTATACCGGAGTGGCCTTTCACCTTGATCCATTCGACTTGATGCGGTTCGGCCGCCTGGAGCATCTCTTCCCAGAGATCCCGGTTCTCCACCGGTTTTTTATCTGCCTTTCTCCATCCCTTTTTCTGCCAGTTTTCGATCCACTCCTGAGTGAAGGCATTGATGATCAGAGCGCTGTCACTGTGGACTTTGACGTGACAGGGGCGCTTCAATGCCTTCAGAGCTTCAATCACAGCGGTCATTTCCATTCGGTTGTTGGTGGTATCCGGTGCCCCACCGGAGAGTTCCCGTTCGTCGCCGTTGCAACGAAGGAGTGCTCCCCAGCCACCCGGACCGGGATTCCCGCTGCAGGCTCCGTCCGTATAGATAATTACAGTCGCATCAGACATAACGTTCTGTAATGGATTGCAGGCTTTTTCGGGTTTCTTCGGCTTTTTCAAAAACGGCGGTTTTCCAGTCTTTTTTATCTTTTCCGGCATAAATGATGGAACGGCTGGAACTCACAAGCGGGATACCCCGGTGCCCTTTCAGCTGTTCGGCAAGCAGATCTGTCCGCCCACCTTGTGAGCCTATACCCGGGATCAGCAGTGACGCATCCGGGTAAGCATTCAAGACCTGTCGGATCACGGTATCGTTATCATGCGTGGCTCCTACAACCATTCCAATGTGTGTGCTGCTATCTTTCATCTTGCGCCGTAATTGATCCGCAATGTATTCGGCCAAACTGAGCCGTCCCTCAAACCGCCTTAGCAGCAGATCAAAAGATCCGGGATTGGACGTAAGTGTCAGACAATACACCGCTTTTTCCGGAGAGTGAATAAACGGATCCAGCGTGTCGAAACCCATCATTGGATTGAGGGTCAGCGCGTCGGTGTCGAACTGGTCGAAGAAAGCCCGTTTATACTGGGCTGCGGTCGACCCGATATCTCCCCGCTTGGCATCGGAAATAACGATTTTTCCTTCGGGTATATGATTCAGTACACGTTGAAAGACAGAGAGTCCATTGGATCCAAGAGCTTCAAAAAAAGCAAGATTGGGCTTGTACGCGCAACAGGTCTCCAGTGTCGCATCAATGACCTCCCGGCAGAACTGTTCAACATACTGCTCCGGATCGGGGTACGCTCTTTTCAGGGCTGTGGGAATTAAATCCGGATTGGGATCCAGCCCGACACAGAGCAGGGATTTTGCCTCTGTCGACGCTCGAATCAGTTTGTCAAGATAGGCCATCCGTTTGCATGGTTATCAGAGAATTTCTGTTCTGAACAGTCTTCCCGGCTCAATCCGTACACTGTACATCGGACTCCGGGACTCCTGAGTCGGTAGCCAAGATACAGATTAAAAGATTAATTTGAGCCGCTCTTTCGTATCTTTCCAGTCCTCTGAAACTGATAAAACGGGACACAACAGGTACCTATGGAGTGGTTTGAAGAGTGGTTCGACAGCCCGCTGTACGAGTGGTTATACGCCGATCGAAACGAAGAGGAGGCTGCAAGGCTGGCATTACTGATCGAAGAGATTCTCCCACTCGAATCCTACAGGAAACTGCTGGATCTCGGATGCGGTCGTGGTCGTCACTCCCTGACCCTGGCAGAACGGGGATATCATGTAACCGGTCTGGATCTATCGGAAGAGGCCATTCGCAAAGCGGAAAAGAAGGCCAGAGACCGAAAGCTGACTCAGGTTTCATTTTTGACAGGTGATATGCGTGAGCCGCTTCCATGCTCGTTCGATGCGATACTGAATCTGTTTACCTCGTTCGGATACTTCGAGAGCGATCAGGAAAACAGGCGTGTACTGTCAAGTGTGTCAAAAATGCTGAGGCCCGGCGGAATCTTTTTCATGGATTATCTGAATGCGGCGCGTGTCCGTACAACCTACGATCCCGAAGGAGAGGGGGAGTTTCGCGGGGTTCGGTACAGCATTCGCCGATATATCGAGAACAATACTATTCACAAAGAGATCATATTCCGTGGAAACCTTGTCGGAGGATCTCAAACCTATGAAGAGAAAGTAAAGCTTTACGACCTCCAGTGGTTCGAAACCGGGTTTGCGAAGGAGGGTTTGGAACTACTTCATACCTTTGGAGACTATAACGGATCGGACTTTCTTCCGAGGCAGTCTCCCAGGCTGGTCATGGTGGCGAGGAATCCGGGCTGAACCGATTCGTATGCGGGCCGGTACACTGTCGGTTAACCTGCCAAAAAGCTTGTTTCACAGTCCGGTCGATCGACAGGTAGCCCTACAGTACGGTCTGCTCAAAAACCTCTTCTACTCCGTGAGGAGGACGCTCCAGGGCCCAGGTTTCGAAGTAGAACTTGCGTTCGGACTGAATCCGTTTACCATTGATACTGAAGAAACGAAATTGCTTCTGAATCAGCTCTTTGAATGGAAAAAAGAGAGACCTGTAGATATTCTCCCTGGAAAAGAGGTGCAGGTCGAACCCGTGATGAGCCTGCTCTTTGTAGAGGACCAGTTCCCCCTTTTCAAGGGCGTGACGCAACGGCTCTTTTCGATGGCCGGTATTGCTTCCCTGGTCAAGTGACAGCTCTTCAATCGGAGCTACAGGGGCGGCAGACTTTGTTAGAAGAATAGCCGGCCCCACAGGTGTGGTTTCTACGGTTTCGGAAAGGGTCTCCTGTTCGCCATTAAGTGTGAAGATTCTGTACGGTTTCAGAACAGTCTCCAGGCAGTCCATGACAGAAGAGTAGTGTTCAAGGACGTTGAGTCCAAATTGTCGTTCGTCCAGTCTGGTGCCACTCAGGTAAAACCTGGAGTAGGTCGGGTCCGGTTTGAGCAGGGATTCGAGTGATACAGTCACATCCTGGCGGCCCCGGTCGGTATGCCGGGCTCGAAGGGATTCCAGTCGAAGGTCATGTTCGTAAATCAGTTTGAATATATCCATATTTTAAAAATAGGAGTTCCTGTGGACAGGATCCCAATAAAAAAGCTCCTTCACAATTGTGAAAGAGCTTTTGAGATATTGATTGGGATACGGGATAAACCCGACTACCATTGTCTGTTAAAGAATTACTGCCTCTACTACAGAGCAGTAGCAATTACGAGAGCGATTACAGAGATTAACTTCAACAGAATATTCAGTGATGGCCCGGAGGTATCTTTGAGAGGATCACCTACTGTATCACCGGTAACGGATGCCTTGTGTGCATCTGATCCCTTCTCGTAGGTGACTCCATCTACTGTAATTCCTGACTCGATCATTTTTTTGGCATTATCCCAGGCACCACCAGCATTTGCCTGAAAAATTGCCATCAAAACTCCGACAACGGTTACTCCGGCAAGGAGTCCGCCGAGAGCCTCTTTGCCAAAAATAAATCCGACCAGAACCGGAACCAGAACAGCCAGCAGGCCTGGTGCAATCATCTCCCGCAGGGCAGAACGTGTGGATATCTCAACACATTTGCTGTATTCGGCTGTTCCATGGGCCGCATCAAATGTAGAACGGTCTGTATCCGACCACTCTTTCTGATCGACACCTTCATTTTTGCGCATGACCTCCAGTGCCGCTTTCAACGGTGGAATGGAGTTGAACTGTCGGCGAACTTCTTCAATCATTGCGCCGGCCGCCCGTCCGACAGCATTCATTGAGAGCGCGGAGAAGACAAAAGCGAGCATTCCACCTACAAATATACCGGCCATCACATTAGCTTCGGAAATATCAATGACGGAAATCCCTGCAGAGGTCATATAAGCTCCGAAAAGCGCAAGTGCTGTCAGAGCAGCAGATCCAATTGCAAATCCCTTTCCAATGGCTGCTGTCGTGTTACCAACAGCATCCAGTTTGTCTGTTCGTTCCCGAACTTCAGGTGGAAGTTCGGCCATCTCGGCGATACCGCCGGCATTGTCAGAAATCGGGCCGTAAGCATCAACAGCAAGCTGGATACCAGTGTTCGACAGCATTCCGACAGCTGCTATTGCAATGCCGTAAAGTCCTGCCAGTTCGAACGAAGTCATAATGGCAAATGCGATAATCAGAATCGGTATACCAGTGGACATCATACCGACACCCAGACCGGAAATAATATTGGTTGCATGACCCGTCACGGACTGGCTGGCGATTCCCATGACCGGCTTTTTCCCGAAACCGGTATAATACTCTGTAATAAGTCCGATCCCGACTCCGGAAAAGAGCCCAATAATTGTGGCCAGGTAGACCCCGGTAGCTGTGTACTCAAACACACGTCCATAGAGTGGATCGTTGTAGCTCCAACTGGCCGGCAGTAGCCAGGTGATCAAAAAGTAGAAAGAGACAGCCATCAGAATTGCAGAACCGAATTCTCCAATGTTGAGCGCTTTCTGGGGATCACTGGATTCGTCCTTTACCCGAACAAACAGAGTTCCGATGATAGATGTGACAATTCCGACTGCTGCCAACAGAAGCGGTAAATACACTCCACTCATTCCTCCAAGGGCGGCACCTGCGTTTCCGTCAAAAATCGTAAAGAAGACTGCACCGAGTACCATGGCTCCGATAATTGAGCCGACAAACGATTCAAAGAGGTCTGCACCCATTCCGGCAACATCTCCTACGTTGTCTCCTACGTTGTCTGCAATCGTGGCCGGGTTCAGCGGGTGATCTTCGGGAATACCTGCTTCTACCTTGCCGACAAGATCGGCACCAACGTCAGCTGCTTTGGTGTAAATACCACCACCTACACGCGCAAAAAGGGCAATGGACGAAGCTCCGAAAGAGAAGCCGGTCAGCACGGTGATCACCAGGCTCAAAACAGCCTGTGTACTGGCTGGTGAGGTTTGTCCGTGCAGATCGAATATGGAACCGAACAGAAGAAAGAGCAGGCTTAATCCGAGTACCCCAAGGCCGACAACTGCGAGGCCCATTACAGATCCACCGGAAAAGGCAACTTCCAGCCCTTTCCCAAGGCTGGTACGTGCAGCCTGTGTGGTTCGGACATTCGCTTTTGTTGCCACTTTCATTCCAATGAAGCCGGCAAGTCCGGAACAGATTGCTCCGACAATAAAGGAGACAGCAATCATATAGGACGATGTTACAGCTCCTTGCCATGCCAGAAGGACAGCGGCCAGAATGACAAAAATAGAAAGAGTTTTGTACTCCGCTCTCAGAAAGGCCATTGCACCATCTGCAATATGGCTCGCGATTCGGGCCATGTTTTCATCTCCTTCATCCTGTCGGGAGACCCAGCTCGATTTAATATAGGTAAATAGTAGGGCGAGCAACCCTGCAGCCGGTATTAGATAGATGATTGAACTCATAGGTATCTTTTTAAGTTGCTTTGGTTAGTTGAATAAATTCATTGCCTGAACAATGCCTGCACGCATAAATGTCAGAACCGCTTCTTCTGCTTGCTGCAGAGTCTCATCCATGAGGATACGTTCCTCAGGCGTGAAATCAGACAGAACATAATCGGATTGACGGCCACGATCAAAACTATTTCCGATTCCGATTCGTAATCTGGGGATCTGGTCTGTCCGGAGCATTCGGATAATGTCTCCGAGTCCATTGTGGCCACCTGCACTTCCGGCAGAACGGAGTCGTATTACTCCGGGATTGAGGTTGATGTCATCGTAACAGACAAGCGTCGACTCCAGGGAGGTCCCGGATCGCTCGATCGCATCTTTTACTGCAGCACCGCTTCGGTTCATGAATGTGAGTGGTTTGACCAGATATACTTTCGAACCCCTGAATGAACCTTCGCCAAGAAGATAGGGGCCTTTGGCAGGCCGTAAGGATATCGACAAGCTTTCTGCAACCCGGTCGATCAATTCAAAACCGATGTTATGTCGGGTCCCGGCGTATTCATTGCCGGGATTTCCCAATCCTGCAATAAGTGACATCGTTTCGGGGTTGTTCGGTACGGGTTACTCCGTGCTTTCCTCTTCGGCCTCTTCTTCGCCTTCTTCACCTTCTTCCAGAACCTCTTCCCCTTCAACAACAGCTTCCTCTTCGTCAACCTCTTCTTCGTCAGCTACTGTAGTAAAGACAGATTCTGCTTTCGGTGGAGAAATCGTAACGATGGTTCGGGATGGGTCATCGATCAGTGAGATACCTTCCATGTCCAGCTCCGACACGTGAATCGAATCTCCGATTTCCAGCGGACTGATATCCACTTCAAACTGTGCGGGAATTGCAGAAGGTAGTGCGCGAACCCGAACGATACGCATGGGTTGGAAAACACGGCCTCCGCCATCGACAACTCCTGTTGCAGTTCCGTGAAGCCGAATAGGCACGCGAAGGGTAACCGGCTGTTTATCGTCCAGAAGGTAGAAGTCGACATGAATGGCCCGATCAGTCACCGGATCGAATTCCACACGCTTCAGAAGTGTTTTATAGGTTTTGCCATCCACAGCAAGTTCCTGAAGTTTGGTCTGGGTCTTTGAAAGAATCTTGTCCAGCTCCAGTTCTGAAATGTGCAGGTGAACATTCTCTTTGAGTTTGGGCCCGTAGATTACTGCGGGGATCCGTTTATCACGGCGAAGTTTACTGGCGGAGGATGCTCCGGTCTCCCTCTTTTCACCTGTAAGTTTTACGACTTCTGGCTTCTTCATGGTATCTGTATGTTAGTATTTAATCATCAAAAAGGGCGCTAATCGTATCATTCGTATGAATACGTTGAATCGCCTCTGCAAAAATCCCGGCAACACTCAATACTTTGAACTTTGGAGACGGCTTTCTCAGTGGTACCGTATCCGTGACCAGCAACTCGTCAATGGGCGAATCCTCGATTCTCTGGTAGGCCGGGCCGGAGAGTATCGGGTGTGTACAGGTTGCTTTGATACTCAGAGCACCCCGTTTTTTGAGTGCCACTGCGGCATTGGTGATGGTGCCGGCCGTGTCAATAAGATCGTCTACAATCAGTACGTTTTTTCCCTCAACCTCACCAATGATGTTCATCACTTCGGCTACGTTCTGTTTGGGCCTCCGCTTGTCAATAAATGCCAGGCTGGCTCCAAGACGTTTTGAATAGGAACGGGCCATTTTCAGACTCCCGACATCGGGTGCAACAACGACCAGATTCTCGACGGGGTTCCTGGTAAAATGATCAATAAAAATTCTGCTTGCATAGAGATGGTCCAGCGGGATATCAAAGAATCCCTGAATCTGTGCTGCGTGCAAGTCCATTGTCAAAATTCTGTCGGCACCCGCCTCGACAAGTACATTGGCCATCAGCTTCGAGGCAATAGAGACACGCGGACGGTCCTTTCGGTCCTGCCTTGCGTACCCGAAGTAGGGGATGACGGCCGTAACCCGTTTGACCGAAGCCCTCTTCGCCGCATCCAGCAACAGCAAAAGCTCGATGATATTGTCCCCCGGGGGCGGGGTCGACTGAATAATATATACATCCTCGCCCCGAATGCTCTGTTGGTATTTCACATAGAGCTCCCCATCGGAAAACGATTTGATCGTGACTTCACCCAGGGTGGCTCCGTAGCTTTCAGCAATGGCTCGTGACAGAGCCAGATTGCTTCTTCCTGCAAATATTGCGAGCGGGGTATCCAAAGGGTTCCGGCATCAAGGATGTTAAGTAAAAAAGGATGACTTGAACAAGACACCCTTTGTGTTGTGTTGCCCGGGGAGGATTCGAACCCCCACTGACTGGACCAAAACCAGCTGTC